>JASJED010000080.1 GCA_030065585.1 Desulfobacterales bacterium | reverse complement strand
AAATGGTGGCGGCAGGCGATGAATCCATCCCGTGGGGTAACAAATACGGCCACCGTCGAAAACAACCTATAACCCGAAGGAGTATGAAATGCTTTATCGCACAGTGCCCAAAAACGGCGATCAACTCTCCGTGCTGGGATATGGATGCATGCGCTTCCCCGTCAGAATGAAGTCCATCAACGAAGCACTTGCTCAAAAGCAGATCTTGCGTTCAAGGATAAAGCGGCCAAATTGATGTATCTCTTCCAGAACGGCGGGATCGTCACCGACCAGCCCACCCTGGCGTCCATGTGCGTAAAATGCGAAAAATGTCTCGATAAATGCCCGCAGGATCTACCCATCCCTGATCTGCTGGAGGACGTCCAAGAGGACATGGAAGGCATTTTTACGACACCGATAGTCTGGCTCGGCAAGCGGGCCATGAAAGTCAAAAACAGATAAATTGGAGGGATGATGCCATGACACAGATCAATAAGGATAAACCCGTGATGATTACCGGTGCCACCGGCTACGTGGCTGGCTGGATCGTTAAGAACCTCCTTGATGAAGGCCTGGCGGTGCATGCACCGGTGCGGGACCCCAAGAGCAAAGCGAAATTACAGTATCTCAATGCCATCGCCGCGGATGCCCCCGGCACGATCAAATATTTCAAGGCCGATTTGCTCGATGAGGGCTCCTATGCTGAAGCCATGTCTGATTGCGAACTCGTCTTTCACACGGCCTCACCGTTCAAGATCGATGTCGCCAACCCGCAGCGGGAACTGGTCGATCCGGCCAAGTTGGGCACCCGCAATGTCCTGGAGGAAGCCAACCGCACGCTGTCAGTCAAACGGGTGATATTGACGAGCAGCTGCGCCGCCATCTACGGCGACAATGCCGATCTTCAAAATACGCCCAACGGCGTTTTTACCGAAGACATCTGGAATACGACATCATCCCTCGAGTACAACCCCTATTCCTATTCGAAGACCGTGGCCGAAAAGGAAGCGTGGCAGATTAATAAAAGACAGTCGCGCTGGGACCTGGTGGTCATCAATCCGCCCCTGGTGATCGGTCCGGGGATCAACCCTCACGCCACTTCGGAAAGCTTAAAGGTCGTTAAGCAGTTCGGTGACGGCAGCCTGAAGACCGGCGCACCGCAGGTGGGGTTTGGTGTCGTCGACGTGCGTGACCTCGCCGATGCCCACGTGAAGGCCGCCTTCACGCCCGGCGCCCGGGGCCGCTACATCATCTCGGGCCACAATACCGACTTTCCTGAAATGGCCGCTGTGCTCATTGACAAATTCGGGCGGGACTACCCCATTCCGCGCCGGGTCATGCCCAAGTGGCTGGTCTGGCTGGCCGGCCCCATGGTCAACAAGGCCATGACCCGCAAGTGGGTATCGCTCAATGTCAATCGGCCCTGGAAAGGTGACAACAGCAAGGGGCGTCGCGAGTTGGGGGCAACTTATCGCCCCATGAAGGCATCAATGGTCGACTTCTTTCAGCAAATGATCGACAGCGGCACCCTGCCATCAAGAAAAGCGTAAAGAAATACGATGACCCCGCTGATGGCGTCGATCGATTCACAACTTAATCTGTTGACAAGACCGCCCATACTCAATATTTGGAAAGCAAATTATCAAAGCCATTATCAACGAGCGAACCGATCGGTTTATCGCCAGCGCCACCGTTTGAAACAAGCTCTGGACCAAGAAGAAGACTTATACTCACACCTCTATCTTCTTAAGCCCGTTTGGATTTTTAATTTCGGAGCATTAAAAGATTGCGCTAATGCATTAAACTTAGCAGCGAGCGAAAAAATTTACAGTTGGATTGAAATTCCAGGAGGCGACAATGACCTACAAGCATCTGATTACAGAAGTGAGTGATCGTTTCGTCGGTATGATTACGCTAAATCGACCGGATCACCTCAACACGTTCAACAGCATCCTGGCGGGAGAACTCGCCGACGCGTTGAAAACGATGGATGATGATCCCGGGGTTCGGGTCGTCCTGCTGAAAGGCGCCGGCAAAGCATTTTGTGCCGGGATTGACGTCAACGAACTCGCGGACAAATCGACCATGGCCTATCGCGCCTGGATCGAACACATGGAACAACCGTTGGTCACGATCGCCCGAATGAAGAAACCGGTCATAGCCCAAGTTCAGGGCGTTGCAGCGGCCAACGGCATGGGGCTTGTGGCCGCAGCGGACTTGGCGATCGCCGCGGAGAATACCAAGATGGGGTTGACCGCCATCAATGTCGGACTGAATTGTGTCGGTCCCGTGATTCCCGTTGCGCGATGCATCGGCAGGAAAGCCGCTTTGGGATTATTGTTTTACGGCAATTTGATCAAGGCGCCTGAAGCGCTGTCGCTGGGGCTTTTAAATCGTATTGTACCGAAAGAAGAGTTGGATGCCGAGGCGCTCGCCTGGGCTGAAGAGTTGGCCCGCAAAAGCCCGGTTGCCGTTCAAATCGCCAAGCAGGCCTTCTATTCATCGGAAGATATGGATTACTTTCGACAATTTGATTTGATGAACGAAGCGTTTGCCCGTCTGTGCTCCACCCGCGATGCCAAAGAGGGCGTTGCCGCTTTCTTTGAAAAACGCAACCCGGTCTGGGAAGAACGCTAAGGCCATAAGAGCAGATTTTGGTTCATGCTTACGCAATTAATATAGATGCCCTATGAATACCCGCCCGCTGCTCCGCGCCGTGGGCAGGCGGATTCTCCGCCACGCGGCTTCCGAGGCGCCTTCCGAGCACCGACTATATTCTGCATGTCCCGCGGGTCGCCAGTGGGATGCTACACCACCATGATCATGGACCATTTGACGAAGGGCGACCCATCCATGGGGGCACTGTAATTGCCATTGCCCCACTGATTCGTCGGGAACATATAAGGCGCCGCACCGGCACCGGCTTCACTTTTCATCTAACCTTTTTGTTGGCCCAATTCACAAACTCAGACAAGCTTAAAGACGGTCTTGAAATCGGATTGGGGACTCCAGCATTCTCCTCATAGTTACATTCAAACATCATTTTAGCATCTAAAAATTACTCAATTGATATATTTAATTTCCTATATATCCCAATTAAAATATCTTTTGTACTTGACATTTTATTCTTTTAGGGCATAGTTTTACCCAAAAGGGTATGTTTCGCGTCCGTTTCGCTCGCTCTGACGCCGCAGGCGTTGACGGGTAACGAGGCCATGCTTCAACGGGCCCGGCAAGCTAAAAGGAGGATCCCATGATGGCTGCAACGATTAATCGGCAACGGGTGGCGGCAGCTTTGTTCCGGCAAAACGGCAACCGGTATTTCTTGACCTTCCTGGCGATCGTTCTGCTCCTGCCCTGCGGGGCCCCGGCCGAGCCCCATTACGGCGGCACGCTAAGCATGGCGCACGAATTGGATGCCGCGGGGTTCGACGCCATCAAGGCCCGCGCCGCCATAGGCGCAGGCGGGAATGCCGCCAGCCTGATCATGGAGAAATTGTTCGAGCGGAGTGCGCAGGGTGAACTGATTCCCATCCTGGGTTTAGCGGCCACCCCGTCTGCGGACGGCAAGACATGGACGGTCCAACTGCGCGAAAACGTGACCTTCCACGACGGGACCCCATTCAACGCCGATGCGGTGGTCCAACACTGGCAACGGCTCCTCAACCCAGAAAACCGCTATCGCGGCCGGATCTTTCTGGGCCCGATCCTATCGGTCGAAAAAACCGAGCCGCACGTCGTCCAGTTCAATCTCAAACATCCATGGATCCCGTTCACCACCGTGCTAACCGGCTCGCGTGGTTTTACCTCCCGGATTCCCTCCCCTCAAGCCGTGGCCAACGATACCCAGAACCAGGCGCCCGTGGGCACGGGCCCTTACGTGTTCCGGGAGTGGAAACGCGGTGACCGCATCGTGATGGAAAAGAACCCGTCCTACTGGCAGAAGGGCTATCCGTATCTGGACCGGATTGTGCTGCGGCCCATCTCCGATCACGAATCGCGCTACGCGGCCCTGGTCTCCGGCCAGGTCGATATGATGGTCACCGACCGACCTGTACATGTCACCAAGCTAGCGGTCCATCCTGACTTCGCCACCTACATGCTCGAACGCGCCGGTGCCACCGTCATGGCCATGAACTGCACCAAACCGCCCCTGAACGACGCGCGCGTCCGTCGCGCCATCGCGCACGCCTGGCATCAGCAGAAATATATCCGCGCCAGCTTCAAGGACATCGTGCCCCGCTGTGAAGACTGGTATGGTCGGCAATTGGACTGTGGCGACGTGGACTACCCCCGGCACGATCTTGAGCAGGCCCGGGCACTGATGGCGGCCTACGGGCGGCCGGTGGAAATCGAATACATCCACAGCGCCACCCCGCGTGGCCGTGAGGCCGGGGTCATTCTGCAGCAAATGCTCAAAGAGATCGACGTCAGGGTCAAGGCGGTTCCGTCCGATTTTCCCGGCATCATGAAGCAGCTTTTCAGCAAGCAGTACGACATCTGCTCGTGGCTGATCCCCGACTTCGAGGACATGAGCTTGATTACGATGGCGGCCTTCCATTCCAAGAGTCCCTGGAACGTCTACGGATTCGCCGATCCCGAAGTGGACCGGCTGCTTCGCAAACAGCGCCTAAGCACCGATCCCCAAGTCCGGGCGGAGACCCTGTGCACCATTGCGCGCAAGGTCAATGCGGGCGCCCCCTTTCTCTACCTCTACGGACGGACGTTCTACGTGTTCGCGCACGAGAAGGTCAAAAACATAACGGTGCCCGATCACCGCATGATTCCGCTGGCGGATGTGTGGATCGCACCGTAGAAGCAAATTCTTTCATTGGCAAGAACTCGCACGGGATAAGGTCCTGAAGAGAAAGATCGCAGCCATGACAACGACACCTGCCGCTTCATTCAGTGATCTTGTCGAACAGTACCTGGGCCGGCGCCTGCCGCCCGCCATGGCCGAAGTCATCGCATTGCCCCAAATGCCGATAGACGCCCAAGCCCTGATCCGGCGCATGCTGGCCCTCATGCAGCGGGCCCGCTATCCGGTCACCGATTTCAACTTTTTTCTCATCCAGATGCTGGCCACCATGGTGCCCGGTGTCCTGCCCTGTTCCTGGGACGGACGAATCCCGCCCCTGACCGTGCCGGGCCGCCATCGCAAGCTCGACGCCTACGTCGCCGCCCAGGATTGGCCCACAACCGCAATACCGCCCGTTTTCGTGGACTTGGGCTGCGGCTTTCCTCCCGTGACGACCGTAGACACGGCAGGCATGTTGCCAGACTGGAAAGTTTACGGTGTCGATCGCTTCTTCGCCGAATATGTGGTCTATGACAGCAAGGGGCACTACGCCTGCTTCGATTCCGGAGGCCGATATCACTATTTCCAACCCCGGATGTCCCCCGAGGGCATGGCCATGTATGCCGACCCGGAAGCCACCCAGGCCCACTTTGAGACACTTTTTGAAGAATTGTTACCGCTGCTGCCCAATACTGCCGGCGACGCCAGCACGACCGTTACCAGGAATGCCCACCAACTGGTTCGGCATCAAATTAGCGAATTCGAAACCGAGAATCTGGTCTTCGTCCAAGCGGAAATCGACACGCTTGAACTCCCGCCGGCCAGGGTCGTCCGGTGCATGAACGTTCTCGTTTACTTCTCACCCCCGGTCCGAAAAAAAATGCTGCGGCGGATCGCTGCCCTTCTCGGCGAGGGCGGCCTGCTGATTGCTGGCACGAGCGGTTTCGGCATCGATGCCCGTTATAGCGTGTACCGGAAAACAGGTGGCGCCCTCGTTCCGGATGAGTTTGCTTTCGGTATCGAAAATCTCCGCTCCTTGGGCATCATGCCCTATTTCACCATTTGCGAAGGGGATAACGAAGCGACCCTGCTGGCTCAGCTGATGGGCGCCATCCGCGCCGATCCATCTTACTGGCCTGCCCTGAGCAACCGTGTGGATAAGCTACTGGCGCAAGCGGGCATTAGCCAGCGTGGACCCGATGGATTTCTGCAACCACCTCCGGAAGAAACCCCGAGATCCGAGATCAGGCGCAAGATCGAGGCCTTGTGGCGACAAATCATAAAGGAGCGCTTTCTGGCAGGCGCCCTGGAGACGCTGGCGCGAGCGGGTTATACCGCCTGGGAGAACGATGCCGGCGACATCGCCATTCGGCCGCCCGCCGATTTCAGCCCCTAACCCCGGGGAAGAGGAATGTATCGCCGATGGCCTTGGTGGCCCGCAAAATATCCCGTCTGCTGGTGATCGTCCTGGCGGTTTCGGCCATCACCTTTATGATGCTCAATGCGCTGCCCGGGGACGTGGCCTACGTAGTCGGCGGCGAGGAGGCCTCAGAGGCGGATATTCAGGCTATCCGCCATGCGCTCGGGCTCGACCGTCCGGTGGCCGAGCGCTATTTGCGCTGGCTGTATCGCATCGCCATGGGAGACCTGGGGCACTCTTACGTCAACTACGCACCCGTATCGGAGGCTATTCTCAACCGCCTGCCCGTGACCATCGAGTTGATCGTCCTGGCCCAGATCATGGCCCTCTTGCTGGCCCTCCCGGCCGGGGTCATCTGTGCCCATACGAACCGTTCCCTGTGGGACCGCGGCATCACGGCCACGGCGTTTGCCTCCCTGTCCATCCCGAGTTTTGTGATGGCCTTCCTGCTGATCTTCTGTTTCGCCCTGAAACTGGGCTGGCTTCCGGCAACGGGGTTCGCACCGCTGTCCGAAGGACTGGGAAGAAATCTCAAGAGCATCCTTCTGCCGGCTTTCAGTATCGCTCTGATCGAATGGGTGCCGCTGATGCGCGTCCTGCGTGCGGATATGATCCAGACGCTCAAGGAAGATTTCATTCTGATGGCCCGCGCCAAAGGAATGCCGACCTGGCGCATACTGCTGCGCGATGCTCTCAAACCGTCATCCCTGACCCTGATCACCATCCTGGGACTGCAGATCGGGCACTGGATCGGCGCGGCGGTTGTGGTCGAGACCATCTTCGCCCTGCCGGGCGTCGGCAGTTTGCTGGTCACAGGGATCTTCTCCCGGGATTATCTCCTGGTCCAGGGATGCGTGTTGATCATCACGGTGGCATATGTCGTCATCAATGCCCTGGTGGATATGCTTTATACCGGTCTCGATCCAAGGATTCGCAGGGAGGGCCTAAATGTCTGAAGCCTTTGTCGAACCTGCAGCCCTGCCGTGGCGCACAGATCAAGCCAGGATACCGCTGGGACCGAGCTTCTGGCTCCCGGTCGTCTGGATCGTGCTTGTCATCCTTCTGGCGGCCACGGCCCCCCTCTGGCCTCTTCCGGCTTACGACCGGATCGATTGGGATCACCCCGCGGCCACCCCAGGGACCGTGGGTCTAGCGGCGCGCCCCGGACTCGACGAAAAACCCGAAGCGGCGCCCTATACCTACTGGTTGGGCACCGATACCTTGGGCCGCGACATCGTCGCCCGCCTCGTGTTCGGGGCGCGCGTCTCTCTCATGGTGGGGCTGTGCGCGCCGACGATCGGGTTTGCCGTGGGCGGACTGCTGGGGCTGCTGGCGGGATTTTATCGCGGCCGATGGGAGACCCTGGTGGTGGCCCTGATGGACACCATCCTGGCGTTTCCGGCCCTGGTGCTGCTCCTGGCGGTTGCCCTGTTCTGGGGGTCGCGTCTGCCCGTACTCATTCTGACCCTGGCCCTGCTGAGCGTACCTGCCTTCTGCCGGGTCGCACGGGCCGGCACCCTCTCATGGGCCCACCGCGATTTCATTTTGGCGGCCAGGGCCATCGGTGCCAGCGATTTCCGTATTCTGTTCGGCCACATTGCGCCCAATATCCTGCCGTCGACCGTCGCTTACGGACTATTGAACGTCGCCGTGGTTATCATCGCCGAGGGAACCTTGAGTTTTCTGGGGCTGAGCGTCGCGGCCCCGACTCCCAGCTGGGGCGGTATGATCGCCGAAGGCAAAGAGGTCCTTGCCGAAACGCCCCATGTAAGCCTTTTCCCGGCTGGGGTCATGTTTTTGACCGTGCTGTCCTTCAATATGCTGGGGGACCGCATCCGGGAACTCAACGACCTCAAGATCTACCGCTGATCACAATAAGCTGAAACATGACCAACCGATCCAGGTGGAATCAGGTTAACTGGGCCATGCATTGCGGATCTGATCCGGATCCCGCAGGCCAAGTCCCATCGTAATTGACATACAGGCGGATAAGCATAACCTTCCAGGCTATTGATTCGCAGGTTTGCGTATTTATTACACAACATGGTCTAATCGCCGAGCATAATAATAAAGGTATATTGATATGGCACGATTGAAATGGCTTCTGCCGCTGATTCTAATTCTTTTATTGACCGCCTGCACCGAAAAATGGCGGAAGTCCTGGAACGGCCGCGTCGCCAAACCCGACGGGCGTGTCGCCCTCGAGGCGGGCGGGCCCTACGAGCTTTACTGGGAGACCAACGACATCATTATTAGCGGTGCCTACCAGCGTGAGGGCGACGGCCTCGATCTGAACGGACGGGTCCAACTGCAAAGCCGGCTATCCAGCCTCCCCAACATCGATCACATGTGGGTCCGAGTTCATTTTCTGGATGACGAAGGCGTTATCGTGGACACTCACCGATTGTGGACAGCAACGGGAGACGGCGGCCTGGGCGGCATTGACTTCTTCGTCAAATGGGATTTCGACCACCGATTCACAATGCCTGCACCAACCCACGCCATGACCTTCAGCTACGACGGTACCATGCGGGACAGCAGCGGCACCGACGGAATTCAATCCGGCGGAAGTGTCGGCATCGAGTTCTGGCGGACGCCCTGAAACCTCATTGGGGTCGGCGGACTTGCCTGTATACCAAACCGCCCACTTGCAGGCCATGCCGGGCCGGTTCAACCAATCCTTCAGCTACAGAACGGCCGATGCGGCTTTGAAACCGCTTAGCGCCGTTTTGATCCCTACTGCCGCTAAAACCCTCATACCCCAGGCCCCCCCACATGGCCTTTCCCCAATAGTCCGGTCCAGATTCATGACAGCGATTGATTTTTGTTTTCCGAACCTGTTGACAATCTTCGGATGCCCCTTAAAATTAAACAGTATTTAAACATTATTTAAATACTCAAACACAAACAATAATTGAGGTGAACGATGAAAACTTTTCATACGATTGTTATGGCAGTACTGATGATGGCGCTGACAATAGCACCGGCCCTTGCCGGTCACCATTATAATGGCATGGGGCATGGCTGCATGATGAACACATGGGACATGAATAAACTGGATGCTAACCAAGATCAGTCGATTACTTTTGATGAGTATAGTAGCAATGTGAACGCGAAGCTCAAAATGGGTTTCGATATGATCGATGCAGATAAAGATGGTGTCATTAGTGCAGATGAGTGGAATACGTTCCTGACCGTCCACGGCGTACAGACGGAATCCTAATGCAAACAAATTGAGCCGGCAGCATTTTAGCTGCCGGCAGTGAAATAGGAATCTAATGCAAACTGGAGGTAGTCATGCAGAGGCAGTCGTATTATCAAGGTAATCGAAATGGAAATACACGGAACAACCCCAATCTAAGAGACGATAGTAGAATAACAGTATACTATGATGGAAAGCCTTCTAATTCTGCAGAGCGTGAAAAACCCATATGTATGGTGCTCAAATCGTCTGGGCAGATTATCCGCTTTGCCGAGACAGAGGCTTTCGATTTACTGATGGACATGACCAAAGCGCTGCGCTGGAAACATAATCGCTCTCGGCGTTTCTAAGCTTTCGCTACCCCCTTGTTAACCGATTTAAATCAAAATTATGGACTTTTATTATCGATTCTAGACGCTTGATATTTTTGATATGTTATGATCATTTTTTCGTATAAGACGATAGATATTACCTCCTTTCCCCTTTCCCTTGATTTTAACTTTAATCAAATATTGATATTCTTGGCGCATTCTTCGAGCTGACGCCTATATTCATCGAAATCACTGACTGTCAATGCGTTGATCTGCGAAAGGGTATGAGCGGCGGCCTCGACGCCTGCGCCGCCGATGAAAATGGGTATCCGGCGTCCCAGCGAACGCCTAATTTTGACGAGTTCGATCGACAGCAGCTTGTCATTGATGGTGTGGCAAAGGCTCAGCGTCAGGGCGCGCCCATCGAGTTTGCGAACCGCATAAACGATTTCCTCCGATGGCAGATTGGCGCCGAGATACAATGCCCGCCAGCCGGATTCCGAGGCGGACAGGGCGGCCGACAGGGCGCCGAATTCGTGCCAATGACCGACGGGTGTCGTGACGATGATCCGGGGGGCCGTCTCGGCCACCTCCACGGCCCGCAGCATATCCCAGAGCATCGAGCGGACAACGACCGAAGCCATGTGCTCGTTGACGATCTTCAATTTTCCGACCCGCCACAAATCTCCCACCGCAACAAACATCGGAAGGATGACAAATTGCAGGAAAGCCTGGCGCGGCATTTTCACGGCCGCCTCATCGAGCGTTTTCTCGAGACCATGCTGATCCAAATCGCGGATGCACTTCAGGGCCACCGCCACGGTTTGCGCGCCATCGCTGCGGAAACCAACCGCTTCAGCCTCTGGCGCAGAGGAACCCGCCGCATCGACCGAGAAGCTGTCCCTGCGGGAACGCTCGATCAGCGTTTCCAGGTCGCGATCGCTCAAAGTTGCCACTGAGGATATGTTGTGGCCGCAGTCGACAGCCTGTTTCAGCAGTTTGAGCCGCTGGATGTCGTCATCGCAGAACAAGCGCCGATTTGTATGCGATCTCTGGGGACAAACAGCGCCATAGCGCTCCTCCCAGGTCCTGATGAGGTATCCTTTGAGACCAGTTTGCAGCTCTGCATATCGGATTGGGTGAAGGATTCGGGTTTTCATGTTTAAAATAATAAAAAAACCATTTGTAATTGTCAACAGCGTGTTTATTATTTGTTGAAATAAATTCTATATGTACAAATACAATAACCGACCCCATCAAAAAGGGTCGCCTATAATAAAGGTGGCAAGATGAAAAACAATATAATCGACGAAAATCGCGATACCGCCCCTGTTGTGGAAGCTGATCACGCGCTTACACCTGCCGGAGACACAGTGCCCATCTTGCCGATTCGCGGCACGGTCGCCTATCCCCAGATGAAAGTCCCCTTCCTGGTGTCTCTGAAGGAGGCACCCATGATCGAGGAGGCGATGAAGACCGACCGCATCGTCGGAATGTTGACCGTAAAAAATAAGAACGTAGCAGAACCCGTTCCTGGAGAGCTCTACGAGGTCGGCACCATTGCCAGGGTCGTGCATGCCCGCAAGAACGACGACGGTGTCCTGGCGGTAATGCTCAAGGGGCTCAATCGATTTCGCGTTGCCGCCTGGCATCGGGGCGGTCCTTTCCTCCAGGCCAAAATTCATCAGGCACCGGAAATCATCGAGTCGGGCCTGGAAACGGAAGCCCTGCAGCGCCAGTTGCGGTTGAGGGTCAAGGACGTATTGGACTTGACGCCGTACATTCCCGAGGATGTTGCCGAAGCCATCCTGGGTATCGAAGACCCTCTCCAACTGGCCTACGTCACGGCCTTCAATTTGGACCTCACGACGGAGACACGCCAGAAACTGCTTGAAATTGACAGCTTGAACCAAAAAATTCGCGAACTGCTCGACCTTCTCGCCCACGAGAAAGAGGTGCTGGACATGGGGCAGAAAATTCAGGCGGAGGTCCGCGAGAAAATGGACAACTCCAAGCGGGAGTACATTTTGCGGCAGAAGCTGGAAGCGCTCAAAAAAGAGCTCGGCGACGAGGAGGACGCCAGCGGGGAAGCCGATGATTACGCCCGCCGCATCGCGGCAGCGGAAATGCCCGAAGACGCCCTCAAAGAAGCCCAACGTGAGTTAGGACGTCTTCAGCAGATGTCACCGCAGTCCGCCGAATATCCGATGATTAAAACCTACCTCGACTGGATGATCGAACTTCCCTGGAACCGTATCAGCGAAGACATCGGCGACGTGTCGGCTGCCCGCCGGATCCTCGATGAGGATCACTTCGGGCTCGAGGACGTCAAGGAGCGCCTGGTGGAATTTATCGCCGTTCGCCGACTGACCAAAGAACGGGAGGCGAACGAAGCACAGGTTTCCGCAAATATTGGCCAAGGCGTGATTTTATGTCTCGCCGGACCGCCCGGTGTCGGCAAGACGAGCCTGGGGCGCAGCGTTGCCCGAGCGCTGGGTCGCGAGTTCACGCGCATGAGTCTCGGCGGCGTTCGGGATGAAGCGGAAATACGCGGCCATCGCCGGACCTACATCGGCGCCATGCCGGGGCGCATCATCCAGGCCATCAAGCGCGCCGGAATGCGCAACCCGGTTTTCATGCTGGACGAAATCGACAAGGTCGGCCAAGACTGGCGCGGCGATCCCAGCAGTGCTCTCCTCGAGGTCCTCGACCCGGCCCAGAACAGCACCTTCCGGGATCATTACCTGGACGTGGATTTCGATCTCAGCGAGGTAATTTTTATCGCAACGGCCAATCGGCTCGATACCATTCCGGGCCCGCTTCGCGACCGCATGGAGGTCATCGAGCTGGACGGCTATACCGAACTAGAAAAACTACAGATCGCCAAACGCCACCTGATCCCTCGCCAGCTTAGGGCGCATGGCCTGCGTGACGACGAGGTGACCTTCATGGACGCGGCCGTGTTCAAAATCATCCAGAACTACACACGGGAAGCCGGCGTGCGCAACCTGGAGCGACACCTGGCCGCCGTCTGCCGCAAGGGCATCGTTCAGCTGAGCGAGAAGGAATGGCCGCATGTGCTCGTAACGTCAAAGACGGTGCGCGCCTATCTCAAAAAGGAACGCTACCGGGATGAAAAATCCGAAACCATCCGTGTGCCCGGCATCGCTGCCGGTCTGGCGGTGACCTCCGTGGGGGGCGACATTCTCTACATCGAAGCGTCCCGGATGGCAGGTCGGGGGCGGCTGACCGTAACCGGACAGTTGGGGGACGTGATGAAGGAAAGTGCCGAAATCGCCTACAGCTACGTGCGCGCCCAGGCACCATCGCTGGCCATCGACCCTGCCGCTTTCGAAAATTATGACGTTCACTTGCACGTGCCGGCGGGAGCCCTGCCCAAGGACGGCCCCTCCGCGGGCGTGGCCATGGTGATGGCCCTGGCAAGCCTGTTCACCCGCCAGCCGGTGCGCAGCGACGTGGGCATCACCGGGGAGGTGACCTTGCGGGGCCGGGTGCTGCCGGTCGGGGGCATCAAGATGAAAGTCCTGGCCGCCCACAGGGCTGGCTTGAAGACGGTTTTCCTGCCCGAAGACAATACATTGGATCTCGATGATCTACCGCCCGAGATTCGCAAATCCATGACCTTGATTCCTGTCGGCCGCGTGGCGGACGTCCTTTCCCAGGCACTGGTGCAAGGCGTTTCGCCGGATCTTAGCGACGATGAGTTTTTGTTGGACGGCCAAACCGACCCCGAAGGGCGTGGGACCGGAGGCGTGCCCCTCGTCTGCCACTAACGGGACCCTGATCAATCGCCCGGCGCCAAAGGCCCCTTTCCAACATTTGCGAGCAAACGGGTGGGATGTCCGGATTGTCGGGAAGTTGACGCCACCGGGCGCGCCCAAAAAGTCGGCGTTGTCCGCCGCTCAAAGCAACGCCCGCATCAGTCGCCCAGCGTGGCGACCCGAAAGGATTAAAAATGAAAAAACAACATCGATTTTCAATCTGGTACGTTCTGATGGGGGTCTGGCTGGTGCTGCTCTTGCACAACATGATCGCCTCGGCGCTGATGGTCAAAAGCATTCCCTACAGTGAATTTATCAAACTGGTCAAAGAGGGCCAGGTATCCGAGATTACGGTATCGGAAAACGACATTCAAGGCCGTCTCGTGGCGACCGATGGGAGCGGCGACAAGGGTGAGCTTTTTCGCACGGTTCGGGTCGATCCCGATATATCCCAATTGTTGGAGGAAAATGGGGTTAATTATTCCGGCATGGTTCAGTCCAACTTCATCGGCACCCTCATGTCCTGGGTGATTCCCATCGCCCTATTTTTTGGTATCTGGATCTTTATGATGCGCCGTTTCCAGCAGCAGTCCGGTTTCATGACGGTGGGTAAGAACAAGGCCAAAATTTATATGGAAGACGACGTCGATATCCGCTTTACCGATGCGGCCGGGGTCGACGAGGCGCGGCAGGAACTCGAGGAAGTCACGTCGTTCCTCCGAGAGCCCGAGCGTTACACACGGGTCGGCGGCCAAATACCGCGCGGCATTCTGCTAGTGGGTCCTCCGGGTACCGGCAAGACCCTGCTGGCCAAGGCGGTGGCCGGTGAAAGCGGCGTGCCCTTTTTCAGCCTGAGCGGATCCGAATTCGTCGAGATGTTCGTCGGCCTCGGCGCCGCGCGCGTCCGCGATTTGTTTCAGCAAGCCAAGCAGAAAGCGCCCTGTATCATTTTTATCGACGAGCTTGACGCTTTGGGCAAGGCCCGGGGCATGGCGATGGCCGGCGGCCACGACGAGCGCGAACAGACGTTGAACCAGTTGCTGGTGGAGCTTGACGGCTTCGACCCCAATGTGGGGGTGATCCTAATGGCCGCCACCAACCGGCCTGAAATTCTGGACCCGGCCCTGCTGCGGCCGGGGCGCTTCGACCGCCAGGTGCTCGTCGATCGGCCGGATAAGGTCGGCCGCAGCGCGATCCTCAAAATCTATCTCGACAAGGTCGAAACCGAGGGCGATATCGACATCGAAAAGGTTGCGGGGATGACGCCCGGGATGGTGGGGGCCGATCTGGCCAATCTGATCAACGAAGCCGCACTCCTGGCCGTAAGGCGCAGCAAGGAGCGCCTGGGGATGGGTGAGATTGAGGAAGCGGTCGAGCGTGTCGTGGCCGGCCTGGAGAAAAAGAATCGCCTGATCAATCCCGAGGAGAAAAAGATCGTGGCCTATCATGAGCTGGGTCACGCCATCGTGGCCATGGCGCTTCCCGCCACTGACCCAGTGCAGAAGATATCGATCATCCCGCGCGGCATCGCCGCTCTGGGCTATACGATGCAGGTGCCCACGGAGGATCGCTTTCTGATGCGCCAAACCGAACTCAACAACCGCATCGCCACCCTGCTGGGCGGCCGGGCGGCCGAGGAGTTGATATTCAACGATATATCCACCGGTGCGCACAATGACCTGTCACGCGCCACCGACATGGCGCGCAGCATGGTCAAGGAGTACGGCATGAGCAAACGGTTGGGGCAGGTTTATTTTGCTCACAAACAACAGATGTCGTTCCTGAATCCGATGGCGGAAGGCGGCGGTGAATACAGCGAAGAAACCGCCCAGATCATCGACGAAGAGGTGCGGCGCATCATCGATGAACAGTACGCCGCGGCGCTGGCGACCCTCAAGACCAATCGGGATCTGCTGGAACGAACAGCGGTCCAGCTTCTGGAAGACGAGGTCATCGAGGGTGCGGCCCTGGAAGATCTGGCCCGAGCGGTGAAGACGTCACCGAGCCCTGGAAAAGTTGTCCTTTCGACCCAGTCGTCGGAGGAAATCGCCGCCTAACGAAAAGATCAATACCGTCGTAATGACGACTTTGCACGGCCCCTCGTCGATGTGGCGAGGGGCCTTGATTTATATTTCCCACTTGTCTTATTCTTCCGTATCCCCATACGCATAGCGGACGATTGTTGGCCTTCGTTTCGGCTATCAGGCCGGAATGCCGCCCATCCAAGCGCACAGCCCAGGGTGTCTTGCATTTCGGAAACCAATTTGCCGACGGACGTCGGCGAACAAAAATCGCTCGGCGGGAGTGCCGCCCTTTGGACCAGCGCACCCGTCCCTTGACCCATCCGCAAAGGAGGCCCTATGAAAAAATCGTTTGGAGCCCAAACCATGGCTTTTCCCAATCCGGTCTGGTGTATCGGATCCTACGATGCCCAGGACCGGCCGAACCTGATGACCGTGGCCTGGGGCGGAATCTGTTGCTCCAAGCCGCCGGCCGTCACCATATCGCTGCGCAAGGCCACCTACACCTATGGCAATCTCATGGTGCGCAAGGCCTACACGGTCAACGTCCCTTCGGTGAAATACGTCACCGCAGCCGATTACGTGGGCATCGCTTCCGGAAAAAAAACAGACAAATTCAAGACCACCGGGCTTACGCCCGTCAAGAGCGACCTGGTGGACGCCCCCTATGTGGCCGAGTTTCCCATGGTGATAGAATGCAAGGTGATTCACACTTTTGAAATCGGCCTGCATACCCAGTTCATCGGCGAGATCGTGGATGTCAAGGTCGAACAGGATGCGCTCGATGACGCCGGTCAGCCTGACATGGCTAAAATCGCGCCCATTGTCTACGGGAGCCAGGTGCAGACCTATCACCGGGTTGCCGAAGAGATCGGTAAAGCGTTCAGCGTCGGCAAAGCGTTCCGTTAAAGCCGGAAAAAACGAAAAAATTGGGGTCACCCCCTGACCCCTTCATGCATATCATCCCGCTGATTAGAAAGGCAGCTGAACACACAGCCATGCAAGACGCTCAAACGCCCATGCAACATCAAACAGTGGTAATCGGTGCCCATCCGGAAATTGATGAACCCGCGCACTTTAAGCAGAGGATATCCGTCCTGGCCGGCGCGCTTCTGGCAGCACTGGCCTGGACGCCCTTCTTTTACGCCGCGCAGGCAACATTAGGTATCCAACCCGCATCGGCAAAATCACACTACGGCATCCTCGGAAGCCAGGCCCCAGAGTTGGATCTGGACACCTGGATCGACGGCCGTGGGGAAAAGACGGCGCCCATCCATCTGAGCACCTATCGCGACAAGGTCATCTACCTCTATTTTTTCCAGGACTGGTGACCGGGCTGCCAGTCGGTGGGGTTCCCAACGCTCAAAAAACTGACCGAGGCATTCAAGGGTAACGATCAAGTCGTGTTTCTGGCCGTCCAGACGGTATTCGAGGGCTACCGCACCAATACCCGGGATAAACTCCGTTCTAACCAATCGAAATACGGACTTGATATTCCCATGGCGCACGCCGCTGGTAATCTACAGACCCACACCCTTCCGCCCATCATGAAAGCGTATCGATCAGGCGGCACCCCCTGGAAGGTCATCATCGATCCCTCCGGCAAAGTCGTTTACAATGGCTTTCACATCGCCGTGGACCAGGCCGTCGCCCTGATTCAAAAGCTGATTGCCGAGGGGCAACCCTGAATCACTGTTCATTCACGGCAGTTTTATGATCGTGTAAAGTCCATCCTCGGGAGGATTCGCTTGTTTTGTGGACGAATACGGGGTCAGGTATTATCATCTCAAAAATGATTTGCGTCTCGCAGATCACTGAACCGGTGCCGGCATCCCCACGGACCCTTGCATCCGCTGACGATTTTCTTGTCCGGCGCCTCCCTGTTTATCGCTTCGATCGTGACGGTCGGCAAACCGCCAACAAAAGACTAGACACGCTGCAATCGCCGCGTTTATTGCAATGCCGTCAAGCGCAGGCTTGACCGTAAAAGAGGATCAACATCATGACACGCAGAGAATTCTACGACTGCATCATTGTCGGCGGGGGGCCGGGGGGTCTTTCGTCCGGCATCTACGCCCTGCGCGCCTCGATGCGCACCCTGCTGATCGAACAGACGGCCGCCGGGGGCCAGATGGTGCTCTCGGATATGGTCGAGAACTACCCCGGTCTGCGAAGCCTGGGGGGCGCCGAGCTTGCGCAGCATTTCCACGACCACGCCCAGGACTATAACCTGGAAGTCCACTCCCAGGAGGTCGTGGAGGTGGAGCCGGGATTGACCTGCCACCGCGTCAAGCTGGCGGACGGCACGACCCTGAAAACCCATGCCCTGATTCTGGCCACCGGGGGCAGTCCCCGGAAACTGGGGGTGCCCGGCGAAGATGAACTCTACGGCAAAGGCGTCTCCTACTGCGCCGTGTGCGACGGCTTTTTCTTCCGCAACAAGACGGTCGTCGTGGTGGGCGGCGGGGACAGCGCTGCCGAGGAGAGCCTCTACCTGGCCAAACTAGCCCAGAAAGTCTACATTGTCCACCGCCGTGCTCAGCTGCGGGCCAGCATGATCCTGCAGAAACGCGTGATGGCGGAACCCAAGATCGAAATGGTCTGGAACACGATCGTCACCCGTATCCACGCTGAAGGTGACGAAGTCGGCGGGGTCGAACTCCAGGATGTGCAGAGCGGGGAAGAACGCACGCTGCCCGCCGACGGGGTGTTCGTCTTTGTGGGCTTCATCCCCAACAACAAGATCGTGCCGGCCGGGGTCAAATTAAACGGCGACGGCTATGCCGTCACGGACGACAAGTGCGAGACCGACATACGGGGTATCTTTGCCATCGGCGACCTGCGGGAGAAATATGCCCGGCAGATCGTGGTCGCGGCCGCGGACGGCTGCACGGCCGCCCTGGCGGCGGCCCACCATGTCGAAATGCAGCGGACCATCCACGAGGGTGGGGGGGCACCTTCAGCGCTTGGGTCGGGGTAGGCTCAGGAAGGCCAGCAGCGCCGCCAAGGAGTAAAGTAGCCCAGCGGTCAGGAACACCGCCCGCACCCCCATCCAGGCGGCAATGCCGACGCCTAGCAGGGGGCCGATCACGCGTGCGCCGGAAGTAATCGAACTGTCCAGGCCATAGACGGCCCCCTCGTCGCCCGACTGGCTGTGGATCGCCAACAGGGCACTGATCCCGGTGACCGTGCCGCCCAAAGCAACCCCGTAGAGCATCTGCAGGACCAACAACTGCCAGCCCGCGTTCACCAGGCCCTGCAGGAAAAATAAAAGACCGGCGCCGAACAGACATGTGATCACAATACGGCGATGGCCGCTGCGATCGCCCATACGTCCGAGATAGATTGAGAAAAGGGCCGTGGTTGCGGAAGCGGCACCGATGACGATACCCGTAAAACTGTTGACCCGGCCGGGGTTGTCTATCAGCGTCAGGACCAGGAGCGGTAGAATGGGAATAAAGATGATGCGCCCCATCTGGTTGATAAACCGCAGGGCATACATCAACCGGACACCTGGGGCGGACAGGACGCGCCGCCAGGTAGCCGTGAAATCGAAGGCTCTTGAGCGCTTTGGGTCGCGTGCCGCGAACTTTTCCTCAACGCCGAAGAAGACCACCACACCGGCAATGACCAGCAACACGGCGGTAATATAAAAGGCGGCCCGGTAACCATAGGCATCGGCCACCACACCCCCAACGACAGGACCCAGCCCCAGTCCCAGGCCCATGGCCACTTGCATGAGTCCCATGGCATATCCGCTGCGGACACGCGGGACCACCGCGGCCACCAGGGCATTGGCCGCGCTTATGATCCCGCTGATCAACCCCTGCAGCATTCTGAGCAGCACCAGTTCTTCGGCCGAGCGCGCCAAAGCCATCAGGCCCAGGATCACAGCACCACCGAACAGGGCGCGTTCGACCATGAGTTTGCGCCCCCAGCGATCCGCCAGAGCACCCCAGATCGGGGCAGCAATCATCATGCTGAAGGCCTGGCCGGAGAAAACCAGCCCCGTGTAAAACTCGGTACTCAAGCCGGTGACGGAGCCGAGGGATTGGACGTAAAGCGGCAGAAACGGAAATATGCTTGAGAATCCGATCATGGCGACCAGTTGGGCAAAGAACATGACCGCCAGGGTCCGCTTCCACCGTAAAGCCGCACGGGGATCGCTATCAAGGGCAACGCTCATCAGACCTCGTTGTGGTCCCAATGGGTTATGTCAAAGGACGACCATCCTATGACCTAATCAATCCCTTGGCAATTCAATTTAAAGGCCGGCTCAAATCTCTGATGTGGAGAACGCCTTCAGGATTGCTGACCTGCAGGACTTATGGCATACTTCTCGAGCCGCGAACCGTAAACAGACTTCGTCTGCGCGCGCTCGATCGCATCGATTCCCGGAGACAGGTATTGTGAAACACGTTATCGGTATCCGCCGCGAAGACAAAAATAAATGGGAGCGGCGTGTTCCCGTCGTGCCAGCCGATATGGCCGCCGTGATCCGCGAACGTGGGCTGGCGTTCGTCGTACAGCCCTCCCCCACAAGGATCTTTAATGATTCGGAATATGTGCAGGCCGGCGCGTGGGTGGTGGAAGAGCTCGACCGCTGTGGCGTCGTCCTGGCGGTCAAGGAAATTCCCACGTCGTTGTTACGGGAAGGCGCGGCCTATGTCTTCTTTTCGCACACCACCAAGGGGCAGCCCTACAACATGGATATGCTCCGCCGTCTCCTGGCGCTCAAATGCACGCTGATCGATTATGAGCGCATCGTGGACACGGCCGGCAAGCGGTTGATTCTTTTCGGACGCCACGCCGGACTGGCCGGGATGATCGATACCCTGTGGGGCCTGGGGCAGCGCCTGGCGCATGAGGGCCTGGAGCCCAATCCCCTGGAAGCAATTAAGCCCGCCCACCAATACGCTGATTTGAATGCCGCTATGGCCCATCTGCACGAGATCGCCGGGCAGATCACCCGTGAGGGCCTGCCCGCCGCGATACTACCGCTGGTGGTTGGATTCGCGGGCTACGGGAACGTTTCCGGCGGCGCCCAGGAAATTCTGGATGTGCTTCCCGTGGAGCGCATCGAACCGGAAGGTCTCGCCCCGCTCCACGCCCGGAAGAATTTCGACACCCGTACAATCTACAAGGTCGTCTTTCGCGAAGAGCACATGGTTGCGCCGGTCGATGCCGGCAACGCATTTAACCTGCATGAATACTACCACCATCCCGACCGCTATCGGTCCAGTTTTACCCCTTACCTGCCCTACCTGACGGTTCTGATGAACTGTATCTACTGGGATGCGCCCTATCCCCGCCTGGTCACCAAAGCCGCCCTGAAAGCACAGTATGCCGCCGGCGGCCCGTGCCGATTGAGGGCCATCGGGGATATCAGCTGCGACATCGGAGGTGCCATCGAGGCGACCACCCGGGCCACGACACCGGATGATCCGGTCTATGTCTACGAACCGGAAACCGATCGGACCGTGGACGGCGTCGCGGGCCATGGCCCCGTGATCATGGCCGTGGACAACCTGCCGTGTGAATTCCCCCGCGAGGCTTCCGAACAGTTCAGCCAGGCGCTCACGCCGTTTCTGCCGGCCCTGGCCGCAGCCGACTACCGCCAGCCCTTCGAGCGCCTGGATCTCCCGGCAACCATCAAGGACGCCATCCTGGTCTACCAGGGTAAATTCACGCCGGGGTATGGATTCATGGCAGCCTTTATTAAATAGCAGGCATCTTTTTGCTTAAGCCGTTCAGATAGGCTGGGGACATCGTCATCAATGACCGAACTGTGCGGCGGCGATGTGCGCGCCGTCCTGCACCGATGACATGCTGGGGGAAAAATAGTTTGACATCCCAATGGTGGTGTTGTACTGTATTATGTACATGTACGGGAGGTGCGCTATGGAAGCCATTACATACACAAACGCCAGGCAGAATCTCGCTAAAACGATGGAAAAAGTCTGCCAAGATCACTCGCCGGTCATTATAACCAGGAAAAAAAACGACTCCGTCGTAATCATGTCGCTTGAAGACTATAAAGCCCTTGAGGAAACAGCGTATCTTTTGCGTTCCCCGAAAAATATGAGACGCTTGATTGAATCCATATCCCAACTTGCAAATGGGAACGGGACTGAGAGGGTTCTCATAGATTGAAGCTCATTTTCTCTGATCATGCGTGGGATGATTATCTGTTTTGGCAAAAAACCGATAAAAAAATTATACGCCGCATCAACACTCTGATTAAGGAAACAAAACGCAATCCATTTGAGGGCATTGGTAAGCCTGAACCTCTCAAACATGCACTTTCAGGTTATTGGTCCCGTCGTATCAATGACGAGCATCGTTTCGTATATAGAGTTACCGAGGATTCAATCCAGATAGCCCAACTTCGCTATCACTACTGATTCACCAACCTATTTGAAAACCCAACGCCTGAATTAACGGCAGCCTCAGCACGTCCGCCTCAATTCGATGATTATTCCGTAATATTGAATTCAACTTCACACGCCAAACGGCTCGATGAGGACACTCAGAATGGGCAGGAGCGTCGTCAGCGACAGGGCGGTGGTACTGCCTCACGAAAAGGTTGTCAGATCAATCTGTTTGTAGATGCTGGGTGATGCAGCGCACATCGGGAAGGGCTTCAATCGCCAGGACATCCTCTTTGAGGGCCTGCACCAGATGTGACGGCAGAGCTCTTGCCGCCAGGGCTTCGAATTTGCGAACAATCGCCTCCGGGGGCAAGGGGTTCTGCGGGGCGCCGCTGGCGTGGTCCACGTGACCCCGGATCTGGCGACCGTCGGTGGTCGTGATCACCAGGTGGGG
>JASJED010000079.1 GCA_030065585.1 Desulfobacterales bacterium | reverse complement strand
AATGGAGCCAGGCCCTGGCGGACGCCGCTCTCCGCGGGCCCGGCACACGGTTGCCGTCGCCGCGTTCGCCGCTGGCAACTTTCCTGGATCGTGTCTTTCTGGCCTTTCTGGAAGCCCGCCCCGAAGCGGCGCCCGAAGTGTTTTTCAATCTTTTCCGACGGGTTCCGGCCGATCGTCTGGTCCGCTTTCTATCCGATCAGGCCACCCCGATCGACACTCGCGCGGTGGTCAATGCCATGCCCAAAGCGCCCTTCATCCGTCAGGCCGGCAGAGTCTTAGCGGGGTGGTCATGACGAACTCGACGGCATCCCTGTCGGCCTGGCGCGGTCGTATGGGCCACACGGTCTTGTTCGCCGGACTGAGCCTGGCTACCGTGGCCATGGCCATCCTGTTCGGCCGCGGTGAAACCGTGCACCACCTGGTCCTTCTGCTGATCCTGCTGCCCTTTTGCGGCATCCCCCACGGCGCCTTGGATTATGTGCTGGCGGGCGGCCTATTTCGGCGCCGCTGCGGCCGCTGGTGGGGGCCTGGTTTCGTGGCGCTTTATCTTCTGGTCATGTTCATCGTGATCACCGTCTGGTTTTATCAGGCCACCTTCAGTCTGGCCGCCTTTCTGGCCCTGACCTGGTATCATTTCAGCACCGGCGACGCTTTGACGGGCCCACGATCGCCGATGCTGCTCCGCATCAGCGAAGGCATGGCGCGCGGCGGCCTCATCCTTTGCCTACCGGCCGTATTCGACCGGACCGAGGTTCAACGGCTGCTGGCCTACCTGGCCCCGGAGGCCGGGGTCGCTTTGCTCCTCGACATACTGGCCGCCATGGCGCCATTGTGTGTCATGGCGGCGGCGGGTGGGGTCGCGGCCAGCCTGGTGGCGTTTGTCCGTCAGCGGACGGCCATCGATCTGGCCCGCGCTGTCGAACTCGTCATTCTGACCCTCATGTTCATGCTGCTGCCGGCACTGCTGGCCTTCACGATTCACTTCAACTTCCTGCATTCGGTCCGTCACATGCTGGCCATTGGCACACCGCTGCCAGCGTCGTCGGCTTTGCGGGTTTGGGCACGCATGCTGGTCATATCGCTGCCGGTCACCCTGGCCACCTTGCTTATGGGAGCCTTTGCCTACGCCGTCTCGGGCGGGGTTTCTTTCGACACCGCCCACCTGATGCGGATTATTTTCATCGGTATTGCCGCCATGACCTATCCGCATGTGATCGTTGTTTCCCTGGCTGCCACTCGCGGGCGAAGCAGCCGCTCTTCCGCAGCCGGGCGCACGGCCTCGTCGCCCATGGGCCAACCGAACACGCTAGGGGCCGGACCGTGAACGCCGCCCCGCCGGACCAAACCGATGTCGTCGTCATCGGTGGGGGCCCCGCAGGCCTGATTGCCTCGCTGTTGCTGGACCAATGGCAGGTCGAACACATCCTCGTGGAAGCACAGGCGCAGCCGGGCGATCATCCTCAGGCCCATTTTATCAACTGCCGTACGATGGAAATTTTTCGTGAGTTGGAGATTGACGGCGAGATCCGCCAGGCCGCCGCTCCGCTGGATGAATGGCGCCGCTATGTCTACGGTACTAATCTGGTGGGCCTGCCCCGCAGCGATTCGTCGCACAACGCGGCTTCGTCCGCCTTGCTGGGCCAGGTCGATCATTTTCCATCCGGTCCCGACCACGGGATCAGCCCGGCCTGGGAATGCAACCTCTCCCAGCACGTCCTGGTGAATCTTCTACGCGAAGTCGCTGTTCGCCGCTGCCCTGGGGTCCTGCTGGATGGGTGGCGCGCTGAAGTGCATGAAAATCGGAAGGGGGTCAACGTCCTGCTCAAATCGACCACGAACGGGCAATCGCACAATCTCCGCTGCCGCTACGTCATCTGCGCCGACGGTGCCCACAGCACAAGTCGTAAGGCTCTGGGCATCGGCCGCATCCGACGGACCCCCACCCTGCAGGACCTGCTCAATATCCACTTTTTCAGCCCGGAACTGGCCAAGCTGTTGCGCCGACGCCTGATGGCCATGCTCTATTTTATCTACGCGCCGCAGGGCATCGGCGTTTTCGTCACCCATTCTCTAGAGCGCGGTGAGTTCGTGCTCCAGCTGCCCTTTTTCCCGCCTTTTGAAAATCCGGAAGATTTCGACCAACGCACCTGTGCGGCAATGATCGATCATCTGGTGGGAAGGCCGGTTGAATCCCAGATTCGCAGCATCCGTCCTTGGCGGCTCGAAGCCTGGGTGGCGGAACGCTTCCGGTCTCGCCGCGGGCGCTGTTTTCTCATCGGTGATGCTGCCCATCAACTCCTGCCGGCCGGCGGTTTCGGGATGAATGCGGGTATCGCCGATGCGCACAATCTGGTCTGGAAACTGGCCCGGCGATTGAAGGCCCAAAGGCGGCAAGGCGGAAGCGACGCCGATTCACTGCTGGCGACCTATGAAGCCGAACGCCGCCCTGTCAATGAAGCGCTCATCGCGCTCAGCCGGAAGAACTTCGAAAAGACCCTTGAAGTCGCCGCGGCCATCGGCCTGGACTGGCGGGCGGCCCGTTGGTTGCGGGATGTTCTACATCGGCTACCGCTGCCCGCAGCGGCTCGCAAGCGCATATTCGACACCATTTTGCTGTTGGGCCGCAAACAGGTGCATCTACTGCAAAGCGACAATGCAATCGGACGATTTCGACGCCGGCGCGTGCGCGCCCTCTTCGAGACCTCGCGGACCCTGCCGATGCGCTTCCAACGCGAGGATTTAGGGACCGTCTACCACTGCGGCTGGCTGCAGCCACGCGCCGATGGAGATCGTCAACACCGAGCCGGGGGGATCCTGTTGCCCACTTTCGAGGCAGGCGCCAGGATACCCCATTTTCGCCTTCAGGAATCGGGTTCCGGCGAGCGGCGACAAATATCCTCACTCGACCTCGCCCCCATCATGGGCCGCGAGCATGGCGAGCCCATCCACGTTCTCATGGTGTTCGGCCAGGCCGCGGAACCATTCCCGGAGCTGGCCGGCCAGATTCCTACCCAGTTTGAACCCTTCAAGGTGGTTCACATCGGTAACGCCGCAGGGGGACGCTGGCCGGCGGATTTTACGATCGCCGATGATGCAAGTCCCGCGGTTAGCCTGCCCAGGGCCGCACTTCTGCGGCCGGATGGGCATCTGGCCTGGGTCTTGCCGCGCGGTGGCCCTGGCCCGTCGGGACCGTGACCCCCGGACGCGCTTCAAGCGCCGCTAACGGGCCTTACTGCGACGTGAAATGAATCACCCCGGCTGCATCGAGAATACGGAAGGTAAATGATGAGGTAAAATAGAGCGTGACCGTCTGGGTATCGTGGCGCTCGTAGCCGATGGCCAGATCGTTTCCCAGGATGATCTCGAAATCTCCGCCGCGCTGGGAGATCATATAGGCCTCGTTTTCGAACGCATCGCTCAGGTAGGGGCTCAGCAGGACCTGACCGCCTAATATGTTCTCGGCCTGCATCTTCACCGGGTAGCCCTGGAAATGCGCGGACATCCGGCTCCAGAGCTTGGGGCCCACCACGAGGGCAAAAGGCCCCTCGACCGAGCGGCCGGCAAAGACGGTCAGCCCTTCGGCGATGGCCTCGAGCAGTTGTTCCGGGGTAGATCCGATGCTCAGACACTCATCGCCCTGGCATTGCCTGAGCCCGTGGATATTGGCATCGGCAAGCCCGTGGTAGACGGCGCTTTCCTCGAACAGGGCGATTTTCTTGGCCGCATCTTCGAGATTGGCGAGATCGATGTCCTTGGCGCCCCGCACGGCGTTGTCCATTTCGTCGATGTCGAGGGTGAAGGGAATGCGGGTTTCCACAAGGTGATGCACCTTGTGGATGCCATAGTTCAGGCCGCCATCGGGCTGCCGGTCCGGGAATTCCAGCCGTCCCTCGGGCACGCCGGGAAAATCCGGCCCCATGGGCCCGGATAGGTCGATGACCTTGCGGGCCGACAGGATGGCCTTGAGGCTGCGGGTGGCTTGAGCGTCGATTTCGGCCCAGGCCTCGGCCGGGATGGGTGCCAGTTCTCTTTTAAGTATGTCCATTGGTTTTCCCCCTTTTGAAAATGACCCTGGCCTTCTGGAGGGCCGCTTATTTTAGGCTACCGATCCCCAATCCGCGCGCGCTGGATACCGGCGCCGCCGCGCTGGTTGCCTGCGCCTGAAGCGCTTTGGGGATTTCCGGCAGATCGATGTTAAGCAGTTTCTCCTTGGCTTCAAGAAAAAGCTTGCCTAGTGCGGTAAGGTCTTCGGCAGCGATCAGCGTGCGGGCCAGGGGAAAAATATCGGCCTCCTCTTCGTCCAGATGGTGGGTCGTGTATTCCCCGAGGCCTTCCACTTTGATGGGAAAGTTGGCGTGGTCGCGGGGAAAGCCCTCGGCATCCTTGATGATCAATTCGATGATGTGGTGCTCGTTGACGGCCTCCAGGGCGTCGTGGCGGGCGTCCGCAATCATCTGCAGCAGATCGTAGAAGTACTTCTCCTCCATGGTGTGGTGGACGACCAGATGACGGCTGAATTCGGCAAACTGCTGAGGGTCCTCTTCCGACGCGGCGTAAAGTTGTCTTAGCGTCTGGTGGTGGTCGACCAGGGCGGTGATAATGTCCATGACGGCTCCTTTATGGGATTTTTATTTGTTGTTAAGAGGTTACGCGCGAATCGAATACCAGCCTTGATGGGGATGCGCATGGGGGCGGCTGGCGGGTGGCAGTTGCATGCCCCGCCTCGATCTGCTGGACGAACGGCGGCAGCTTAGCATATCCTGAGGGGCGATGTCATGGAAAAACCACTGCTTGTTGCATTGCGCCCAGCGCGAATTATGTTTTCCCAAAACTGTTTTACCCCAATTAATATTACTTTTGATATCCCTTAAGCACGGAGCAACAAATGGAAACGCAACGCGAGACCAATATTCTGGGCCAACCCCTTGAAACCTGCAGCCTATCGCCGCTGACCGGATTCAATCGCGACGGCGAATGCCGCATGCCCGCCGGCGACTTCGGTCGCCACGGGGTCTGCGCCCAGGTGACCGAAGACTTCTTAGCTTTCACCCGCGGGCGCGGCAACGATCTCTCCACCCCCCAGCCCCATTTCGGTTTTCCGGGTCTCAAGCCCGGCGACCGCTGGTGCCTGTGCGCCGATCGTTGGGCCGAAGCCGCCCAAAACGGGGTCGCGCCGCCGGTGGTTCTCAGCGCCACCCACAGCGATGTGATCAAGCGCATCCCTTTCGAACAGCTGCTGGAACACGCCCTGACCGAGACCCCTGAAAACTGAAGGGGATGGACAAATTCAGGTTTCGGTCCGCAGGCGAACACGGATCGCACCCCTGGCGGTGGAAGCGTCGACCACATGTCCCTTCTGGAGGATGTCGACCCGATCTTTGGCCACCAGCCGCCGTGCGGCCTTGCGGGCCGCCGGCATGAGCGCGCGCCAGTCATTCGCCGAACGCCGGCCGGCGACGATCTGGGCGGCTTCGCTGGGGCAGATCGTCTTATGCGCCCCGCGCATCCTCAGCAGTTCGAGGATGACCGCCTCGAGCCGGCGGTCGAGGTCACTCAGCCCTCTGTGGCGGCAGGCCCGGGAGCAGTAGCGCACGTTTTCCCAGTTGCGTCGCCATCGGCGGCGCCATACCATTCGACGACCGCATACGGCGCAGTATTTTTCCGGGCGCTCCGCCATCATCTATCAATCCACCACGAACGATAATGCCGGGGCGTCCGCCAGCAGGCGGCCGGCCACGGCGGTTCCGCTCAAAAAGGCGCCTTCAACGCGCGATCGGGCGCACCAGTCGCCACAGATACCGATCTTTTCCGCCCTGTGCCAGAGACACCCCTGGTCGAGGGGATTGCGCGCCGCGGCCGAAGGCCAGTAACGGCATTGGATGTGCTGGGGCGCAACCGGCGGGCGGCCGGTATACGCAAAGAAGGCGTCCAGCATCTGCACTGCAACGGCATCCGCGCTTGTGGTTTGTTTCCCGTCCGGCCATCCCCGAGCCCCGTGCAGCATCCAGATCTCCTGCATGGCGCGTCCCGGCTTGCTGGCGTTGCGGGCAGCCCAGGACAGGGGGCCGGCATTGAAGAAGATACCGTCGAAAGCCAGGTCCAAGGGCTTGTCGAATACGGCCATGAGCGCCCAGCAGGACTGCATCGTGACACCTGCGGCCACCGTCGCAAGGGCGGATCCGTCCGGCAGCATTGCCTGGGCCTGTCGGGGCGGCAGGGCCAGAATAACCGCAGCGTAGCGACCCTGCGACCCGCTTTCTGCCAGCACCGGACGCCACCCGCCGCCCTCGGGCGCCAGGCGTTCAACCTTGGCGCTGTAGAGAACGTCCAGGTCCGTTGCCAGATGAACCGCCAGCTGCCGCATGTCGGGACGGGCCACGTAGCGTACGACGGTGTTTTTTACGGGGTGAAGATCGCCGGGGTTTTTGACCGCCGCCAGCGCGCCGTCCCAGGGTGATACAAATCCTTCCGCCTCCCAGGATGCCACGTGGCGCCGGAAGCGCGGGTCGCGGGCGGTAAAATACTGGGCACCGGCATCCACGACGGCATTTTTCCAGCGCAAACCACCGAGACGCCCGCCGGGCCATGCTTCCCTTTCGTAGACCGTGACCCGGTGGCCGTGATCGGCCAGAACACTGGCCGCCCGCAGGCCGGCCAGACCGGCGCCAATCACGGCGATCTTAAGCGGCGTGTCGGAAGCCGGCGGATCCACCTTTAGCCGGTAGCGGGCAAGATCGAGTCGCCGGGCATGTTCCGCCAGCGGCCGCGCCCGCAGGGCGCCGATGATGGGCTGCTCCGGGTGAAACGGGCGGTCGAACAGCCCCAGACACCAGAGGATGCCGCCGTAGGAGTTGGGATCACAGCCGTCCAGGGCCAAACGGTGGTTTAGATCGATCAGGCGCTTGAGCGCCTCGTCCGGTGAAGCGGTCCAGTCCAGCAGGGCCTTGCCCCAGGTCATGCGCAGATTGTTGTGTAGCTCCCCCTGGCGCAGCAGCGAGCGCTGGGCCGCGTCCCACAGCGGCTGCCCTGTGCGGGCGCGTTCTAGCCGTTCCGGGCTGAAGAGAACGGGACGTGGATCGTCGCGATGGCGTTCGAGCGTCTCCCGGGCCCAATCGGGCAGGCAGGCCAGGCTTTCCGGATCCGGGGTCTGAAAGCAGAAATTGTGGGCCAGTTCACGCCAGATCAGCAGTTCGTCCAAAAATTTGGTTGCCCCCGCCGACCCGTCGGCGGCCGCCTCGCGCGCAATTCGCAAAGGGGAGATCATGCCATAGTGGAGGTAGGCCGACAGCCGGCTGACGCCCCGGGGCGGGGTGACGGCGGCATCGTTGCGCCGGCGGGCATAGGCGCTAAGTCCCTCGCGTTTGAAAGTTTCCCAGCGCAAATAACCGGCCCGTGATCCACCGCGGGTGTGATGGACCGGACCGATGCCGTGATCGATCCGGCAGCGGGCGCTCAGATCATGAATGTTTGCCGTTTGCAAGTCGAGGCCCTTAAACGGCAAAGGGCCCGCATACATGGCCTGCGCCGGTGTCTGCTCTTTCCAGGCGCACTTCACGCGCGCTTGGAACGTCTCCTGGGTGTGTTTGCGGAACTGGAAGGCGCGCTCGAAGGCGCGGCCGATGCTGGCCATGGGAACGATGCAGCTGCAGTCCACCGTCCAGAGTGGGACCGTGGCCCGTTTAGCGATGGCCTGGGTCCAGCGGGGAAACGGCGGCGCAGGAAAGGTTTCCGTGATAATCAAGGCCGCGTTGCGGACCAGTTCCGGGAGAGGCCCCGGTCGTTCGGGGATTTCCGGCAAGTGAAAGCGGTAGGCGATGCCCCGTTTGGCAAGGCCTTGTTGAACGTCCCGAGCGCCTTCCATGATGAAGACGTGGTGGCGATCGGCATTATAGGGATGGCGGCCGCCCAGCCCCTGATAGATGAGAACAGGCCGCTCGATGAGATTCCCGGCAACGAGCGCGACGTCCAGGGCCGGGTTTTCATGATCGCGGATGGCATGATGCATCCAATAAAGCACGTAGGGCTTGCTTTCATCCACCGGGCGCTCCTGCACCAGGCTAACGCGCTCATGAAGGTGCGCCGGCAGGTCGTTTATGGAGAAGGAAGTGGATGTCGTCATGGCGGCCTTTAGGGGGGAAATTCAATCGTTTTTTTCAAACATAATCCGCAAGGGTCTGAATGCAAACCGTTGTTGCCCCGGCGGGCAGCTTCACCTGCGGGCCGGTGGAAAGGCCGGCGACCTCCATCAGACCAATCGCCTGGCTCCAGACATGCCGGAGAAGGCTTATTATCCGCCATCCTGGGCCAGCCTGGAATTCCACGATTGACAAATAGGGATCCGATCCCATCGTAACACAGCAGTAAATCGACATTACACAATGGCATACAAGCCGCTTTATTTGTTTTCAAGGAAGTATTGCATGACTGATCAGGACCTCAGGAAACACCCCCGGAAGCTTGAAAAGGCCATCATCAACTTCGGATTTTTGAATCAAACCACTCGTCATCTTGGCTTCGTGGAAAATACCAGCGAATACGGGATCTATTTTGTTACCGATAAGGCACTGGCCGTCGGGGCGCTTGTCGCGATCCGACCATGGCGCTGCGGCATGATCCCGCCCGAAACCAGCTCGCCGGCAAGCCGTGAGCATGCGGCTGCCGTCTGTGCGCAATCGCACAATGCCAACCATCGCCTCAATGCCATGGTGATCGGGAAGGTAGTGCATTGCCGGCGCCTCGGAGAGAACACGCCGCCCGTTTTTGGCGTCGGTGCGCACTATCAAAGTCCGTCCGTGTAACGAGCGCCGGCGACATTCTAAAACCCCGCGACGGTTGCAATGGCTATGAAAGCGCAATATGTTCCACCGCCGTGAATTCAAAACCAGGCTGATAGGCCGGCCCTGTCCGGGGCTTGTTATTCGGGCGAAAAGCAGAATTCAGTTATTCAAGAATCTTCTGTGTGCCTGATCGGGCCCGGCGGCATAAAAACAATTCTTTTGACGAGTCCATCGCGTTGGTCTCTCGAAGAAATCGGCACGACGCTTGAATCCCCACACAGAATGATTAAGGTAGCCACGTTGTCAACCGACGAGACCGGTAGGTTGTTCTCGGCGAAGCTACCAACAATGCGACCGTCAGCATTCAAACCGAATAAATGGGAGAAAGCAAATGAACCCCTTACACGAACAGTTTCAAAAAGAGACCCTGGAAGCGTGGGGCCACTACATGACGGCCCTTGAGACCTCGATTCAAAACCTGGAAGCGGACATCGAGGAGGCCGCCGACATGAGCGATCGCTGCACCTCCGAATGGTGTGAGGCCACCGAGCACGTGATCGACGAGATCAATGACGCCCTCTTCATGATCAGTGAGCCGCGCTGGGCTTCCGACGAGGATTCGAAACGGATTAAAGCGCTCAAAAGCCGCGTGCGCGAATTGTATGTCGCATACAAAAGCGCACGCGCCTAACGGCGGCTTCATCCAGGCGGACCAATCGATGGCCGGCGACAATGGCGACCGGCCCTCGAAATCCCACCTGAATGTGAAACATTCTAACCCTCCTCCGGCACAATCTGATAAGCACCTTTCCCCTAAAATTTCATAACCTCTTGCCAAACCCAATCCTTGTACGCTGAAGGATTTCAAGCATATGCCAATACCCCGGTCGGTCAATGCCCGCCGATCAGTAACAAAGGTAATTGAACAGGGAGGAATTCAGGGGCAATTTCCTGTTCGTTTTGCGCAAGGATGACAACGAGACGGCCACCCGGTGTTTGGCGAATCCATGATCATTCACTTATCCGTATGGATGGGTTTCGCACTTTGCCCTCGATTATGCTATATTTGCGCAAAACAGCGGATCTGCGGCGCGCGCCCCTTCAGGGGGACATGCGTTTTGTGCCGTTGTCGAGCGTTTGACGAACTCTGTCGGTTATTGAAAGGAACGTGATGAACCAAACGGATGCCGAATTAAAACAATCGAATTTTCGCAAAACAATCGTGGCTGACGATTTCGGGTTTGCCAAGAAGAAGGTCGCCCTGGCCGGAGGACTCACGATTGCCCTTCTTTTTATAACGTTGAAAGTCCCGTATGCGGCCTATTTGACTTACCCGGTCGTTCTTTTGACCAAAACAGCGTCCGAGACGGTCGCCAATCTGGCCATCCTGGCCTACCTTATCATTCTCTCCTACCTCCTGCTGTGGTTTTTCGTTTTTCGCAAACGACCGGTCCCCCGCATACCGCACCTGCCCTGCCCGTACTGCGCTGAAAACGTCGAATTGTTCAGGGACTGGGAATGTGACAAATGCGGGAAATCCCAGGGTTTCAGGAAATACATCACCGAGGGATGCCGCCGCTGCGGAAAAATGTCCGAAATGTATTATTGCGAGCACTGCGACCTGGGGTTTTTACTATAACGACCGTGGTCCGCAGGCGTCGCAGCATGCCCCCAGGCATGGCCACGTCGCTCTTCCCGCCTCCGGCCGGCCAGCAAAATCAGCACACTTAGGCTTACTGCTTTGGGCGGCCGTTTCGCCAACCACCAACTTCGCGATGAATCTTAAAGAAAGTCATGACGGATGGCGTCGCGTACGCGCAAGTCAAATCGCCCCCCTGGCTACAAGACCTTATTCGCGGTAAGCCTGCCCCTGGTGCTCTCCATGGCCGCGACCACGGTCATGGAATTCACGGACCGGGTGTTTCTGGCCAACTACGCCATCGATGCCATCGCGGCGGCCATACCGGCCGGGATTGCCGCCTTTCTGGTATTGACCTTCTTTACGGGTGTGACCACTTATCTAAACGTATTCGTCGCGCAATACACGGGGGCGGGGTCGTACCGGCAGATCGGCCTTTGCATCTGGCAGGGCCTTTACTTCACGGCGCTGGCGACCGTCTTTCTGGTGGGACTGTCGTTCACGGCCCGGCAGATTTTTGCGCTGGGGGGCCATCCGCCCGAGGTTCAGCAGCTGGAGTGCATCTACTTTCGGATTCTCTGTCGGGGCGGCGGCCTCAACGTGCTGGGGACTTGCCTGGCCAGCTTTTTTACCGGACAGGGCAAAACGCGTCCGGTGCTCTTGATCAATTTGATCGGGATGGCCGTCAATATTCCCCTGGACTATGCCCTGATCAACGGGATTGGGATCTTTCCGGAACTGGGCATCCGCGGCGCCGGTATTGCGACGGTCTGCGCCTGGGCCCTGATTGCCCTGCTGTATGCCGGACTTATTTTTGACCGATTAAACGAAAACCGCTATGGCATACGATCCCAGCGAGCCCTCGATGTCCGTTTGCTACTGCGGATCATCCGCAAGGGGGGCCCGGCCGCTCTGCAATTTACGATGGACGTGCTGGCCTTCACTTTTTTTGTCTTCATGGTCGGTCGCCTGGGAAAAGTCGAACTGGCCGTGAGCAATATTGCCTTTTCCATCCAGTCCATCGCCTTCATGCCCGCTTTCGGCTTCTCCATGGGCCTGTCCACCCTGGTGGGCCAGTCGCTGGGCCGCAACGACGTTCCGGGCGCTGTTCAATTTACACGGCAAACCATTCGGGTGCTACTGACCTATACACTCCTTGTGGGCCTGCTGTTTTTCACCGCCCCCCAATGGATTCTGGGCGTCTTTATCATGGAGACGGGCAGCCATACGGCCTACCCGCAACTGTTCTCCCAGGGTGTGGTGGTATTGCGCATCATGGCCCTGTTCATCGCTTTCGATGCCATGTACTTTACCTTCATCGGCGTTTTGAAAGGTGCCGGCGACACGCGCTTCATCATGTGGAGCATCGGCCTGGCCACGCTGGTGGTGATGATGCTGCCCTTGACCATCATCGTCGAATTCACGGGGTGGGGACTATTCGCCTGCTGGATCAACCTGACCCTCTACGTGCTGACGCTCTTCGCCGTCAGTCTGTGGCGCTATCGCCGGGGCCGGTGGAGGGCGATCCGCGTGATTTAAATTCTGGAAACCACCATCTTGGGCGACGACGCCCGCGATGCCCAATCCTCAACCGCCTGACACCACCGTCATGCGGATCTTCGACCAACGCATGCCCTTGGAACGTTCGTCGGGAACGCGGACTGGCCGGCCCTCTGCTAGAACACCTCACCAACCACCCGATTTGACTTTGGCCTGACATGCCGTAATTATAGGCAGAGACGTTGTTATAAGACGCTAAAGCACCTCGGGTAGCGACAATTCCCACTGTTCTACTACTGATCCAACCCCTCCCTATTTTGCTTTCAAATTCATCCGTATCCAACGCACTTCCCCCACGAAAGCGCCCCTATGGATCGGCACCTTCTGGTTGGCATCCACCAGCAACACCGAAATCGGCACCGGCACCCCTTTCGGCGTTTACGCAACAACATTGCCAAAAGGAGGGCATCATGACCGTAAAAATCCTGCTTGAAAGAAAATTTAAAGAAGAACCCAGCCTGGAGGAAATCAAAACCATCAACGAGCTCAGAATCACGGCCATGGGAAAGAAAGGCTATGTCAGACGAAGTCGTGCATGAATCGGAAACGCGCAAAGAACCCGTGGCCTTAATTATAAGACCGAGTCGTCACCGTGGTCGTCAGCATTGCCGCGCACCTTATAGAGCAATCGGCTTGTTGACGATTGGCCGAAGATCACTCGTCGGCTTGGCGGCGCAGGCGTTTGACGCGGGCCATGGCGAAGTCGTACTCGATGCGGTGGTCCAGGTAGGATCCCAGGGCTTCACGGTAGTGGCGGATGGCGCCGGGCACGTCCTTGCGGCCCTCGGCCCACAGGCCCAGGGCGGTATGCCCGGTCAAGAGATAGGCCGGGTTTTCCTCGGCCCGAACCGCAAGGGCTTTTTGGCGCGCGGGATCGAGGAGGCTTTCACTGAGGCTGCGGTACCAGGGGTCGGGGACGTTGGCGCTATAGGCGGCCAGGCGCTCGCGGGCCGGCGCCGTCTGCCCCAGGATCTGCAGGATCTCGGGTTCGAAAAGCCCCATGCTGAGCTTGCCGCCGCTGGTCCGGCCGGGCAGGGCCAGAAACTGCCGGGCGTAGGCCAGGGCCGCCGGCCAATCCTCCACCATGGCACTGGTGTACGCCAGGGTGACCAGCAGGGCGCTGTTGTCCGCATCCGCGGCCCGGATGTCTTCCAGGATCCGCCGTCTGGCGCCGGGTCCGGCGTCCGCGCGCTTGAGCGCCATCAGGGAAACGGTCAAGCGGGTCTTGAGCGCGTCTTTCGCCGCCAGGGCCTGGTCCAAACGCCGGCCAAAGGCTTCGATCTGCTGCCGATAGGCCCGGTTGAGATCCGGATCGGCAAGCTGCGCCAGGCGCTCCTGCTGGAGCCGGTCCAGCCGCGACAGGGCCAGGTAAAGACTCCAACTCTCGGGGTTGCTCCACAGCGCGGCCGTTTCCAAAAGCGGCCGGGCCGCGGCCCCGTGCCCCCGGCTTTCCGCCACCAGGCCGGCTGTCAGGTGCAGCCAGCTTTTCTCTGAAGGTGAGTACCCCCCCTGGAGGGTCCCGGCCGCGTCGACTTCGCCGGTCAGAATCCGGGCCAGGTAGCCGATAAACTCGTCTTGCGAGCGCCAGTCCAGCGCGGTCAGCGGCTGACGCTGGGCGCTGGCCAGGGTTTGCGCCGCAAGGTGATCGATCACCAGAAGCATGAGACGCGCCATATTGCTGTCCGGGTCGATGGACAGGAATTCTTCGAACAACCGCCGACCGCCGGCAAGATCCTCGGCGCAGAGATGCACCATGGCGGCGGCCATGATCAATGGCGGGGTGCGGACCGCCGCCAGTTCGCTGAGGACCAGGTTGCGCGCCTGTTCCCATTGACGCTCCCGCGCCAGCGCCATGATGCGCGCCAGGCGCGCCTCCAGGGCCAGATCCAATTCTCCGTTCCACTTGCGGGCGCCGGCTTTGAGTTCCGCGACAAAGGCCGCGGCCTTGGTGATGGGCAGCACCAGGCCGATATCCGAAAGGCGGGTGGCCACCGGTTCCTGCCCCCGGGACCAGTCCATGGCCACGCTGGCCGCGATGCCGATGACCCGGCCCCGCTCGTCGATAAAGGGGCCCCCGCTATTGCCGGGATGGATCGAGGTGTCCACCTGAATCATGTTTTCGAAGGTGCGGCGCACGTGGCCGCTGGTGACGCTCACATTGACCGTTGTGGCCTGGGTGCGGCTTCCCAACGGAAAACCCAGGGTGATCAGCGGCGCCAGTTTAGGCATCGCGGCGGCCTCGAAATCGGCGGCCAGGGGCAGTGCGGCCCGCCCCGGCGGGACGGCATCGATCTTGAGGACGGCAAAATCGTCACCCAGGGGGGAGCGCAGCCGTTCCCCCGTCTTGACCGGCAGCGGGGCCACGCCGACAATGCGCACCCGGCGTGCGCCCCGGGTGCTGAAGGCCGTCTCGGTGCGGTAGATATCTTCCACCGGGGCATCCCCGGGCAGGCCCGGCAACTGGCTGAAGGCGCGCTGCCCTTCGAACCACACGAACACCTGATAGGTCAAATCCAGTTCCTCCGGCCGCTGGCGCAGCAGGCCGATGGCCGTCAGCAGACGAGGGTCTTCCAGCCAGGGGCAGACCACATGACGGTTGGTCAGCAGGTAACCCTGGTCATCCACCAGGAAAGCCGTGCCCTCGGAGCGATTGTGATAGACTTCCTGGTTGCCCAGGCGCAGGCCGTAGTCCACCACCACGAAGGCCACCGCGCCGGCGTATTGGTTGGCATAACCCTGCAGGGCGATCTCGCTGTTGGGGTGCCTCAAGCCTAGATAGTACCAGAGCAGCCCCCCCACGGCGATCAGAACGGCCAACAAGACGATCAGAAAGCCCAGACGCAGGTTCAGGCGCCGCAGGGTGCGGGCCGCCACCCCGGGCACTTCGCCGGCGGCGTCCGACGCGGCGGCGATGGCTTGTTCACTGACCCGCCCCAGGGCGGCGGCCACCTCGGCCATGCTGCCCGGCCGCAGGTCCGGCGCATCGCTGAGCATCAGCCGCACCAGCGTGCGAACCTCGGGCGGCACCGGCAGGGTGTCGACCCGGGCCACGAGATCGGTGGCATCCGGATCGGCCGCCAGGATTTCGACGAAGATCTTGCCCAGGGACCATATGTCGCTGCGGTGATCCAGGGGATGCTGGTTGACGATGTCCGGGTGCAGCGCCAGCAGGCGGGCCAGCATCGGACCCGGGCGCTCCAGCTGCGGGTCTAGAAACCGCGACAGCTTGTAGTCGATCTTGACCTTGAGCGCCCCGGCGTCGTCTTCGTAGACCAGGATGTCGTCCAGGATCAGATGGGGAATGATGTGCCCGATGCGGTGCAGACCCTCCAGGATCGAGGCGATCCGCAAAAACAGGTCCAGACAGCGCCGGGGCTCCTTCAGTCGCTCCGAGGCCAGGAGTGACCCCCAACGCATCGTCTCCACCCATTCGCTGATGCGGTACCAGAGCCCCTCGCTGGATTGCCGGATCGCCCGGTGGCGCACGAAATAGCTCGGGGGCAATGTCTGGAGTTCTTCCAGCTCGCGCTTGAGGCGGTCGGCCAGCTGGGCATCGAACCCGGCCGGCGGGGTGAAGATACGGATGGCCACCGGCTTCGCCTCACCCTCGCGCCGGGCCTTGCAGAGGATACTGGCATAACCCTCCTGCCGCACCTCGAGGATCCGGTAGTCGTCGATCGCCGCGCGCCCGGCCGCCGACGCGGCCCCGCAGGTGGGGCAGTTACTGACGGCCTCGGCCACGACCTGACCGCATTGAATGCAGATCTTCATGGGCCGCCTCTCCGGATGTGGTCCCGCCCACCGTCTCTGTCGAAATGCGTCGCGGGACCAGCCCAAACCCTTCTTACGACTTAAATATAATGCAGACCGGCGGCGGCGACCATCAGAAGGCCGCCCAGCAGCTTCATCCCGGGTTAGGACCGCATTGATTGGTTTGGCCGCCGAATCGCGCGCCAAAAGACGGAGCCGTCAGCCGGACAGGCCGCTGCCGGCATGCATCCGTTTGAAAAGGCAGGGATCAGGAAAGATGCGGGCCGATCTCCCTCATGGGGGCAACCCGCCAGGGGAGACCGGATGGGATGGTTGCCCAGGGGATTTTTTAGGATGACCCATGTCCTAACAAATCGTGGTATTCATCATGGGTCAGCTTGCCATCGTGGTCGGCATCCGCCGCTTTGAACTTGGCCTCGCCATCTTGGTAGTATTTTTCAAACTCCGCCAAGGTCACCAGGCCGTCCTGGTCGGCATCGAGGGCCCGGAAACAGATATGGTCTTGTTTGTCCGCGGCCCAGCCGTTAAGTGCCATCAAAACCAAAATTGAGGCCATCAAAAACATCTTACCGATTCGATTCATGACATTGCTCCCGGTTCTCTATTGTAATGGGATACATTATCTCTTAAATCCAGACCTTTCAACCCTCGTTCCCATCCTATCTTACACCAAGGATCCAACCTTCAACCTGCGCCAGGGCACGCTCGGCGGGCGTAAGCGAAGGCTTGAGAAAATCGATCAGACGACCGTCTGAATCGGCTTGTCGCAGCCAAGCAGCGACGGTGTAGGCGTCATGCTGGTCAGGCGTACGATTTTCACGCCGAAAACCCCGATTCCATAAGGCCGGGTAAACCTCGGCAATCACTGATCGCCCGGGGGGAATCGCCCAGCCGTCAAAGGGCCAAAAGTGGATACGCGCACCCAATTTTTTGCGCAAGAAGCGCAACCAGGGCAGGCCTGCATGCGTCGATTTGGCCACCGCGCCGGGCACATCGAAGTGAAATACCGATTTGGCCGACCCAGCGCGCTCCTCGGTCATCCTACGCCAGCGGGCGCTTCCCGAGCGCGCGGCGCCATTGCCGCATAATCCGTCACGCACGAAATCGACATAGGTGTTATCGCCATCCGTCGGCCAATGCCGCCAGAAATCCTCCAGGAATTTGGGCCAGTCCGGCGCCAGGTGGTGGACCTCAAAGTAGCGCAACGGGAAGGAAAACCCGTGGTCGATACCGACAATGGTCGGTTCGCTTCGGGACAACCATGTCGCCAGCCACTCGGCGATCCCACGCCTTGTCCAGTACTTGCGCGGGCTGGGCGGTGGCGGCACTTCAGCGGGAAGGGCTTCCTGATCGCTCACGTAAACCCGCAGCCCCTTCAAGCTGGAAGTCGGCGTTTCGGCACCCGAGTAGTCGACACCGATATATTTAGCAAATTGACCCATCGCCGACCCTGAGATTACGATTTCTCAAGCTTTTGTTATTAGCATATTCAACGAATCCCCAATATCCTTTTTCTACGGGTCCTAAGCCCGGCCTAGGACATGGATTGAGTTTTTTTGGCGTATCGCGGATTGGGATGGTGACAATATATTTCATGGGGGTACAAAAATGGCAGAGCCTCGTGAGGCTCTGCCATTCACACTTCAGCTTCAGGTAGGGAGTTTATCTGTCAGTTCAACTCAGTACAGGGGGGTAAAAGCTTTAACATAATTTTACGAAACACTGCCCGTGCTTAAATCTTACAGCCTGATGCCAACAATTTATTGTGAATGCAGCTGTTAACGTAATATCCGAGCAGTGAAATTGTGATGATTGTACCGATCATTTTTCACCTCCAAAAGTTTATCCTGCAACGTCGTTACCTAAGTTGCATCCCAGGTGCAGATCTGGTTTTTCACATTCATGATTGAAGTGGCGTGTGTCAACGTGTCCATCGTTGTCGTCTTCCCATCGGCCATGTTCGTTTATTCTACTTGTATAGATAATGATGTTAGAGACGAAATCATCCATATCAACGGTTGGTAAATAGTGTATAGTTAATAGGTAAAAACTATATTTATGACTGTGATCACAGGATGGGCGCCGGTTGAGTTGGCTGTAGCGTGTCTACGCCTCCGCGCGGCGCTGCGCAAAATGTTGGCTGTATCCTGGGGATGGGCCGAGGCATATCGAAAGGAGGCCCGATCAGGGTGTTTATCGAGAGTCCCTTAATGGCCTTAACAGGCGGTCGAAAATCGATTGCGCTTGTCCATTAGGTGTAAAAGGTCGATTGCCCTAGCGGTGCGCATCGAGCCCCATAAGGGTCTTCTATCTTGGCCTATGGTTGCCCTTCGGATATTTCCAGTTTGGTCGGTTCACAGAGCAGTTTGGCACTTATGGCGGTCTGTCCGCAGTTCCGGCACTGATGGCGATCGATGTTCTTGCGGTTCCGGCAATGCTTGGGAGGCATGGTGCCTTTCGTGCCGCACCAGTCCGCTTTGGTGCCGGTTCCCTGGACCTTGCAGATGCTTTCGGGGTTCAAGGCCACCACGCCGCAATTGGCGCAGATGCAGACGCGCGTATCCCGGGGTACGGGGATGTGATGTTTCACGTTCATATGGCATTCTCCTCTCTTGGGGCAATGTGACTCCGTTCGAGCAGCGCGCATTGAGCAAGCGCGCTTCGTTTTATACAGATACGGATTTGAAACGCGGCGATATATCAAGGAGGGTAAGAACGCGCCCGCAAGGCGTCAATAATTGCGGATCGGACTTACTGCGAGGCCGCCAAATCCTGGTTGAAAAGATCCATCAACCCACCACTGCGGCTGGCAATTGACAGGCAGCGATCAGAATGCCAACCCACGCGGCAGGTCGAAGCGTCTGCAACCGCCTCGCCTGTTATGGGCGGTTGCAGACGGAACCGACTTGTCATTCAGGGACAATCAAGAACTTTTGTCGATTATAATGGTTTTGTGTCTTTCTCTGCACCATCCTTGTGTGTATGCCCTACGGCACAGGAACCAGCTCGAGATCGAGGGATACTTCCACTTTACCATCGCCAAAGGTCAGAAGCCCGCTGGCCGCCATGTAGTCGACGCCCGGCACGGGTGCGAAGGTGCCTCCGCCTTCCATGAACAGCACGGCCATCACGTGGTACTGGCCGGCAACGCCGACATCCTCCACCGAGAGGACCAGATCACGGGAACTGTTCAGGACCTGGTCAATGTCTCCCGTTCCGTCGTTGTCGTTGTCCACGTTCTGGATCGTCGCCAGGGTCACATCGGGAGGACCGGTTATGGGCAGCTGATCGTCCATGACGAGCATCAGGCTCGAGATTTGTCCCTCGAAACCTTCGGGCAACGAGATCGTCGCCACCAGGGAAGTATCGGGCTGGGTCTGCTCCACGATGAACGCTTGACCCAGGGTCACTGATGTGCCCACCCAATCCAGGTCGCCATCGACGTCCACATCGATCATGGAGAAGTCGCCCGGCAGCAGGATGTCGGGGAAGATCAGGTTGGGTCTCCAGGCCTGGTCGGAGCCCGGCCCGGGGTTTTTGTGCCACACACCCCGATGGGCGGTGTGGTCGGCGCTGACCACGTCCATCTGGCCGTCGTTGTCCATGTCCGCCAGCCACATGTCGCTGGGGGAGGCGAGGTCGTCAATGATGATCTCCGGAACCCAGGGGTCGCTCAGGTTGGTGCCCGGATGGCGGTAGATCGACACCGTGGAGTCGAAGATCTGGTTGGCCACCAGATCCGGGTTGTTGTCGCCGTCGAAGTCGTGGAACCACATGTCTGCCGAGGCCCAGTTGTCGTCGTCGATCACGATCTTCTGCCAGGGACCATCCCAGCCGCTCGGTCCCGGGTTCACCGCAAGCCAAATCTCGCCGCGGTACTGGGGTGGATCGGTGTTGGGAACGTCGAACATTCCGTTGTACACGACCTCCGGATATCCGTCGCCGTTCAGATCGGCGCTCTTGTACGCCAGGACACCCCGGATGTTCGGGTACACAGTGGTCGGCTCCAGCAAATGGGGAATCCAGGGATCGTCGACGTCGCCGGTGTTCTCCATCCAACTGCCCACCGACGACGAGCCGAAGGCCGTGCTCAACGCCAGGTCCTCGTCCCCGTCGTTGTCGATGTCGTTGGTCACGACGATCATCGCGTTGTAGTTGGTGTCGGTGGGGTTCGGATTGTGCATGACCACCGAGCGCACCCACTCGCCGTTGACCCTGCGGTAGGAGAGGATGTCGCCGTTCCCCTCCTCCAGCGGAGCCAGCTCCGGGATGTTGAGGCCGACGATGATCATCGGCGCACCGCCGTGCTCGATCACGTTGACGCCCCACGGACTGTAGAAGGTCGGGTCGGTCTCGGTCCACTGGTCGATGATCTCGGTCTCGCGCACGGTGAGATCGTCGTTCATATAGTAGATCCCCAACTTCAGCTCGGTCAGCGGCAGGTTCTCGTCCTCGAAGTGGGGCTCGCCCACCATCACGATGTCGGCCGTGCCGTCTCCATCGAGATCGTGAACGTCCAGGTAGATCGCTCCGGGTACGAAGCCCTGATCCCCGAGCATGTGCTCCTGCCAGAACAGCGGGCCGTTCAAGCAGTACGGGTGATAAGGATTCTGCTGGCAAAGCCCCTCGGGCACATACAGCTCGACGGCGTCGAAATCCATGGCCATGCCCGCCTCGTAGACGATCGTTTCCGCGGAGAACCCGCGTGCATCCGACGGGTCCACGATGAAGTTCGAGGCCACACCGGTCACCACGGCAAGTCCTACCCGAGCGCCCTCCAGCGGATCGTCGGTGAAGGCATAGAGGTTCTCGAGCAGCGGGATTCGAATGCGCACCGGCCAGGTGTCCGGTACCGGCTCGGTCTGGGTCACCACCCAGCTCGGGGTGGGCAGGGTCAGGAACTGCTGGGGCCAGTTATCCTCGGTGGCGATGTAGAGCATCAGCTTCAGGTCGGGCCCGGTGACCTCCTGCGCCGTCACCGTAACGCAGATCTCTCCCGGCTGGCAGGGCTCCTCCGCTGGAGGATCCTCTTCAGGAACGGCCAGCGCGATCCCTCCGAAATCAAGTCCTTCATTGGAATGATAGGGGATGGTGTCAGGCGAGTACCCGCGGGCGTCGGTTGGCCCAACATTCTGGCCGTCGCCTGAGGCGACGACCAGCCCCAACTGAACGCCCTCCTGGGGTAAACCGCTTGCGGCCACAGGCATAATGTTGCCGAGCGGGATTTGCATCTGCGTCGGGCAATCGCCGGGCATCTGTGGTGGTGCGGCAACGACCCAGTCCGGCATGGGCAGGTTCTCAAAAGCCTGTGGCCAGTCTGACCCCGTTGTATCATAGAGCATCATATGCAGCCCGCTCCCGGTTACCTGGTCCGCCGTGAGCGTGACACAGAGTTCACCCGGCGGACACGCCACATAGGGGGTCACCTCCTCTTCAGGTTTATCCTTGAGTGCTTCAAGCACGCCCACTTTGCCGAGGAAGGCAAGTCCGTCCTGGAATTCTTCACGGCCGGTCGGCGTATCGGCAAAGCCCTCCGCTGAATAGTAAACCTTCATGCAGGTATTCTCTGGGATGTGTTCGACGATCCCTTCTTTAGGCAATACAGCCCGACCCACCGCGGCTTGGGCCACATCCCACATGGTGTGGATGGCAGCCGTTGGAAATGCGGACGGAACGACCATCACGTGGGTGAACCCGTCCGCTTCGAATGCGGCCAGCGCGTCTTCGATTGTTGGCGATGAATAGCTCATCCGTCCGGTGCGGACCTTCCAGGGCAGGCGGCTGGCAATCTCCTTGTGAAAGGCGTCCTCCGTGATAATCAGGTTGGAGTAGATCTCGCCTTCCTTCCAACCGAACTCTGGGAAAGGGGAGACATAGGGGGTGCCGTGGGATGCCAGCACAACGCCAATGCTGCTGTCCGGCACATCGGCAGGGAGGGTCGTGCGTAAATATTCAGCCATCGCCACGACGGCACTTTTCAATCGTTTGCGCATGAACGGTACTTCAAAGAACGGTTCGGTCACCACCACTTCCAGGTCACTGGTCAGATGCGCGGCTTCCTCGACCAAATCCGTAACCTCCTGGGTGTGGGTCGAGCTGGCCACCAGCAAGGGTACCACGACCAACTCTTCATATTTATCCGCCGCCGCGATATCCCAGACCACGTCGCGAATGCGGGGGACCGCGTCGAGAAACGCCAGATAGGTGTCGATTTTAGCGCCGTCCACCTTGACTTCGAGGCTGTCAATATGCTCTTTCAGCGCGTCATTGTGGGGGCTGTAATTGGCGCAGGCTTCATAGTGGGCATAAACATCGGCATGAAACGCATCCCAGGTGAAGAAGGGGGGAACGTCACCGGCCGGAAACAAGGCGACATCGTGGAGAATGCCATTGCCGTTTAAGTCGCCGATGATGTCGTATTGGAAGTAATCGCGGAAATCGATATAGGTCATGGCCGTGGCAATCTCTTCATATGCTGCGGCCCATTCGGTGTACCGGTACTCTTCAGGAACGCCGAGGCCGTCGGCATGGGGGCCGAATGGCTCACCATCCGGGAAGGTAATCGGGATATCCCCATTCTCGACCTTGGCAGGCTCGCCGTGCCCCACGAAGAGCAGCGCCACTTTTTTCCGGCCGCCTTTGAGTTTTTTTACCCATTTAATTTTTTTGGCCCAGATGACCCGGCCTATCCGGACCCCTTTGACCTCGATCTGATCACC
>JASJED010000328.1 GCA_030065585.1 Desulfobacterales bacterium | reverse complement strand
GGGACCCTACGGTTCTGCCAAGAGCCGGTTCACGATGCACCAACCTAATTATAATCGATGCTGAATCCAGCAACGCTGGGAACACCGCCAGGGGCACTTAGATTTTTTTGAGATTGATTCTAAAAAGAGATTGCTATCGACATCATTATATCCCTATCCGATGTCGATAGAATCCTCTGTAATTTAATTCAAGGTACTTCTTATTAGCATTTAGAAGGAGGTTGACATGGTGGAAACAGGAAAAGTTGACAAGAAAACAGGAGAAGTCAAGCCGCAATATAGCGGTTTTATCGTCATTCGCATCGCACAAACGCTTGGTTCTGCGAGTGAGTCAGCAGAATCATTACAATCTTTTTCCTCTAAGCACAAATTGGGTGGTATCAGGAAGCTGCTTGATAAGTATAAGATCAAAGACACACGGCCCGTGATACGTGCGTTACCACCGAGGAAGATACTTGAGCTTGAAAAACAGGCGGCCCGAACTAAACTGCCGCCGTTACATAGCCTCACCGCTTATTGGAAACTCGATATTCGCCGTTTACCAGCAAAAAAATCAGAAGAGATCGAAAAGGCCTTCAATGCCCTGGACGAAGTCGACTTTGCCTATCGCGAACTGGAGGCTACCGATCCTGCGGTTAACCCGGCTGACGATCCTTACAACGTTAGCCAGAACTATCAAGACGCGGCGCCTGTAGGCATAGACGCACGCTGGGCCTGGACGCAACTGAATGGCGAAGGCGCTGGTGTTGGATTTGTAGATTTGGAACAAGGCTGGTTTTTGAATCACGAAGATTATGCCAGCAAGTCGCCAACGCTTTTATATGGTGATAATCGCGACGGCATTGGTACGTATGTCGGAAACCACGGAACGGCCGTTCTTGGCGAAGTTGCGGCGGACGACAATACCGTCGGCGTTGTAGGAATTGCCCCATCGGTGGCATCCGTTAATGTGACCAGTCACTGGGATACCGCTAGTAGCACTTCAGGAAACGTAGCGGACGCAATTGCGGGCGCTCTGCCGACACTGCAGGCCGGTGATGTGTTACTGCTGGAGATTCAGAAAAGTTTTTTACCAACTGAAACCGATGTTGCCGATTTCGACGCCATACGACTCGCCGTCGCCCTTGGAATTATTGTGGTCGAAGCCGCGGGAAATGGATCAACAGATCTGGATAACTATACCGATGGAGGTGGAAATTTCGTCCTGAACCGCGGGAGTGTCGATTTCACCGATTCAGGGGCCATAATGGTGGGTGCCGCCCTTTCACCGTTGCCACACAATCGCAAAGCCGCTTCTAATTATGGGAGCCGTATCGATTGTTATGCCTGGGGGGAGAATGTTACCACTGCAGGATATGGAGACCTCGACGATGGCGGTGGTGATAACACCAAGAGTTATACCAACACATTTAAAAACACCAGCGCCGCATCTCCGATCATTTCAGGGGCCGCGCTCATTCTGCAGGGTCTGTACGCGGCAAACACGGCCCAACGGCTGTCTCCTCTTCGGATGCGTGAATTGCTCTCCGACCCCCTGACAGGTACGGCCCAGGGCGGGGATGTCGCTGGGAATATCGGTGTGATGCCAGATTTACGGGCGATAATTGAAACGACCCTTGAAATACCGAGGCTGGTCACGCTGATTGCCGATAACGGTGACTTTGGTAACGTATGTGTCGGATCATTCAAGGACATGATGCTGACCTTAAGTAACAGCGGCAATGAAAGACTTATCGTAACCAATATTACTTTACCTTCAGCGGAGTTCCTCGTGCCCAGTGTGTTGGCATATCCCCTTATCATTGAGGCGGGGAACGCTTTGCAAGTACCGATTCGTTTACAACCCACCAGTTTCGGTCCCAAGTCAACGACAATTACGGTGTCCAGCAACAATGCGAACGGTCCCAAGCTTGTGGAAGTATCGGGAACCGCAAGCCCACCAAGGCTGGTTACCTTAATTGCAGATAATGGAAATTTTGGCGACATATGCATCGGATCTTTCGTGGACCAAATGATCACCTTAAGCAACAGTGGGCAATGCCCATTAACCATCTCGGGTATCAATTCCTCTTCTGCTGACTTCATCGTCTCCAACGTTCAATCCTATCCCATCATGATAGAAGCCGGCGATGCGTTGCAGGTGCCTATTCGGTTCGAACCCGCCAACTTGGGCGCCAAGTCTGGCACGATCACGATCACCAGCGACGATCCGCAGGGTGTAAAGCGGATCAGTGTCTACGGAAATGTGCCTGCCGGAAAGATCGCGGTCACGGGTTCTACCTGCATCGGAGGGGTAAAGGAGGGTTGTCTCGGGGAGCGCACCCTATCAATCTGTAACATCGGTGATTGCAAGCTGCACGTCACCAGCGTTGCTTTCAAGCGTGTGAACAAGCACTGGAAGTTGGTCAACAACCCCTTCCCTGCGACGCTACACCCCGGCTCCTGCCTAAGTGTCTTAATTCGGTACAAGGCAACCGAAAAGTGTCCGAAGGCTTCTGAGCTGGTCATCACGAGTAGCGATCCGGATCTGCCCGTTAAAACGCTGGACCTCATGGCCTACACGGTGTTGAGCGAGCATGGCTGCAAGAAGTGTTGTGACGATTGCTGCAAGGGATGCTGCGAAAAGCACTATAACACGTCTTGTAGTGCCCAGAGCATCGATGGCTGTTGTGATGACGAGGGTGACGATGATGTTGGATGCTGACGCCACGAACTTTGTGGCCAATGCAGTCATCACACCTCAATTATCGGAATGGAAAGGGTCGCATCTTAAATAGTCATTATTGATAGAAAGGAGATAGATATGCTTATCGTAACGAACAGAAATATCGTCAAGAGCAATTTTAAGGATGGTGTTGGTGATGAAGGTGCATTCGGTGATGGTGTGAATGTCAAGGGGCCCAATGAGGTTCGACTGGCGCATGCCACAAAAGCAAGTGGTAAATGGCAGGTGCGTCTAGTTAAAGAGCCCTCAAAAATTACGGATACGAATATCCCGTCACAAAAAGAGTTTATGAAGTTTCGCGATAAGCTAGTAGAGGATCGAAAGAACTGCGTATTCTTCGTTCATGGATTCAATCAATCTTTTAAAAAGAATTTAGAGAAGGCTCTAAAAATCGAAGAGATACATAAAGTTGCGGTCATCGCATTTTCATGGCCATCCAATCCGGGTGGCTTTAAAACAAAAGAGTATCGACACGCCAAAAGAACCGCTAGGGCATCGGATGGTGCCTTAGATGCTACGCTTGAAAAATTAGGCCGCTATTTAAAGGAACCATTCAATAAAGAAGCATTGGAAAGGTGTGGTGTTAAATTTTCTCTGATGACCTATAGTCTAGGGAACTATTTATTTCAAAATTACGTCATCGATTCAATATATGAAGATGAGACACGAATCTTTGATAATGTAGTCCTTTGCCAGGCAGATGTTGACAATGAAGGCCATGCTCAATGGGTGGACATGATCCAGGCAGGTAAAAGAATTTATATAACCATTAATGAAAACGACTACGTATTAAAATGGTCTGATGCTAATTTCCAGAAAGACCGCCTTGGTCGCACGGCTAGAGACCTGAACTCCACACAGGCGCTATATTTTGATTTTACCGATGGTGAAAATGTTGGCAACACGCACGGTGTTTTTTACAAAAAAACGAATCCGGTCGTAGAGCAATTTTTTACAACGGTTCTGAATGGAGGGCGCGGGGAAACGACTGAAGGGATGGTGTATGACCAAAGGAAAAATGCATATACTTTCTAAGCTTTGAGCAGCAGGAGGAATAAAAAGGGTATCTATGTTTTTATGTTTATCCGTATACTTTACACCTTGTAATATTTCATCAAGCTACGAGAGGTCATAATATGGCAGTTTGACAGCGGAATTAAGCAGCGGAAGGTTTCAAGCGCAAATCGAACAATTAGAAAAGAAAGCTATGCATAAAAACATAGACGTCTCTCATTTACTCTCATTTGCTATTTTACATCACGAGATAATCTGTGTTTCGGTAAATCTCGTTTTTTCATCTAAGCATTCTGGTCCGTGCGTTATGCCAGAAAGCTCTACTTTTGAAATGCAAACTTTTAGGGGAAGCTTACGAAAGGATGTGTGCGGCGACCCGGTGGATGGTTTGTCGATTGCTCCAAAAGAGGGTTCAATCCCCTTAACGCGAATGGCCCTGAAATCTTACCGGTGATGGGAACAGAAGGAAGGACGTATCTTAAATCTAAATATCAAGAGGATAAATATCGATAATTATATTGAATAATTAACGATTAAGATGCGACCCTGTTCTGTTCTGAGGTATAGACCAGAGAGGAGTAATTAGTAATGGATGGCGTACAGATGTTCCAAAATATATTAGATATAATTAGTGCTTTTGGTGTAATCGGGTCAATTTTTTTCATTGGATATCAAGTACTCCAGAACACCAAGGCAGTTAAATCTTCAACATTACAGTCGTGTTACTGCTATGGGTTCTAGTATCGCACAGACGGTCGCAGCGAATCGCGATATTGCACGTATTTACAGAGTTGGCTAAGGCCTTACTCATATCTGATCGCATCTAATCCTTTTTCGTATTCCACAGCTTGATGGTCTTATCCCGGCTTGCCGAGGCCAGGGTCTTGCCGTCCGGGGAAAAGGACACAGACAAAAAATTGTCGCCATGTCCGGTCAGGGTGGCGCGCTCATGTCTTTTTTCGGCATACCACAACTTGATGGTTTCATCCCAGCTTGCCGACGCTAGCGTCCTGCCGTCCGGGGAAAAGGACACCGAGTCAACCTCTTTGCCATGCCCAGTCAGAGTGGCGCGCTCATGACCGGTTTGTACATCCCACAGCTTGATGGTTTCATCATAGCTTGCCGAGGCCAGGGTTTTGCCGTCCAGAGAAAAAGACACTGAGGAAACGCCAGCGATATGTCCGGTCAGGGTGGCGCGCTCCTGACCGGTTTGCACGCCCCAAAGCTTGATAGTCTTGTCCCGGCTTGCCGAGGCCAGGGTCTTGCCGTCTGGGGAAAAGGACACCGAAGAAACACTTTTGTCATGCCCGGTCAG
>JASJED010000327.1 GCA_030065585.1 Desulfobacterales bacterium | reverse complement strand
GATGGCCGCCATCACCATGGCGGCGAAAAGGGAAAAACCGATGGTGCCCGGCAAATAGGGCCACTTGAAATAAAAGGCCAGACCGATGCCGCCATATGCCGCATGGGCGATGCCGCCGGAAAGAAAGACAATGCGGTTGACCACCACGAGGGTGCCCATGATACCGCAGATCACGCTGGCCAAAAGTCCGGCGGCCAGGGCGTTGCGCATGAAATCAAATTGAAAAGCTTCAATCATGGGATTTTCTTCTCATGGTCCATCAACACCCGGTGGGGCAGACCGTGGGCCACCAATTCCACAGGACAGACCTCTTCCACCGTGCAGGGATACATGGTTTCCAGCATGTCGCCGGTGATTTCAGCCTGTTCATGATAATGCAGCTTTTTGTTTACACAGGCCACCGATTTCACATGGCGGGATATCACCAGCAGGTCGTGGCTGACCACTAAAACCGTAATGTCTTTGTTGAGTTCTCCGAGAAGTCGGTAAAAATCCGCCTGGCCCTTGGTGTCGATGCTGGCGGTGGGTTCATCCAGTAAAAGTAGCTTGGGTCGGGACAACAGCGCCCGAGCGATGAACACCCGCTGACGCTGGCCTCCGGAAAGCATGCCGATTTTCTTGTCGGCATGGGCTGCCATTTCCATACGTTCAAGGGCTGCCAGCGCATCGCGGCGATTGGCTGCAGATCGCCGGGACAAGCGCTCTTTGGGATCGAGCTTGCCCATTAATACCACGTCGATGGCCGTGATCGGAAAGCTGCGGTTCGTATGAACATCCTGCGGCACGTAGCCGATGCACGGCGAAGCCTCTTGGGGAGATTTACCATCAACGCGAACTGTCCCCTTTGCCGGCGTCAAGAGGCCTAATACCAGTTTCAATAGGGTGGTCTTACCGCCGCCGTTGGGGCCGATAATGGCCATAAAATCTTTCTGCCGAACAGTAAGGTTCACATCCTCAAGTACAACTTCTCCGTTATAAGCGAAGTCAAGATTTTTGATTTCGATGATCGTCACAAATTGTTCATCCTCTTATCTCAATTCCTCACCGTATGAAATCCCAGTGGACTTCCCGCCTCTACTTCATTGGGTCCGGTTGACAAAGATGCTTCTCCTCGTTCGCAACGCGCCCGCAAGCTTTGCATATGAACTCGGGATTATTCACGAAAGGCTTGAGTTTCTCCACATCCAGATTACACGGACAGCAGGTCATCGCGCACATTTTATCTGATCCGCAACAATTTGGGTTTGAAATGATTTCCATGAGCATTCTCCTTACACTATCGGGTTGTTATGAATCAATATGAATTCGGCCACTTACCTATTTCAATGCACTTTGAAACTTATTTGCGACTTCACGCAAATTGGTCATCCAGTCTTCAGCCAAAGGATCGACAAAGACCACCTGGCCGCCAATCTCCTTGGCCACGAGTTTGGCGCTTTTGGTTGAAAACTGGGGCTGGACAAAAACCACCTTGATCCCCTTTTCCCTGGCGTGCTGGATCAACTCTTTCAACTGAGCCGGTTTGGGGTCCTTGCCTTCAATCTCGATGGGCACCTGTTTGAGCCCATAAGCATGGGCAAAATATCCCCAGGATGGATGAAACACCATAAACTGCAGGCCCGTTTTTCCTGCGAAGGTCTTCTTCAAATCGGCATCCAGTCGGTCGATCTGCGCTGTAAATGCCTTGAAGTTGGCTTCATAAACACTCCGATGCGCCGGGTCGGCCTCCTGCAACGCGGCCAGAATGGTTTGGGCCTGGATCTTTACCAGCGGTGGTGACAGCCAGATATGCGGGTCAAGCCCGGTATGTTCGTGGTGATCTTTATCATGCTCCGACTCCTCATGATGTTCACCTTTTTCATGGCCATGCTCTGCTTCCCCATGGTGCTCGCCTTTCTCGTGAGCATGCTTCTCCTCTCCATGGTGCTCACCTTTTTCATGACCATGCTCCTCCTCTCCATGGTGCTCACCTTTTTCATGGTCGTCATGATGGTGGTGAGCCTCCATTTCAAGCTTTTCGATACCATGGTCCGTATGGATCACCCGCATGTTGGGATTGGCGGCGGCGATTTTTTTCAGCCAGGCGTTTTCAAACGGGACGCCAATGGCAAAGTAGATTTTTGTCTTTGAAAGATCGGCCATCTGTTTGGGTTTAGGCTCATAGGTGGCGGGGCTGGCCCCGGGCTGGACCATCACCTGGGCATCCACCAAATCCTTGCCAATTTGTTGCACAAAATATTTTTGCGGTACGATGCTGACAAAGACAGGCAGCTTGTCAGCTGCTGAAACATCTCCCCCCAATAGCAATAATATTCCTGTAATAACAATTACTAATCTTTTAATTGGGCACATTTCAGTCTCCTTCCGTGTCGATAGGGTTTTATCATGGCTGATCAAGATGCATAGATTAACGCTAATGCAAAAGCGTTTGCAACACTATATCCGAAGGCCATCGTTTGTCAAGCTTATTGCGAAATTACTTGCAATAAGAATAGATAAAACCTATACTATTGAAAAAGGAGCATCAGACTTTGAGACGCAACACCACACAAAGAATGGCCATAGAGCAGGTCTTCAGGCAACATGAAAGGCCGTTGGGCGTGGATGAGGTTTTAAAGTACGGCCGCAAGCTCGTGGAGTCGCTCAACCAGGCAACGGTCTACCGGAATCTCAAGCTTCTTATCGATGACGGGTGGTTGAAACGGATCTCCCATCCCGCTCTCGGGGCTTTGTATGAACGCACCGGAAGGGCGCATCACCACCACTTTCATTGCCGTGAGTGCAACCGTGCCTTTGAGCTTCCCGGCTGCGCCCTGAAGGAGGACGCAGCGCCCGATGGGTTTGTCGTGGAAGACCACGAAATATTTTTATTCGGTGTCTGCCCGTCTTGCGTCAGGGTGACCAGCTGACCTTTTCGTTTCGACAATGCACCCGGCGCATGATCGAAATAATGAACCGATTCCTGCCGCCATGGGCCGCATGTTTCGGGTTCTTCGCCAGCAGCTCAAATGGTCTGTGTTGCGGTCAACCCGCTTGCCTGGCCGGGGCCGCAGAAGCCAAGGAACTCAACCGGTTTTTGTTGCTTCGAAAACCAAAGCGATCGACAAGCTCAAAGCCGAGCCAGAATAAATAAATCATTGGGTGCCGTTAATGCGCGCATTGATGCGCTGGAGAAACAACCTGACGATGGATCATAGATGATGCTGCGGCAGAGAACGGTAGCCCGTTCCATAATGATTGCGGAGTGGCTAAATCAATAAAACGTTGAGCCAACGTGTGGATCTTTAGTAGAAATATAGGCCAGGTAATCTCCTGGCCGTATGAATGTGTTTATCTGTAAAATACATGGGTAATCTCAAGAAGAAAATATAGATTTAAAATGTAATTACGTTAGCAGGATCATCAGAGAATTTCCTGATAACGAAGATACCCGTTCACACGATCTTTTTGGTTGGTTCCCTCTAAAAACTATCGTCTAATTTCCCAGGAAAGCCTGAATTTCTCTATGATAGCCCAAGTAACGGGAGAGTGTTATATCGTTCTTGCCATATTTTGGAATCGTCCGTAATATTTCCTCGAAACGTTCTTCTGCTTCGATCTCTTCATCGGTGTGCACGATGTCCTCGGTGATGATATCCACGAGACGGTCAGCATAGATGATAATCCGCTCTTCCAGGGTGTGCAGGGTATAGTCCTTGACCGGCAGGCCCAGTTCGATGGCCTCCGCTTCGGTAAGCCCCCCGCGGATGTGTTTTTCCATAACGGCATTGATAGGTTCGGGCAACCCCAGGGCCCGGCCCATTTCGGCGCCGATCTTTCCATGCTCGATAGCATGTGTTTTGCCTTTACCCAGGTCGTGAAAAAGCGCACCACGCCCGACAAACTCAAAATCCAGGACTTGGCTGGTTCGATAGGCGATCTCGAGGGCCTTCTCGGCCACCTTTAAACAATGGGCGATATCGTCTTCGGAAACGCCGTTAGCGCGCAGCAGGTCGATGTCCGCCTGAGCGATGGTGTATTTCGTGCTTCCGCTGCTTTGTGCACTGTTATGATCTTTCTTTATCTCAGCCATTCGCGGCCTCCTTACTTGATGATTGGAACTTGAAAATCACGACCGAAAACCAGAAACCCGAGGGTACCAGCAATCCCGAAAGCGAATGCGGTGAGCAGGTTAGCCTCGGGGCTGATCTGCCACAGAAAGGCTCCGCCCAGAGCGGCAAAAGCGACGATCACATCACGGATCAGGTAATAGAGGCCGAACATACCGGCCCGGCAGTCGCTGGGCGCAAGGTCCATGATCAACGCTTTCCGGGTGGGCTCCCCGAATTCTTTAAGCCCCCTTAAAATAAAAGCCAGGACCAGCGTTTCAAAGGAACGGCTGTACAGCAGCACCAGAGGAAAGAGCGTAAAGAAGACAAAGGTCATGGCCACGAAGGGCTTCTTGGTCGTGCGGTCGGCCAGGTAGGCCACCGGGATATAGACCAATACGGCGGTGGCCATCTCGATCGTGGTGAGGGCCCCAAACTGCAGCGCCGTCACCGGGGCGGCAATGGTCTTCATGCACCAGATGACAACAAACGCATAGGGTATCTGTTCGCAGAAGCGGATGAGAATATCGGTCACCAGCAGCCGCTTCATGGATGGATTCATCAGCTTGAACAGCGTCCAGGGGTTTTTTTCGGGCGTGAGCTCGCATGCGCCGTTGCCGCTTTTGGCCTGCAAGGCATTGTCTTCCTCGATCATGCGCTGCTGCATGACCAGCGCCACGGCGGCCATGCATAGCGCCGCGCCGAATGCGATCCGCACTCCGTCGCGTTCGCCCCACACACTGATGAAAAGCCCCCCCACCAAAGGCCCCAAGGCCATGGGAATGCGGCGCACCAGCGAGTGCATACTCACGCCCATGGTGCGCTTGTTCTGGGGCAGCACCTTGTAGATCAGACTCAGGGTGGCGGGCAGGGAAATCGCCGACCAGGAAATGAAGAGCACGGCGCCCACCAGGACAGCCTGCCAGGTGGGAACCAGGATCACGAGTGCAAATCCGCTCATGGCCAC
>JASJED010000326.1 GCA_030065585.1 Desulfobacterales bacterium | reverse complement strand
GGCGCCCACCGGATGCCCCTTGGCCTTGAGGCCGCCGGAGAGGTTGACCGGGCAGTCGTCTTCGGGCGTAAAGCGTCCGTCGACATAGTCGAAGCCGGCGCGTCCGTCCGCCGCCAACCCCAGGGCCTCCGTCGTGAGCAACTGATTGATCGAAAAACAGTCGTGCACTTCGGCAAAATCGATATCCCCGATGGCCACCCCCGCCTCTGCAAAGGAGCGGTCCACCGCAATCTTGCCGGCCATCAGTTCGTGCATGTTGGGCCGCACGCTTTCGGCCAGGCGTTCGGTGGCCATGCCCGCCCCGGCAATCTCCACCACATGCGGACTGACGGCTTGGGCCTCGGCCGTCGTCGTCAGTACCACGGCGGCGGCCCCGTCGGTGACCAGCGAGCAGTCGTGCAGCCGCAGCGGGGGGGCGATCAGCGGATTGCAGCCCTTGCCGCTTTCGGGCAGCGCCAAAATGGCCTCCATGCTGGTCAGTCCGTATTTGTCGGGCGGACTGCCCTTGCCGAAGTGGGCCAGGGGATTCAGGAGCCCGTTGCGGTAGCTCAGGGCCGAAACGGCCGCGAACATGCGCGCCATCTCCTCTTCGCTGTATCCGTAGTGCGCCTGATAGCCTTTGGCGTATTCGGCAAACAACCCCGGGAAGGTCATCCCCTGCGCCCCCTCCTCGGGCCAGTAGGACGAGCAGGCCAGAGCGTGGGTCATGTGCTTGGTGTCGAGCAGGTTCATCTTCTCGACGCCGATCACCAGAACCCGCTGGAAACGTCCGGATTCAATGGCCCACAGTGCATTGTAAAGTGCCACCGATGACGAGGCGCAGGCCCCCTCGGTGCGGGTGGTGGGGACAAAACGCAGCTCCTCCGGCGCGACTTCGAGCCCCAGGGGCCCAACGTGCTCCTGGTTGACGAACAGCGATGGCGAGCAGGAGCCGATCCACACGCCGTCGATCTCCCCGGGCGCAAGCCCGGCATCGGCAATCGCCCCCCGTCCCGCTTCGATCAGCAGTTCATAGTAGCTCTTGGTGTCCGTGATCTCTCCGGTTTCACGATTTTTCTCGATGAAAGCGCCGAATTTGGTATTGTAGGCGCCGATGATACTGACCTTGCTCATCGTATCCTCCTGTCTTGGGGTGGGATTTGAAACACGCCGTCAATTACCGGCCGGCGGCCGGGCAGACGGCGGGCCGTGCGGACATGGCTGCAATTTTTGGCGCTCCCCGCGGAGAGATTGCCGCATTGAGGTGGCGCAAGAGCCCCTTGGATGGACACCCAATGAACCCAAGCATCCGGGGTCAACCGCGGGAGCCGAGCCGCAGGCCACCGTGGATATAGTAGACGTCGCCGGTGAGCGCTTCGTTGCGAAAAATTTCACAGGCCAGCGACGCCACTTCTTCTGGTTCGATCAATCGACCGATGGGCACATCACCCAGAATCTTCTCCAGGGCCTTTTGGTTCATGTTTTCCAGAATCGGGGTACGTACGTAGCCGGGGGCAATCGCCGCACAGCGGATGCGGTCCGCCAGCCCGCGGCGAAAAAGCTCCGCCGTGATCACCTTGGGCATGACCGACATGGCCGCTTTGGTGGAGGAATAATTGATCTGGCCGGCCGTACCCAGCGACCCGGTGGATGAGACCAGACAGATCAGCCCCCGGCAGTCATGGTTGATCATCTGCTCCAGGCATTCACGCACGGTCAAAAAAACGCCGGTCAGATTGATGTCCACCACGCGTTGAAACTTTTCCAGGGACATCTTTCCCTTGACTTTACCAGTTTCGCGGTCGGTGGCCACGAGGAGGCCGTCCATGATGATGCCCGCAAAAGGCGCTACCAGATCGATACGCCCGAATGACGCGATGGCCTGCTTCGCCAGCCGGCTTGCGTCCGCCTCGCGGGTCACGTCAACGACCACACTGACCACATCGCCATCGAGCGTTTGGACGGCTCGGTCCAGGGCCTCTTCCGAGATGTCTCCGATCACCACCTTGCCGCCCTGCTGCAGCCAGTAGCGGGCCGTCACCAAACCAATACCGCTGGCGCCCCCGGTGATCACCGCAACGGCGTTTTTAATTTCTAGCATCGCTCTACGTCTCCATGTCGTCTGCGGTTGATGGAAGGCGGAATCGTTCGGTGGTTGTCAATGCAATCGTTATTCCATCCTCGGGGAGCCTCTGCCCGAAAACGGTCAATGGCGGCGAGCCGCCGTCAGCAGGGTGCTGTTGAGACAACCTATTTTAATTAACATGCAACCGAATCGCGGCGATGACAACCGTGTAGCATATCGGCAACACCCACCGGGCAGGATTGCCGGCCGGTCCAACACCTGGGCGAATTTTAAGTGCCGTCGCCGGTGATGACGAAGATATGGAGCGCCCGGGGGCCGTGGGCGCCGTGGACCATGTTCAGTTCGATATCGGCCGTCTTGCTGGGACCGCTGATAAACGTCGTGCAGCGGCCCAGGCCTTCGCCGCCCTTGAGGAGATCGTCTTGGAGCCTTGCGTACAATTCTTCCAGATCCAAGATGATCTGATCCAGTCCGATGACGGCCACATGGATCGAAGGTACGAGCGAGACGGATCGCGCCTCACCGGGCCGGGTCTTCATCACCAGCGTGGCGGTGTCGGCCACGCAGTAATCCGCGCTGGTGATCCCCACATCACTCTGGATGACCCGCTGCCGCGTCCAGTGGCGATCGTTATGCGCAACCACCGTAAGCGGCACGCCGATGGCCGACAGGGCGGCATCCAGACCAAGGGCGGCCAGCAGGGTGTGCGACCAGGCCGCCACGGCTTTGTCCGAGCCCCATTCCGTGCTGCTCGTTTGGACGAGCGACACGATGGCCGCGGTTACGGCAGCGCGATCCGGCAGCGCCTGCACCTGGATATTCAACGGGTCGGCCCGCGCCATCAGAAGTTCGAGCAATTGCTGCCGTTGCCCTGGGCTGCGCTCCCTTCCGGAGGTCAAGAGTGCCGCCCGCGCAGCCTCGCGTTTGTCGGGAAAGAGACTTTCGAAAGCGGGTGCTGGGCGGACCGAGCGGTCGAGCGCGGTCCTGAGCGTGCGCAGAAAACGCTTTTTGCGGATGGCCCCCATGGTCAGCGTTTCCCCCCCGGCGCACCGAACCGTGGCGATTTGTCCTCCGGGTCCTTTTGCCAACGCTTCCGAAAGGACGTGGCCGCCACGGGCGGAAGCTCGCGGGTGCGGGTCCAACCCGCAAGCACAGGCGTTCGCCGCCGGAGGGCACCGTTTAGAGACCAGACTTTCCGTGCCCGAGAGGCCAGCCCCATGGCGGTACGGTAGAGTGCCGGATGACAGGTCATGAAGGCCCCGGCGCCATAGAAAAGCCTTTCCCGAGCCGATGCACCCCGGCCTTCCCAGGCGGCATCGCCCGCCACCTGTATGGCCCGCAATTCCAATAGCATCCGCGGCAGATCGATATCCACCGGGCAGGCCTCCTTGCAAGCTCCGCAGAGGGTTTCACCGTGATACAGGTCCGCGAAGCGATGAACCCCGCTCAGCAGCGGGGTCACCACGGCCCCCACCGGTCCCGAGTAGGTGGCCCCGTAAGCATGCCCCCCGATTTTGCCATAAACCGGGCAAACATTGAGACAGGCCGCGCAGCGAATGCAGCAGAGCATTTCGCGAAAACGCGCATCGGCCAGAATCCGGCTGCGACCGTTGTCGAGAATGACGAGATGAAAGGCCTCCGGACCATCGGCTTGATCGCCCGCCGCCGGCCCGCCGATATAGCTCACATAACCGGCCATGCGTTGGGCGGCCGCGCCGCGGGCCAGCAGGCGCAGGAGGATGTCGTGATCTTCGAGGCGCGCCGCTACGCGTTCCATGCCCATGAACGCCAGATGCACGCGCGGCAGTGTGGTGGCCATTCGAATGTTGCCTTCGTTGGAAACGGTGGTGATGTGCCCGGTTTCGGCGCAGGCCAGGTTGCAGCCCGAAACCCCCAGGTCGGCGTTTAGAAAGTGCTGCCGCAGGGCCGCGCGGGCCGCCCAGGTGAGTTTGGCCGGGTCATCCGTGTAGGCCATGCCAAGCTTTTCGGCGAAAAGGCGCCCGACCTGGGCCCGGGTCTTGTGGATCGCCGGAGCGATGATGTGCGAGGGGTGCTCGCCGGCCAGCTGGACGATGTATTCCCCCAGATCGGTTTCCGTCACCGTCAGGCCTTCGGCCTCGAGCGCCGCGTTCAGCCCGATTTCTTCGGTGACCATGGATTTGCCTTTGACCACGCGGCGGACATCGTGCTGGCGTACGACCTTCAGCGCATAGGCCACCGCATCCGCCGCCGTGGCCGCAAAATGAACATGGCCACCCCGGGCTTCGATGCGATCTGCCAGGCGTTCGAGCAGGATATCGAGATTCTCGACGGCTCGCATCCGCAAGTCATGCGCCTGGCGGCGCAGGGCCGGTCCTTCCTTGAGATCGCGGTAGGCGGCGGCCGTGCCGGGCCCCAGACGTCCCTGCACGTCGGCCAGCGCCCTTTGGAGGGTCGCGTCCCGGAGGGCTGCCCGGGCGGCCGCGCGGTAATTTTCACGTTGGATCGGCGGCATGCCCTCAGATCCCTTCCCGGATGCTCGCCCCATCGAGCAGTTGCGCCAGATGCAGGACGCGCACCCCAATGCCCCGGCGCCGCAGCCGGCCGTCGATGTTCATGAGGCACCCCATGTCGCCGCCCACCACGATGTCGGCTCCGGTGGCCACGATGTTATCGATTTTTTCATCCACCATGGCCGTCGAAATATCCGCATACTTTACGGAGAACACACCCCCAAAACCGCAGCAACGATCGGATCCGGGCATTTCGACGAACTCGATCCCGCGTACGGCGGTAATCAAGCGTCGGGGCTGCGTGCTTACCCCCAGGCCACGCAGCAGATGGCAGGCGTCGTGGTAGGTCACCCGTCCCTGTCCCACGGCCCCGGCATCCGCCACACCGAGAACGTCCACTAGGAATTCGGAAAACTCGAATACCCGGCGCCCAAGGGCCTCGGCACGTGCGCGCCACGCCGGCTGATCCCGAAACAGCAGGGGATAATGATGGCGTACCATGCT
>JASJED010000083.1 GCA_030065585.1 Desulfobacterales bacterium | reverse complement strand
GCTTTGCGTGTCTGAGGGCTAAACCACTGACAGTTCATGCCGGGCGTTGTTAGGCGGACGATCAAGTTGGGGGCGATACGGCTTTTGAAGCCTAAGACGCGGCAGCCATAGGGCCGGCCAGGGTCCCACGTAACATAGTAATGCCGACAAGCGATGCAGGCGGGACGGGTTGGTCGGTGGATTTTGATCATTTTGATTTCAGCGCAACGATCATAAAAACTGGATCAGGGCGCATGGACGGCTGGGCGTCAGGAAATACGCCGTATAAGGAGCAAATGCACGCCGGTTGCGTGCCTTAACCCTGAGCACCGTTAGCGCGCGGAGCGCGTTAACCTTCGATCGGTCGATGAGCGATGGGAAAACCCGCAGCATTGGCGGAGGTCGGCGGGGGCACTCAGAGCTTGTCAGCCGGGTCCAGTCCTCTGGGGTACGGGTCGACCTGCAATCAGCGCCCAACGTCCACTTCCAGGTTCATATTTTCCAGCATCTCCCAGGAGCGGTAGTAGTCTTCGTCTTTCCTCGATCCCGCGACCCTGACGATGGCCTGAATGACATCGTCGCTCATGCCCGCATCTTTCAAGGCAATGATATCATTGACCGAAGACAAACGCAGCGGTCGGGTGTCACGGCCATAGACGACTTTCTGGGGGCCGCGCATGAACGATCGTTCCTGGATCAGAACTTGAATGGTCCGCTCCTCGAAGCCGGCTTGCTTGAGTTGAATCAACTCCTCGGCGGTAAAGGCCACGGTTTCAATGACTTTCTCGCGCGCCGCCATCTGGATGGTGGCATCGCTCAATCCCGCTTTTTTCAGTTCCACCATGGTCTCGACCGACATGGCCTGCGCCGGAACGACTTCCATGAAGATGAGGATCAGGGCGATCATCGTCAGGGATATGATTTTATTCATGACTACCTCAAAAAATTCATCAGCGTGGGTTGAATAATGCGGGCGGAGGTGTTCAAGGCGATTTCGTAGGCCATCTCCTGGCTTTGCAGATTGATGATCGCTTCTTCCAGATTGGCATTTTCTTCACGCTCCAGCAGGTCTTCGACGTTTAGTTTGAAGCGGGCCATCTGATTGGCGGTCATTTCGAGCTGTTGGTATTGGGCGCCGCTTTCTGCCCGCACCTGCTGGACTTGGGCCTGCGCACCCTGCAAGCGGTCGATCTGGGCCTCGATCAGGGCCACATCGTCGGTCTGTAGTCCGGTCAGCAGATCGTCCAGGACCGCGAAAACATCTTCCGTCCCCTGAAAGACGCGGCGACCGTCGGCTTCGATCCGCATTTCGGCATTGTTCGACGTCAGCGTGCTAAAATAGCCGTTGTCACCCAGGTAATTGCCGCTGGCATCAAAGGCGGCGCTGTCGGTTTGAAAACCTGCGAAGATGTATTGATTGCCCATTTGCGCGTTGGCCAGTTGCCGCAGGTGATCCTTGATCCGCTGGACGTTGCTGACGGCCGCTTCGCGTTCCATCGTCGAGGATGCCGTCTGATTGACCGCCCAATTCTTGGCATCGACGATCAACGCTTCGGCACCCTCCAGCACGGTCTCCATGAATTCGATGCGGTTTTGGGCTTTCTGGATATTGCGATCGTACTGCTGCAAGGATGCCAATGATTGCCGGTAATCCAGAACTTTGACGGTCCCCACGGGATCGTCAGACGGGCGGTTGATTCGTTTTCGGGATGATAGGATTTCCTGATTGCGCAGCAATTGTTCCGACTGTCTGAATACATTGCGTTTGATGGTCGTGGTCATCATCTTATTGGTGATGCGCATAATGGCCTCCTTCAGCCCCTCTCCGCTTTTCCGGCCCGTCAACCAGCCGGTTCATGATGCATCCCGGACCGCACAACCGTTGCTACGCCATGTTGAGGATCGTATCGAGCATCTCATCCACCGAGGTGATCACCCGAGCCGCCGCCTCATAGGCATGCTGGTATTTGACCAGATTAATCATTTCCTCGTCAAGCGACACCCCGGCGACCGATTCCCGATAATTTTCAAGCTGGGCGACCATCGCCGCTTCATGTTCGGCGTTGACGGATGCGTGGCGGACATCGCTGCCCACACGGCCGACCAGGGCATTGAAGAAATCACTGAACGAGGCTGAACCGCCGCTCATCGTGGCTTGGGTCTGCAGGGAGGCAATCGCCACTGCATTGCGGTTGTCACCCGGAACGTCGGCAGCGGTGGTCGCCGCCGCAATGCGATTGACATCGTTGAGAATGTCTGGGTTGACGGCCATGGAAGCCGCGGTCGTTCCGGCGGCCACAAAAAAATCCTGGCCGCTCACAGGCATTCCCGATACCAGATCGGTCGCGATCCCATAACCGCTTTGGTGCAGACGGTTGACTTCAACGACAATCGTTTGGGCCAGGGTGTCCAGACGGCTGATATAGTCCGGGGCGTGGCCATCGCGCACATCGAGCCACCCCTTGAGCTGGCCGCCGCTGATGGCGGCGGTGATATCAACCGCCGCTCCGGAGCCGTCCTGCCAGACCACGTTCTGGAGGCCGAAGGCATTGGTCTGGGTATTCAACTGCCAGGTATTCGGGCTTTGAACCAATGGTTTCCCATCCCCAACCAAAACGGTCACTTGCCCGGCGTCATCTTCGAAACTGGTCAAATCGATCAGATTCGACAAATCCTTGAGCAGCAAATCGCGCTGATCGCGGTAGTCGTTGGCATTGAGACCCGTGACTTCGACCTGGCTGATCTTGTGATTCAGGTCACCGATCTGGGCGGCCATCTGATTGATCTCATCGAGCGTGCCGCTGATGTTGCGGTCATAGTCTTCTTGGATCTGACGCAAATGCGTGGCCATGCTGTTGAACGTACGCACAAGGGTATCGCTTTTAGCAGCCAGCACGGTTCGTTCGGGATAACCACCGGGATTGTTGAGCAGATCCTGCCAGGCCGACCAGAAAGCGTTCAGGGCGTCTTCAAGGCCCACGCCGCTGGTCTCGTCAAATACCACCTCAATGCGTTCCAGTGCACCGTGGGCTGCTTCCCATTGCCCGCGGTTCATGGATTCACGATTGATCTGCCCGCCGATATAGCGATCGAAGATGCGCTCGATTTCCGCGGCCTTGACCCCGGTGCCCATCTGCCCGGGTTCGAAATTGATGGGTGTACTCGGCTGCATGACGACACGCTGGCGGGAATACCCGGGCGTATTGACGTTGGCAATATTCTGGCCGGTGATGTCAATCGCCTTCTGCTGCGTCAGCAGGGCACGCGAGGCCGTATTCAGGATTCCATAGACATCGGGCATTGGATTTCACCTCTCGGCAACCAGCTCATTGATCAGCACCGTTTCGATAAATGCCCTTGGGTGCACGGTCGCGGCAACCGCGCCCAAAAACGGAAGGGTTCCTATGTTCGGTTTCCTGCCCCTTACGCCGCTATCCTCCATGATTGCCCTAAAATCCTTGGAGAGCCTCATACCGCACCCGAAAGCATCCGGCCGATCGGTCGGTCATTTCCCATTTTGCCGGTCGACTGGTAGACGCATTGGGGGTCGATGAGGTTGGTGATCAACTGGATTGATCCGCTGATGAACTGAAGCGCTTGCAGACACAGTGAACGGTTGCGCTCGGATTCTGTTTGGATGGCTTCAACGAGATTTTGCAAATCGCGCCCGGCGCGTTTGAGCATCGTGGCCATGGGCTCCTCAATCCGGGCACACAGACGGGAGAGGGTCAGTGCCGCAGCGTCTTCCTCCAAATAGGTGGCCAATTGCTGCATATTGCGGCGCCTTTGCACTTCCACGGCACCAATATCCTTGAGGACACGCTCCTTGTCGACGACGATGCGATTCAAACGCTCGACATCCGATATCAGTATGGCGGAACGTTCGGCAACAAACAGGTCCTTAAGGGCCCGGTAGAGATGCTGTTGTCTCTGGATACACTGATTGAGCTGTTTCAAGCATGATTGCATTTGATTCTCCGTATGATCCGTGCGTGTCGCCGATCAATCAGAATCACAGACTAAAAGTGTGAATTCAGCCTCATTTCCTCAAGCATGCGTTCGGCGATCTGGCCGCCGTCGATTTTGTAGGTGCCGTTTTCAATTTGCAATTTAATCCGCCCCACCCGCTGGGCATCGATATCCGGCATACGTGCCAACTGCGTTTTGGCATCCTGAAGTTCCCGGGCCTTGGGTGAGAGCACCACCTTGTCGGCTGACGGCCGTGTGCTTTGCGCCGGGGATACGCGCGCGGGAGGCACCGACGATTCCTGCGGCCGCGGGGCATGCGCTTCGAAATTGATAAAGGCGCTTTGATCATTGATTTTCATACCGAACCTCCAAACTGACCGACAACCGCTGGTTTGGCATTCCGTCAGGCGATTTGGCGGAAATGCTTGATTATGCTTACGACGCCATTGGTCTCTTGGCGCGGGTTGACTCGCAAGGTGATTATCGGCTCCGCCAGCTTGAAGCTTTAGATCTTTGTGTCACGGCCTAATCATTCGGGTTTCCGGTATTCTCCATGTATCGCACAATTTGCGCTTTGAGTTGGGTGGAAAGCCCCAGACCGCCCTGGAGGGCGAGGTCCCGGGCGACTTGCTGATCCAGCATGCTGGTATAGATATCGCCCGCCTGGCCGGTATCGATCAGGCCGGATTTGGGTATGGCGGCCCGCATGGTTTGAAACAGCTTCTGGATCAGCAGGGCTTCGAAATCGGCACAAGCCTGTTGCAGTCGCGCCTGCTCCCGATCATCGGCCTTTCGATGACCAACGACCGTCGGGGACTGATCCGACCGCGATACCGTTGATCCCGGAAATTCTTTGATTGGCACCCCCTCTGACGGCAGCTTCGAGATCATGGTAGTCCTTCCGTCCTTTAGATGATTTCCAATTCGGCCTGCAAAGCCCCCGCGGCTTTCAAGGCCTGGAAAATGGCGATCAGGTCACGGGGCGAGACCCCCAGCGCATTGAGAGCCCGCACGACTTCGCCGATGCTGACACCGGATTCCACCAGGAATAGCGGGTTGCGCCCTTCTTCCACAATCACTTCCCGGTCGCTGGTCACGACGGTATCGCCCCTACGGGCAAAAGGCGCCGGCTGGGAGACATTGTCGGTCTTATTGACCTGAATGCTCAAATTGCCATGGGCAATGGCGACCGTGGCGATGCGTGCATTCTCACCCATAATGACGGTTCCGGTCCGTTCGTTGATGATGACTTTCGAAATATTGTCCGGGGTCACCCCGACGTTTTCGATCAGGGCCACCAGTTCGACCGTGCGCCCTTTGTAAAGATCCGGCACCTTTACCGCCACCGTGCCGGCATCCAAGGCCTTGGCCAAACTGTCGGCAAAGGCGGCATTGATGGCCATGGCCATCCGGGTGGCGGTGGTGAAATCCGGCTTGTGGATCGCCAGGGTCAGCGTTTCGCGCGCGTTGAATTGCGTGCGGATTTCCCGCTCGATGCTGGCCCCGCCGACCACGCGGCCGGCGGTGGGGAAATTCTTCTGGACCCCGGTGCCGGTCCCCTTGCCATAGGAGAAACCACCGGTGCTCACCGGCCCCTGGGCCACCGCATAAACCTTGCCGTCCAAACCCTTCATGGGCGTCATTAACAACGTGCCGCCCTGAAGGTTCTTGGCATCACCAATCGAACTGACCAGTGCATCAATACGGCTGCCACTGCGCGCAAAAGGCGGCAATTCGGCCGTCACCATGACCGCCGCAATGTTTTTGACTTTCAAATCCTCGGGGTCGACGGTGACCCCCATGCGCTCCAGCATGCTGGCCAGGGACTGTTGGGTGAACTCGGATTTGTTGGTATCGCCCGACCCGTCCAACCCGACGATCAGACCATAGCCGACCAGCTGGTTTTGCCGAACCCCCCGGATGCTGGCAATATCTTTGATCCGCGCGGCTTGCGCCGAGGGCTCCAGCAGGCACAACCCCACCAGCAATGTCGCCAGCATACCGATCAGTGAATGTCGGAAACGGAGTGACACGAACATCAAATCTTTCCTCACGCTAAAATCCCGGTCCGAATCAAAATGGCCATATGGTGTTCAGGGTGTTGGCCATCCATCCCGGCCGCTGGCGGTCGTCGACGATCCCCGCGCCACTGTAGGCGATACGGGCATCGGAGACGAATGACGACAGCACGACATTGTCTTTGGATATATCCCGCGGGCGCACGACACCATAGATCGTCATCAACTGCTTTTCGTTATTGACCAGGATTTCGCGGGAACCGATCACTTTCAGGTTGCCGCCCGGCAGAACCTCGACGACCCGCGCCGTAATAAAGGCTTCCAGGTTGCCCCGGCGGGTCGTGCTGCCGCTGCCTTGGAATTCACTTTCGATCCCGCCCTGGACATTGAAATTATCGAGGGTGTCCACTTCGGCACCGAAGAACTCCTGGATGCCGGCGGAAAGGCTCGATTCGCGGTCCGTATCCGTCGATGCGCTGTTTTCGGCACTGGATGATTCGGACACCTGAATCGTGACGATGTCCCCGATGCGACGGGCTTTGGTGTCGCTGAACAGATCGACCATGATTGTATTGTCCGCCCAGAGCGACATTTCGTCGGGATCACCCCCATTTTCGGATCGGCCGAGTGCCGGGTTCGTGTCATCCGTCTCCGCGGGAAACGGACGCTCCGACTGGATCGAGGGATAACTCACGCAACTGCAGATCAGACCCGCAACGATTGTCAAGATCAATGTAATCCAGGCATGGCGCCCCTTGGCGAAAAGGTTTGGAGAAATCATCTTACCTCCTTTAAAACACCACTCGAACAGTGCGGTTATCGACGACCTGGGCCGTTATGTTTTTCTTCGAATCCAGGTTCACCACGCGCACCTGCTCGCCCACCTTGCCCGTACCGCGGACTTCCCCCAGGGCGGTGATGCGCAAATTTCCGGACTCGGCAATAATCGTTACACGATCACCCTTCTGCACCACCGGCGGCCACTCAACCATGTTAGAATGCAACGCATCATGCATGCCGATCGCTCTTCGGGCCCGTTTACCAACCACACTCTCGATCGAGCGGATGACGGTGTCGGCGATGCCCGTCACATTGACTTGACGTATCATCACGTCCTGCGTTGTGATCACCTTGAAGCGTGGGAGCGGTTTGCGGGTCACCACCACGTTCTGCATGATTTCAAGGCTGACCAGCGCCGATACCTTGCGCACGAACCGGCCGTCGACTTTAAAAACGATCGACACGGGCTGCAGGCGTGAGGGGGCGCTCTGACGCTGGCGCTGGACTTCATGCTGGATTCTACCCTTGGGCAGCAAGACGTCATCTTTGATGCGCACGGCCGTAATGTTGACCTCGGCTTCCTCCGATGATGCCGTGGCCATGAGGTGATCACGGACCATCATCTCCATTTCTTCCCGGGTGATTTTCACGGCACTTCGCCGCACCCGGATCTTGGCCGGCAACTGTAAATCGAGCGTGGCCGTGTCGATGCCGCTCTGGCGCAGTCGCAACAGGATGTAGTCACGACTTATGCCGCGTGTCTGCCCGGCCAGCGGGGCGCGCCCGATTTCGATGCGGCCCAGACGGCCGGCCATTTCCGATGGGGCCGCATCGATATTGACGATCTGTCCCAGATGAATCCGCGGCGAATCGACTTCCGTCATATCTTTTGCGGTCATGACCACCGGTGATAAAGTGCTGGCCGGAGCACCCGACGCCCACAGCACCAGTAGAAGTATTGTGGCCGCCAGGATTCCCGCCATCGTCAGGCGATGGGATGGCTTAACTGCTCTTTGCGTGATCATCGCGAACTACCGTTTCACTGAATTGGCTTGTTGCAGCATTTCATCGGCGGCCTGAATGGTTTTGCTGTTGATCTCGTAGGCGCGCTGGGCACTGATCATTTTAACCATTTCATCGACCACGCTGACGTTGGACATTTCCAGAAACCCCTGGGCCAGGGTGCCGAGACCGTCCTGTCCGGCCGTTCCGACAATGGCGTCGCCGGAAGCATTGGTGGGCAGATGCAGATTACGCCCGATACTGTGCAGGCCGGCTGGATTGATGAAGCGGGCCAGTGTGATCGTGCCGATATCGGTGGGCGCCGAGCTGCCCGCCTGTAAAACCGACACAGTGCCGTCGATGCCGATGGACAGGGATATGCTGTCGGTGGGAATGGTGATCTCAGGCTCCAGCACGAATCCGTCCGCATTCACGATCCGTCCGTTGGCGTCCATCTTGAAGGCACCGTCGCGGGTATAGGCGATGTCCCCGCTGGGCTGAATGATTTGGAAAAAACCGTCGCCCTCGATGGCGATGTCCAGTTCATTCTTGGTCTGTTGGAAATCGCCCTGGGTGAATATTTTTTGACTGGATACCAGTCGACTGCCGTGACCGATCTGGATACCGGTGGGCACGTCGCTGTTTTCGGACGAGGAGGTGCCGGCCTGGCGCAGGGATTCATACAGCAGATCCTGGAAATCGGCCCGACTGCGCTTGAATCCGCCCGTGTTGACGTTGGCCAGGTTATTGGAAATGATGTCGATATTGGCGGCCTGGGTTTTCATGCCGGATGCCGCGGTCCACAACGTACGAATCATAATCGCCTCCGTTTTCCCCTGGGGGCCTTACAGGGGGTTGCCGACCCCCGAGATCAGTTTGCCGTTATTTTCATCCAGCGTTCGAATTATCCTCTGGTAAGACTCGTAACCACGCATGACTTCGATCAGGTCTGTCATTATTTTGACAGCATTTGCATTGGAACGCTCCACAAATCCCTGACGGATACCGGCATATTCAACATCTTCTTCGGTGCCCTTGCGTTCATCGAGGATAAACAGGTTGGCGCCCTCTTTGGCCAGGGCCTCTGGATCCGATATCTTGACGATGCGCAGTTTGTCCGTAATCTGACCGTCGACAAGGATGTTGCCGCTGCCATCCACCTCCACCGCCGCCCCGTCGATGGTGATTTCACCGCCTTCGCCCATGACCGGGTCGCCCTGGTGGGTCGTGAGCCGTCCTTCGGCGTCCAGGGAAAATGATCCGGCGCGTGTATAGCGAATGCCGCGTTCCGTCTGGATGCTGAAGAAACCCTCGCCCCGAATGGCGAGATCCAGCGGATTGCCGGTCGACTGCAACGGGCCTTGAGAGAAGTCCGTCCGCATTGTCAGCGGAATGACGGGCAGCTTCATCCGCTCTTCCGTATCCCGCGCCTCGCCATCTTCCGGGTTGACACCGTCGTTTTCCACACGGAAGGCCACCTCATCCAGTTTAAAGCCGGTCGTGTTGATGTTGGCCAGATTGTTCGACAATAGCCCCATCCTGATACGCTGGACCTCAGCGCCCGAAGTGGCGGCATAAATTGATCCGCTCATGTCGCGTCCTCTTTTCTTCTGCGTGTTCCGGGGAAGGATTCCATTGAAATCCGATTGCCATTAATAGTAGCAAAAATCGGACCACAATACGGCCGGCCTTGAAACACTTGTTTATTCGGGAATCATCATCGATCCCCGGCCAAAGACCGTATTCAAGGGAAGAAAAGTCCGGGTGGTGCGCGGCAATTTTTTCCGCTGGCGGGATGCGGCGGCACAAAAGCGGCGGGGATCGGCGCCTATCTTCTCAGAGGGGGGTCGTGTTGCGGGCGTCAGCGCTGCTTTTGCTGCATGTAGGTCATTAAATCGATTTCACCGAGCGTCAAGCCGCAGCGCCGGGCGATATCCGGCTGATCAAGACCTTTTTGAATCATGCCCAAGGCCCGCTGGTAACTGCCCGCATGTCGGAAGCCCGCTTCAGACGCATACACACCACGATTGTCCTCACGACAAAGTTGCCTGTCGCCGTCCGGCCAGCCGTGCTGATCGCCCGCCGTCAAACGCTGCAGACTCTCAAACTCGTTCTGTAAGGTTTGCTGAATTGTACGGTAGCTTAATAGGGATTGCTGCGTTAAGGCCTGCAGGGTTATCTCCGCGTTGAAATCGGCCCTCGCGGTATGTGGGCGCGATACCAGATGGCCGTAACGTATCCGGTTGAAAATCAGCCAACCGATCAAAATCACGCTGGCCCCCAGGGCCAAAAGATCCATTAGCATCGCCCAGTTTGGAGCGTTCGCCATCATTTCCGTCACTGCCCTTTCCGTAATCGTTTGTTTGCCGGGTTTCGCTCTTATACGTCAGTTGGCTGGCTAAATGACCACATTGATCCGCTGGCCCCGGGTGGCTGACTTGCGACCCGCCTGATCAGGCGTTGGCGTGCCACCGTCTTGCGCGGTGGCCGGTGCGCCTTCACGGCCATCGGTGTCACCGCCGGTCTTTTCCTCATCCGCTTCCCGCTGGCGCTGATCGCGACGGTTTTGATCGTGCTTGACCTTGCGTGGTCGTGCCGGCGTCAATACGGCGCCGACGCGTCCCGTTGGTCGGATGTGATCCACCATGATTGTTCATCTCCGCCCGGGCGGCAGCAATAGGCGCGAATTTTATCGTACGGCATCTTCGGAAAGTCTCCAGCGAGGCCCGGATCAATTTTCAATAACTTTCTCGCGTCGCAGTTTGTTGCGCAGGTGGATGACGGCCTGGGAGTGAATCTGCGAGACGCGCGACTCGGTAACGTTTAAAACCTTCCCGGTTTCCTTCATGTTGAGTTCGTCGAAATAGTACAGCGATAATACCAGTTTCTCTTTTTCGGGAAGCTGTTCAATGGCCTTGGTCATCGCGGCTTTGAGTTCGTTCAGATTCGTTAGGGACAGGGCATCCATGCCGTCATCCGCCAGGTATTTGATCAGACGTCCTTTGTCATTGGATTCCGAATACCCCATCTCTTCAAAACTGATGAAGGAAATGCTGGAAAGCCCTTTGATTTTGTCCAGTTCGTCCAGATCGATCTGCATGGCCTCGGCCAGTTCATGGGCTTCGACATCACGGCCCAGCCTTTGTTCCAGCAGGGCGTAGGTGTTATCCATTTCACGAATTTTGCGCCGGTTGGAACGCGAGAGAAAGTCTCGTGAGCGCAACTCACTCAAGACCGCACCGCGGATGCGGTGGGTCGCATACGTAATGAACTTGTTGTTGCGTCCGGGATCGAAGCGATCAATGGCCTGAATCAGTCCGATGACGCCAACATTGTAGAGGTCTTCGATATCGACCGTGGCCGGAAGATGAATGGCCATGCGATTGACGATGCGCTTGACGTGCGGAAGATATGTGGCCATCAGCTGATCTCGGTCCGCGGCCACCTTGCTTTTCGGGGGCGATGGTTGATTGCGGGCTGCTTTCATAAGGGCACCTACTCGTTAGCATCTTTTACGTTGTTGGTCAGCAAAGGCTTATGCGAAAAACATGTCGGCTTCATTTCCAGGACAGGTCTTCCCGAGTGATATGGTTCCAAAGCAAATGGCTATCCGTGCTGGATAGCGCTTGGGCGGGCAATGCGCCGGTTTTGCGGGCCAGATTGCGGAAACCGCGCGCCGCCGTCGACTCCGGAAAGGCTTGACTGACAATGCGCTGTTGTTTGACGCAGGTCGTCATGATGTCATCCCGGGGAACACATCCAAAATAGTCCACATCGATATCCAGAAACTTCTGGGCCACGATATTGAGCTGCCGGAAAATGTCGCGCCCTTCATTTTCGTTGGACACTTGGTTGACGATCAGTCGGCAGCGTTTTTCATCATATTTGAGGGCCAGAACTTTCATCAGGGCATACGCATCGGTAATCGAGGTGGGCTCGGGCGTGACCACCACCATCGTTTCATGGGCCGATACGCTGAAGTCCAGAACGTTGGGCGAAATCCCCGCCGCCGAATCGATCAGCAGGATATCGACGGAATCCAGCAGTTGATCCAACGCGTAGAGCATACCGATTTTCTGGTCGCCTGAAAGCTGGGTTAATTCCTGGATTCCGGAGGCGGCCGGAAGGATCTTCATGCGTCCGGGGCCCTCGACGACAACGTCGCCGATTCGTTTTTCCCCGGTGATGACATGGGATAAATTGTATTTCGGCGCCAGTCCGAGCAGAATATCCAAGTTGCCCAGGCCCAGATCGGCATCCAGAATGAGAACCTCCTGTCCGGAGCGGCTCAACTCGTAGCCGATATTGGCGACGATGTTGGTTTTGCCCACGCCGCCCTTGCCGCTGGTAATCGAAATCGCGCGTGTGGCCGCACGGGTCGCATGGAGCGCGCGTCCTCTCGACGGGTCCGCGGCCGGTCGTCGGGAATTGAGCGAGATCACTTTATTCATGGGTTGCATCGCTGACATTAAATTGGACTCCTTGCGTCATTAGCCCATCGCGGCGACCATCCTTAACGCACCGCGCCCTCCTGGTGAAGTATACCGGTAATCGACATGTGTTGCGGATTACAGTAGCGGCAGGGCTTGAAGCGATTGTTCAATGCTTCGGCGAACGAACCGAACATGACGATATTGTCTTTATTGATCAGCCGAATCCATTTGCAATCCGGTCGATGGAAGATATCGGAACTCCGGTTGGCCAAATAGGGGTCCTGGGTTCCACGATCCTTGTCGGTGCCGGCCTTCCGCGTCAGGAATTCTGCGCGGCGCCCGTCTTGGAGCAATAGGCGCGTAAACCGCTCGTAGCTGGCGGCACACAAGTCCCCGGGGACTCGGGGGCCGTTGGTCAAACCGACAAGCGGCAGGGAAGTAAGGCTCAGGAATTCCATGACGCCCTCCAAATTGCAGCTCAGATCGGTCTTGGTCACAACGGCGGCACAGGGGGCCAGATCGCTGCAGAGCGCCGCCGCCGACTGCATGCAAGCCACCTGGGTATCCGCACCGATCACCAACCAGGCTTCGAGATTACGCATCGGGCGCAAGCGTTCATCGAATACCACCGGCCGGTTTTCACGCTGCGCACCAAGGGCCGGGGTATCCACCAGGATCACTTGGCAATTCCGCAGGCCCTTGAGTGCTCGTTGCCAGGCTTTGTCCGAACGCGGGATTTCAAGCGGTATCTGCAGGATTTCGGCATAGATCCGCAGTTGCTCGACAGCGCCGATCTTATCCTGGTCCAGGGCGATCATCCCGACCTGGTGCCCATGTTCGTGCTGAAGTTGGGCCGCCAATTTGGCTATCGTCGTAGTCTTGCCCACCCCGGCACTACCCACTAGGGCGACAATGTGGGTTTCATTTGATTTGAAGGGCCAGGGGGCAATGGCCAAACCGCCATCCTGCAGACGCTGGTGCATCTGCTGCTGCCAGTCTTCGAAGGGCGGCGGTGTATGATGATTTACGGCGGGTCCTGTCGGACCGGCATGAAAACCGGAATGGAATCGGGTTGCGGCACCGGACGGTTTGGATGGGGTATCGGATGAAGATGTCGTCCTTGCGGTCGTCTGGTCCGGTAAAATGGCGCCAGGTGGTGCGTCTCCCGGGCTGAGTTTGACGACATCTTCAACCGCGTCTGGTTGTCCGCCCATCGCGACGATGCCCGTCGATCGCCCTTCGCAACGCGCCATCCTTAGATTCGAAGCACGGCCTTGATTTAATGACGCCGACATAGGCATGCCCCCATCGATGGCCGCCGTCACTTCAACGCCGACTTTGCGCGAGATCCCCAGCAGGTGGCTCTCTTTGCGGATGTCCTTGGCCGACAGGATGACGGCCTCGGGCCCCAATTCGCGTTTGATCTGACGCAGGGCCTCCGTCATGTTCTTGGCTTCAAAACGTTTGATCTGCATCTTCAGTTGATCTCCAGCACCCCGATGGTATTCACTTGGGCATTGTTCATGACCTCGTCATAGGAAAGCACCGCCAGATTTGGTACGAGCCGATCAATCATGCGTTTGAAATGAATGCGCACATGGGCCGAACCCAGGACAACCGGCTGGCTGTTGAGGTTGGCAAATGCTTCGATGTGTCGGGATAGGGCTTGGACAATCCGCTCCACCGTGCGGGGCTCCATGGCCAGGAAGCTGCCATGATCGGTTCTTTGAATGGCCTCGGCGATGGCGGTCTCGACGCGCTGGTCAAGGGTTACGGCCGTCAGGGCCCCATCGGGACCCAGATAGGTCCCAACGATGCCGCGTGATAGGGCCTGGCGTACATACTCGGTTAGGATATCCAAATCCTTGGTCATCGGGGCCCAGTCCGCCAATGTCTCCAGGATGGCCAGAAGGTCGCGGATGGACACCTGTTCTTTCAGAAGATTTTGCAGGACTTTGACCACACCGCCCAGCGGCAGTAGATTGGGGATCAATTCTTCCACGACCTTGGGATAGGTCTGCTTCAGATGGTCGAGCATCCCTTGGACTTCCTGACGCCCGACCAGTTCATGGGCGAACCGCTTGATGATGTCCGAGGTGTGCGTGGTCATGACCGTGGCGATGTCGACGACGGTGAATCCATCGGCAATGGCCCGTTCCCGCTGTTCCTCTTTGATCCAGACCGCCGGAAGACCGTAGGTCGGCTCGGTCGTGCTGACCCCGTCCAACTGGCCGACGGCATCGCCGGGATCCATGGCCAGAAAATGATTCAAGACAAGCTCGCCGCGGGCGATTTCGTTGCCTTTGAGAAGGATGCGGTATTCACCCGGTTGCAGCTGCATGTTGTCCTGGATATGGACCGGTGGAACGATGATGCCGACATCCTCCGCCATCTGGGAGCGGATGGCACGGATGCGGTTGAGCAATTGACCGTCCTGTTCGAGATCGACCAGAGGGATCAGTCCGTAACCGACCTCGAGCGACAGAATATCGAGCGGTGGGAGGGTCTCCTGGCGCTCCACCGCCGGATCACCATCGCCCGCCGGTTCCGTTTCCAAAATGGCTTCCCCGGCCGTCGGAGCGGCTTTGTAAATCGCGTAGGCCATGGCGGCGGTGATCGCTGCTAGAATGAGAAACGGCAAGGTTGGCATACCCGGAACGATCGAAAAACCGATCAGCACCGCAGCGGCAATTGCGATAGCCCGGTGGTGGAACATGATCTGGGCAGTGATATCTCGCCCCAGACTCGATTCGGAGCCGGCGCGGCTGACGATGATGCCGGCCGCGGTCGAAATGACCAGCGCCGGCACCTGGGAGACCAGACCGTCGCCAACCGTCAAGAGGGTGTAATTCTGCGCGGCTTCGGTAAAACTGAGCCCATTTTGCATGACACCAATGGCCAGGCCGCCGAAGATGTTGATCAGGGTAATGATGATCCCGGCAATCGCATCGCCGCGCACGAATTTGTTGGCACCGTCCATGGCCCCGTAATATTCGGCTTCGCGTGCGATGGTTTCGCGTCGGGTACGGGCCTCATCCTCGGTGATCAGCCCGGCATTGAGATCGGCATCGATGCTCATCTGTTTGCCGGGCATGGCATCCAGGGTGAAACGGGCCGCCACTTCCGCGATGCGCCCGGCCCCCTTGGTGATCACCATGAAATTGATGATGACCAGAATCAGAAAAACAATGATGCCGATCAAATAATTGCCGCCCACCACGAAATGACCGAAGGCCTGGATCACCTTGCCGGCCGCGCCGGTGCCCTCAGCACCGTGCATCAGAATGATGCGCGTCGAAGCGATATTCAGCGCCAGGCGAAACAGCGTGGCCAGCAGCAGGATGGACGGAAAGGATGAAAGCTCAAGTGGATGGACGATATACATGCCCACCAGCAGAATGATAATCGCGCAGGTGATATTGAGGGACAGGAGCAGATCCAGGATGAAGGCCGGCAGCGGCATGACCATCAAGATCAGGATACCCACCACAAGGCAGGCCATGACGATATCCGCGTTGTTGTCCAGAAATGCCAATTGATGCGGCAGGTTGTTTTCTTGAGCGTGTTCCATGGCCTCTGTTGGTTTTGAAGGGCAAGATCTTGCGCGAAATGCTGGCTGGGAAAACTGCAGGATCTATGCCTGAAAGGCCATCCTCGTCGGAAAACCTGCCGAGGGCGCGGGGCATATTAAATTACAGCATAGTTTCAATAGGATATGGGATTTGGACGGATTGCGGTGGATTAAACCCAAGGACGCTGAAGATGCAGCGGAACGACAAAATACGGCACCGTTGTCAAGCTTTTGACAGCCGTCGGGATCGACCACGCGCGGGTTGGAATACCGATGGCGCCGGGGCGGCCATCGACCGCCCAATGGGGTGGCGATTCATCAGGCTTGGGGCCGCACGCCTTTGAGGCGGTAAACATAGGCCAACACCTCGGCCGTGGCCTGGTAGAGGTCAACCGGTATGGGATCGCCGATTTCAGTGGTCTTGAACAGTGAACGCGCCAGGGGTTTGTTTTCGACCAGCGGCACGCCGCTGTCGTGAGCCACTTCGCGGATACGCTGCGCCATATAATCGGCACCCTTGGCAACCACGGTTGGCGCCGCCATCGTATCTGCATCGAACTGAACGGCGATGGCCAGATGGGTTGGATTGGTGATGACCACATCTGCCTCCGGCACCATCTCCATCATGCGCCGCCGCGCCATTTCGATCTGCATGCTGCGAATGCGGGATTTGATCTGGGGGTCCCCCTCCATCTGTTTGCGCTCTTCCTTGATCTCCTGCTTGGTCATCATGAGCTCGCGGTGGTGCTGCCAGCGCTGATAGGCAAAATCCGTAGCCGCGAGTACAATCAGTCCCAAACAGACGAAAAAGGCGATCTTGAAAGCCGACTGGCCGGTAAACGCCATGATACTGATGACATCCATCTGCATCAGGGTGGGGATCACTTCCAGGTCCTGTTTCAGGATGACATAGGCGATCAAGCCCACAAAAAGGATTTTGAATACCGATTTGACCAGTTCGACCAGGGACTTGAGCGAAACCAGCCGCTTGAGGCCGTTGACCGGGTTGATCTTCTTGAAATCGGGGGTCAGGGCATCCTCTTTGATCAGGAAACCAAACTGGGAAACGTTGGCCAGAATGCCCACGGCCACCAAGGTCAGCATGAGCGGTATCAGAATCACGGTCGACTGCTCAAAACACCAGCCTGCCAAACGGCTTGCCGACAGGGCATCCTGCAGCACGGCGTCGTTCAACCGGCGGCAGCTCGCGGTGATCAGATAGCCCATCTGTCGAAACATGAAGCCGCCGGCGAAATAGAAAAATAGCAGTGAAGCCAGCAAAATCATGGCGGAGGGTATCTCGCGGCTCTGGGCGACTTGGCCCTTTTTGCGGGCGTCCTGAAGCTTTTTGGGTGTCGGCTTTTCCGTGCGGTCACTTTTATCGCTGGTCATTGCGCCTCCTTAAGGTCCCATTAGGCGGATCACCGCGCTCAAGCCGCTCCCGAAGTCCTGGTAAAGGGAAATGATAAACAGGCGGAAATACGGCAGGCTGAAGATGACGAACACCAGACCCACCACGATTTTAAGCGGCATGGCCACGATGAAAATGTTCATCTGGGGAACCGTCCGGGCCAGAAGACCGAAGGCCACACTGGTCAGGATCAGCACGACAATGACCGGCGCCCCCACCTTGACGGCAATCACGAACATGGCACCGGCCGTGTCCACCAGATGACTGATGATGGAGGCCGAGAGGCGAAAATGAAACAGCGGCAGCAGGCTGAAGCTTTCCACCAAACTGCGAAAAAACCAGTGGTGGGCATCGATGGCCAGGAAAATCAGCATGGCCATCAGGTTGTAGGCCTGGGCCAGTATGGGAACCTGCAGGCTGGTGGCGGGATCCATGATATTGGCGATGGCCAGACCCATCTGATAACCAGCCACCTGACCGGCCATCTGGATGCCGGCAAAGAGCAACCGCACCAGCAGCCCGATGCAGGCGCCCATGAGGACTTCACCCACAACGCCCAGGGTCAGCAGCCCCCAATGATCCAATCCGCCCGCCCCTCCCAGATTGAGGATCGGAAAGATGACCAGGGCCACGGCCAGGGCCAGACCGACTTTGACCATGACCGGCAAGTTGCGACTGTTGAACACCGGCAGCGCAGCCATAATCGCCACCACCCGGATCAGCACCATCATGAAGAGCATCAGCTGGTCAAAGGGTAGGCGCAGGGCGATCATGGCGTGTGAGGGCTCATCAACGAATGATTTCCGGCATGCCGATCAGTAGATTTTGGAAAAAATCGATCAGCACCTGGAGCATCCAGGGAAAAGCGACCAGAAGGGCCACGGCGACGGCCAGCATTTTGGGAATGAAGGTCATGGTCATTTCGTTGATCTGGGTGGCGGCCTGAAAAATACTGATCAAAAGGCCGGTCACCAGACCGGCCAAAAGCATGGGGGCCGCCAGAATGATGGTGGTCTTGATCGCTTCCAGAAAAAAACCGGTCACAAATTCAGGCGTCATGGGGTTTTATCCTCGCTCAACCGAATCCCTTGACCAACGAGCCGACGATCAGATGCCATCCATCGGCCAGCACGAACAACATCAGCTTGAAGGGCAGTGAGACCATTACCGGCGGCAGCATCATCATGCCCATGGACAGAAGGACGCTGGCGACCACCATATCGATGATCAAAAAAGGGACGTAGAGCATGAAGGCCATCTGAAAGGCTGTTTTGAGCTCGCTGATGATGAAAGAGGGAATCAGCACCGTGGTGGCCACATCCTCGATATTCCGGGGGCGCGGTTGTTTGGCCACATCGATCATCATGGCCAGATCTTTTTCGCGGGTTTGTTTGAACATGAAGGTGCGCACCGGTCGGATCGCCCGATCGAATGCCTCTCCCTGGGATATCTGGTTGTCCAGATAAGGTTGCAAAGCATCTTGATGAACCGTCTGCCAGACGGGCGTCATGATGAACAGTGTCAGAAACAGCGCCAGTCCGATGATAATCTGGTTGGGCGGCATGGACTGGGTGCCGATGGCCTGCCGCAGAACGGACAATACGATGGCGATGCGGGTAAAGGATGTCAGCATCACAAGAAGGGAGGGCGCCAGGGACAGGATCGTCAGCAGCAAAAAGATCTGCATGACCACCGAGGTCTTGCCCGGGTCTGCCTGATCGTCCATCTGGATGCTGATAAACGGCGCCGCCGGTTGCTCGGCGGCCTGGGCGCCGGGGGGCAGCAGTAAAATCCCCGTCAGCATGAGACCGATGAGATATAGATGGCGTCGTTTAATCATGACTTAAACCTGTGGCGGCCGGTCACTCAGATCGACTCCCGCGGCCGCTGGCGGCACGCCCGCTCAGAGGGGTCGTCAGTTGCCGGAGGTGATCCTTGAAGCTCCGAGGGGCGTTAGCCTCGCCCGGCGGCAGGCATACGGCCTTCCAGGCCTCATCGGTTTCCGCGATGCGCTCAAGCAGCGTGATGCGGTCGTTGGTCACCCCCAGCACCAGAACGGCACCGGGCACCTGAACCAGGGCAATGCTTTTCTTGACCCCCAGATGGGCGTTTTCCAGAACGCTGATGCGGCGTCGTCCGGCCAGGCGACCACCGGCGTGCATCTGGCGACGAATAAAATAGTTCAGGAAAAGCAATCCGCCCACGATGAACACCAGGATGCCGATCATCCTCAAACCGTCGGTAACCAGCGGGGTTGGGCTCATCGCAGTTTTTCGACCCTTTCCATGGGACTGATGATTTCGGTGACACGGATGCCGTATTTTTCGTTGATCACGACGACTTCCCCCCGGGCCACCAGTTTTTGGTTGGCCATGATCTCCAGGGTCTCACCGGCGATTTTGGAAAGTTCGATAACCGACCCCTGTCCGAGTTTGAGGAGATCGTTGACGAGCATCCGCGTGCGGCCCAATTCGACGGAAACTTCCAGGGGGATATCGAGAATGAAGTTTAAATTGCCGGCCTGGTCGGGGAGATCGTTTCCATCGAGGGCCCCAAACTGGTAGTTGTCCCGTGCCGGATCGCTGTCGACTTCCGGGCGTTCGGGGTTGTCTGGTTGATTGACTGGATTCGTCATTTCTCGTTCGCAACCTCCTCCGGGGCAATGGTCTCGATCAATTCAACGGCGCGGTTACCGTTGACGATACCGGGAAATCCCCGATATTTGGGGATGTCTTCGATATTGACCGTAATGGGATCGTGGGGACCCGTGTTGAGGGTGAAAATATCGTTTTCCTGCAGACCGAGCAGATCACCGACCGTGTGTACCGTGTGCCCCAACTCGGCAATAATTTGGACCTCGGTTTCCTCCAGGCTTTTCTGGATGCGGTCGCTGAAGGCATGCTCGGTCTCTTTGGCGCGCAGGTAGCGGGATGACAATTGTTCCTTGATCGGCTCCAGCATGCGATAGGATAAGCAGAAGTGAAACTTGCCCGAGAATTCTTCCGTGCTGACGGCGAACACAATGACGATCATCAGCTCATCGGGGCTTACCATGTGCACGAATTCGGGCTTGGTTTCACTTTTTCTAAGGGCGGTGCGAATCGCAAAAACCGGCTGCCAGGCCCGTTCAAAATCACTCAGCAGTTCCTGGCTCAACCGGCGGAGCATGCCTTTTTCGATCGCCGTAAATTCGCGGCGCTGGGGAAGCGGTGTTCCCTTGCCGCCAAACATGCAATCAATCATCGCAAACACGAGTTCGGGCTCGATGGCCAGCAGGGCGGAGCCGCTGAGCGGATCCATGCTGAACGTCGTAAAGCTGGTGGGGTTGGAAAAGGCCTGGATGAAATCACCGAACTTGACCATTTCGGTGGAAACGAATTGAACGGCGAATGATTGCTGCAGGAGGGCTGTCAGGGAATTGTGCAGGAAACCGGCATATTTGTCATAGACTTCCTCCAGGGCCGAAAACTGATCCCGCAGCATGATGTTTTGGGATGTCAGATCATAGGCGGCGGCCTGGGATTGGGCCGGGGCGTCTTCAACCTGCAAATCCACTTCACCGCTGTCCATCGCGGTCAGCAGCGCATCGATTTCATCCTGAGAGAGAATGTTGTCGCCCATGGAAGAGGTCCTATTGCACGACGAACTCGGTGAAATAGATGTTGTGGACGGCCTCTTTTTTGAACAGGTCGTTGAGTCGGCTCATGATTTCCTGCCGCAAGAGGGTTTTGCCATCCGCCGAGCGGATTTCCTGAAACCGTTTGGTGGGCAAGATCATGAGGATGATATCGCGCACCTGCACCAGACGCTTTTCAAGCAGTTCGAGTGGTTCGCCCTCCTTGAGCTCGATCTGCATGGTGACTTTTAGATAGCGTTTGCTTTTCTCGTCGGCCAGATTGACGATGAACGTATCGAGTGGAAACAAGGCCCCCATGGCGGCCGCCTGCTCCTCGTCCTCCTCGTCGGCGACTTCCTCCGACTGGATGCGGGCATCCAGATCGGCCAGTTTGTTCCAAATCATATAGAATCCGCCGCCCACGCCGCCGATCAACAGCACCGCCACGGCAATGATCACGATGACCAGGGTCTTGTTCATCCTTCCGTCCTTTCGATCCATTGGGTGCGCCTCTATCCGGATGTCCGCACACCGGGTGCGGCCCGCGGCCGGATTGGCCCATGATCAATCGGATATGTATTCAGCAATAAATATGCCACGAATCGGTTGGTGTCGGTGTAGCCAGGAAGGACGGCGGATGAAGGACCTACAGCCTGTAGCCCGGCTGTTTTCGGGGAGGCCATCGCGATTGGGGCTGAGATACGGGACGATCAGACGGGCGCGGCGGGTTTTGATCTTGACGCCTGTCAACGCATTGACGTCAACCGCGGTCGGCCGGACAGGCAACGGACCGGCACGCCGCCGGGCATCATCGCGCGGGCGTGCCGGTCTGCAGACCAATGCGTCGTTTAACGCTTGATGTTGATCAATTCATTCAGGATCTCGTCGCTGGTGGTAATCACCCGGGAGTTGGCCTGGAAGGCGCGCTGGGTCGTGATCATTTTGACGAATTCCTGCCCGAGATCGACATTGGACATTTCGATGGCACTGGGACTGATGCTGCCCAGACGGCCGCTGCCGGGAACCCCCGGCATGGCATCGCCGGACTGCAGCGAAGCACCATAGAGATTACCGCCCATCTTGGTCAAACCGTAATAGGACGGAAAATCCGCCAAACTCACTTGAAACAGGGGCACCAATTGTCCGTTGGAATAGGAGCCGGTGATGACGCCGGATTCGTCCACGGCCACCGACCTCAAGGACCCGGACGGAAAACCGTTCTGGGTTTGAAAGGTCGTGGTGGACGGCGCGGCGTACTGGGTCAGATCGCCGTTGCTGGCGCTGGTCGTGGTGTCGTAGAGATCCCAGGTGAGGGCCGGCATGGTGGCCCCATTGCTCAGGGTCAAGTTGATGGTTGGATCGGTGGTGCCGTTGAGCGCACCGGTGGTGGGATCGAAGGTGATCGCCGTGGGGCCGGCCGGTGCAACGGCAGAGGCCATGGTGGATCCTGCCTGCCAGGTCCAGGCATTATTGCCCGTTTTAACGAAATCGAGCGTCAACGGCACGTTGTTGCCGAGCGAATCATAAACCGTGATGGAGGTCGAATAAGTGTCGCCGATCAAGGCTGCGGAATCCAGATTCACGTCCACGGTAAACTCCGTTGTGGACCGGGGCGGGGTCGTGCTTTCGGTCGGCACCTGGATGTCGCCCAGGGGCCCCAGATTAAGCGATCCATCCGGGTTTTGCGAGGTGACGGCATAACCCTGCAGTTGCAGGTCGTCCGGGTTGACCAGCCGGCCGTCGCGATCAAAGGTGAATTCCCCCGCGCGTGAATAGAAATTGGAACCGCTTCCGTCGGCGACGATGAAAAATCCCCGGCCGTTGATGGCCATGTCCATGGGGCCGCTCGTGTTTTCCAGGGAACCCTGGGCCCACATGGGCGCCGTGCCCCAGAATTCGACACCCCGACCGATATCGTTGCCGCCGCCGCCGATCGCCTGGCTGAGAACGTTGGCGAAGGAGGCCCGGTTGGATTTGAAGGCGGTGGTGTTGACGTTGGCAATGTTGTCGCCGATGACGGTCATGGCCGTTGAGTTGGCGTTGAGTCCCGAAATTCCTGCAAACAATGATCCGATCATCGTTTCCTCCTGTTGATTGTGATGTCCGACAAAAAGTTGTTAGGTGTGCCCATTTAAATGGCATTGCTTCCCGGGATGCTACTCTGCCGCGCCACCCTCGGCGAGGCGAATGACTTCGATCACATCCGCCAGCGGCACTTCGCGGCTGCCCAGCATCAGCACCGCGGCGCCGTTTTTAAAGGCCACGCCGTCGACCCGGCCGCGGCTCAAGGGGTTCACACCGATTTCTTCGCCCTGGGCATTGACCGCCACGGCTTCGAAACGATAGGTGCCGCCCGGGAGCGGATTGCCGCTATTGTCCTGGCCGTTCCAGAGGGCGGTCTGGCGGCCGGCGGTCATGGTACCGGCTTCCAAAGAGGCCACAAACGCTCCGGTGGCGTCGTAGACGCTTAGGAACACGTTCTGGGCCGGGGCCTGCAGATCGACCGCCAGCGTTGCCGGTTCGTGCCCGTCGAAAGTAAAGGCATTGCCGTTGGCGAGGACCGTATGTCCGATATACCCGACGGCCTGGGAATTGGCGAACACGTTTTGAGAGGCCGTCAGTTCTTCTAACTGGCCGCTCATGTTGCTCAACTGCTCGAGGGAACTGAACTGCGCCAGTTGGGCGGTAAAGTCGGTGCTGTCCATGGGGTTCAGGGGATCCTGATGCTGCAGCTGCGTCACCAGCAGATTCAGGAAATCATCCCGCCCGAGTTCACCCGGTTTGACATTTTGACCCGCCGTGGTTGCGGGAAGCGTGGCTTCGATACCCGATATCGTCATGGTGGCATTTCTCCTCTAGCGTTCACTTCACCCGCCGGTCAGGGACGCGGCCCTCTTTCAGGCAAAGAAGTCCACACCGGTTGCCGTAGACCGTTTGGCGGTCGGAGGGTTTTCCGGCCGATCATGGCCAGGACGGTCGGCATGCGCATCGCGGCGTCCAGGGTCCGACGGCGGCCTGAACGTCCCCTGTTGCCGCCGGCCTTCCCGGCGGAAATCCTGCTCTTCCTTGTCAAGGGTGACGGTAAATTCATCCAGGTCGAGACCCTGTTGCTGCAGCTCGGTCTTCAACTGAGGCAGATGGGATTCGAGCAGATCGCGGGCCATTGGAAATTCCGTCATGATCTTGATGTTGACGATGCCGTTATCCGTGGCAATTTGGAGTCGAATGCTGCCCAGATGATCCGGTTTTAAAGCAATGCGCGCTTCGGACTGGTTGCCCCGGACACTCACGGCGATGCGCTCGACGATCGGGTCGAGATTCTGAGACCGAAAAGAATCGGCCGTAAGCGTCGGATCCTTCTCGACGAAGATCGTTGAACTCGGCTTGTTGACCGGTGACATTCCCTGGCGATCGACCGTCGCAATCCAATCCGCGCGGGCATCGGCGTCAAGCCGCGCGGTTCGAAGGCTGCGTGCCGTTTCCAACCCCTGATCGGCACCCAACCAACGCCGGGGATGATCTTCCGCGCGCTCCCCATCCGCGGATAGTCCCGGTCCGTCATGAGGCCCCGCATTTTCCCCGACCAGGCGTGCCGACGGGGTCGATTCGGGTGTTTCGGATGACGTATGACCCGATTCGCGTCCGAGGGTGGCGATCAGGTTCAAAGCTGCCGGGGTCTTTCCAGGGCCGGCCTGACGGTCCGGTGCTGGGGACCGCCGAATGGCGGAGGCCATGGTTATCTTGGCGACCGTCGCGGATTGGCTTTGAGCGGCTTCAGCCCCCTCCACGAGTGGTCCCTGCTGCCCAGGTCCGGCTTGCGCGGGAATACGTTTATCCGCGTTGACCAACGGCTCAGTTTTAAGTGGCGTCCCCTTCTCACCCGTCTCCAGTAGGCGAGGCCCCGAATCCCCCATGGTGCCCTCGACTCCCGGAGCGTTTGGTTCGGCGGTCCTGGCGAATATCCCCGGGGAGAGCGATTGGGCTGTCCGCAAGCCAGAATCTGGATTGGCATTTTCGCTACCGGGCGTCGTCAAAACCACCGGCGCTGTGTTTGGCAAATGGGATTGCGCCCTTGCGGGGGGCTGTCCGGAGGCCCGTGGCCTTATCGGCGCAGCGACGGTCTTGAGATCAGGTGGTCCGTCTGCGGCCTGTTTGTCTTGCGGCATTACCGCAGCGACCCCAAGGGGAGACTTCTCGTCACCTGTTGAGCCCCCACCGTCGATCGCCGGCTTGGCCCCTTCCAATAGGCCCGCGCCGGAAAACAATTCGGCCGGATCCTCGATCAGCCCCACAGCCTGCGGCTCAGTCGGATCCGTGGCATGCGGTTCTTCTCCGGTGATGACCGAAGCGTTTTGATCTTCTCCGGAAAATGCCGGGGGGGCATCATGCGGATCTTGGTCGGAGGGCGCCGACGGCTTGTCCGCTTTGACCTTGTGCAGTGTGGCCCTGAAACTCGATGAAGGCTGCGATTGGTCGCGGTTAAACGCGCTTGGCGCTGCGCTGGCCGGCATATCCGGTTTGATCGGTAAGGTTGGGACAGCGTTCAAAATCGATATCCTTTCTAATCAATCATCATTGCCAAGGGATTTGCTTCAGCACAATCTGCATAAATTGTGCCACGCATCGTATGAATGGGACTCGCCGTTTGTGTGGCCAATCACGGCCTGCCGCGGGCTTGCACGCGTTCGTGATCCGCCGGTGGTCGGTTTCCGAGGTGGTATTATCTGCCCCGTTCCGGCAGGATTTGCCGCTCAGCCCTCCCCCCTGGCATCCGTTTGACGCTGCCGCTTCTGATAGCGATTGACACCCGCTTCGTTCATTTGTTTCTGTTCCTGAGCCCGCTCGCTGCGGGCTTCGGTTTCCAAATAGTGCGCTTTGAGCTTTTCGAGGACTTTACGTTCCTTGAGGGCTCCCAGAAGCGCGGTACGTTTTTCTTCTTTGGCGACCGCCAGCGCTTCAACAATACTGGCCTGCGATTCGATTTCCTTGTCCAAACGGCTCAGGTAGCGATGGTAGCAAACGAGTACATCCGCCCTGGCATTGGCCTGCATTTTATGTTTGAGTTCCTGTTGATATGCCTGCCGATTACGGATCAGCTCCTCAAGGGCACGTCGAGCTTGGGTCCATCGGCGCAGGGATGCGGCAAAAGCCGCTTGCGCCGCCTCTTCCAAATGTTTCCGATGGCGCAGAACACTTTCCAACTTGAACGGCTCGGCCATGACGCGCCTCCCTTACCCCATGAGTTTCGACAACTGGGCGAAGCTCTCCTCAAGCGACACCGTGGCGTCAATATCTTGGCAGAGATAGGCGTTGATCGGGTCGATTCTTTTAATGGCGTCGTCGATTCGCGGGTTGCTGCCGTCGACATAGGCGCCGATATTGATAAGATCTTCGGCTTTGCGGTAGGTCGCCAGAACGGCTTTGAGCTTGCGGGCCAGTTCGCGCTGGGAAGGGGTGATGATATCGTCCATGACCCGGCTGATGCTGCGCGAGACGTCGATGGCCGGATAGTGTCCCTGGGTGGCCAGCTCCCGGGTCAAAACAATATGACCATCCAGGATGGAGCGAATCGCATCGGCAATCGGTTCATTGTTGTCATCGCCCTCCACCAGCACCGAATAGAGCCCGGTAATCGACCCCCGATGGGCTGAAGTGCCGGCGCGTTCCAGCAGTTTGGGCAGCAGGGTGAACACCGAGGGGGTATAGCCCTTGGTGGTCGGCGGCTCACCCAGCGCCAGCCCGATTTCACGCTGGGCCATGGCAAAGCGCGTGACCGAATCCATCATCAGGTTGACCCGCAGGCCCTGGTCTCGAAAATACTCGGCAACGGCCGTGGCCACGAAAGCCCCCCGCATGCGAATCAACGGCAGGTGATCCGAGGTGGCCACCACGATGACCGAGCGGGCAAGCCCGTCGGGACCCAGCTGCTTTTCGATAAATTCATTGAGTTCACGCCCCCGCTCGCCAATCAGGGCGATCACATTCACGTCGGCACTGGATTTTTTGGCCAACATGCCCAGCAGAACACTTTTGCCAACGCCCGATCCGGCGAAAATGCCGAGCCGTTGGCCACAGCCCACGGTCAGCAGGCCATTGATGGCCCGGATCCCGAGATCGAGCGGTTCACTGATGCGTTTGCGTTTGAGCGGATTAAGCGGGGTGGCATAGATCGGATAGGTCGTCTCGCCGGGCAGCGGGCCGCAGCCGTCGATCGGATCTCCCAATCCGTCGATGATCCGCCCCAGCAGACCACGCCCCACCGGCAGATAGGCCTGCGATTGGCGCGCAACCACTCGGCTGCCCGGTCCGATGCCGTGGATTTCTTCGAGAGGCATCATCAACACCCGATTGTCGCGAAACCCCATGACCTCGGCCGGAAAGTGTTTGCGGCCGTCTTTGGTGTAGATATCGCACACCGTTCCCAGGCGGCATTCCGGTCCGATGGACTCCACCACAAACCCGACCACCCGGCTGACCTTTCCGTAAGCCTGGATCGGCCGGCAGTTGATCAGACGATCATGATAGCGCTGAAGGGAAATGGTGGCGTTCATTCGGAGGCGCTTCCATTCTCGTCAGCCAGGTGCATGCTTTCGGCCCGGAAGGCTTCTTCGATGGTGCGCAGTTGTTCTTCGATGCGCGCGTCGATCTCGCCGTATTCGGTCTGCACCAGACAGCCGCCGGTCTCGATGCCGCGGTCTTCCCTAAACTGGATGCGGTCACCGTGGCCGCCCGGGCAACCGATGTCGATCTGAGCGTTTTGCAACTGCTGAATATCGGCCGGATTCATGCGAATCGTAATTTCCTCGGGGTCTTCGACAAGTTTCAGCGCCTCACGAACGATGGCGGCCACGGCGCTGCGGTTGGTCTGCACTTCCTGGCCGATTACCTTGCGCGCGATATGCAGGGCCAGTTCGACCACTTCATTTTCGATCTGCGCCTGAATTTTCTGTCGCATGGCCGCAAGCTCGCTCATCATGTTTTCCAGGGTTGCCACCAGCGGGGCAATGCGCTGCTCGCCCAGTGCCTGGGCATCCCGTTCCCCCTGGGCAAAACCTTCGGCATAGGCTTGCTTCACCACGGCTTCCAGCTGCGTCCGGTCATCCGGGAGGGCCGCGTCGAAACCGTTGTCGGAACCGCTGTCCGGAGGATACGCGGTTCCCTCCGCGGCTTTGGTGTTTCGGGTTTGGTCTTCACCGCCGGTGTTGCCGGGTGTCGACGTCGATACCCTGGACGCTTGGTCACGCGTCGGTATGTTGGGAAAGTAATGCAGCCGAAAAGTATTGGTCTGCCGGGTGTTTGAATTTTTGATGATCTTACGCAACGAGCGATTCTCCCCGGCGACCGCTGATGATGAGCTCGCCCTTGAAGTCCATATCCTGAATCAGAGCGGTAATCTTCTGTTGGGCGGCGGTGACATCGTTCATGCGCACTGGCCCCATGTCCGCGATTTCCTCCTTGAGCATATCTCCGGCGCGTTGCGACATGTTGCGCAGCACTTTGTCCTTGACCTCGTCGGAGGCGGCCTTGAGGGCCACGGCCAACTCGGCCGTCTCGACTTTGCGCAGCAGTTTTTGGAAACCTTTGTCGTCCACCAGGACAATATCTTCGAATACGAACATTTTCTGTTTGATTTGGGCCGCCAGCTCGGGATCGTTCTCTTCGATTTCGCTCATAATCAATTCGCTGGACATTTCGTCGGCCAGGTTGAGAATTTCGGCCAGCCTTGCGACGCCACCGGTTTCGTGGGTCTGGGCGTTGGCTTTGGTGGTCAGAATATCTTCAATCACCCGGTTGATTTCATCGACCATTCCCGAATTGACTTTGCCCAATTGGGCGATGCGCAGGGACACGTCGGTTTTGAGTTCATCGGGTAGGCGCGAGACGACCTCGCTGGCGACATTGGTTTTGGCGTGCACGAGGATGATCGCAATGGTCTGGGGGTGTTCATTGACGATCAGCTTGAACAACTGGTCGGCTTCAAGGTCGGCAACGGCCTTGAGCGCGGTATCGCCGTCACGCTCGGCATCCCGGCGCGCCGGCCCTTCCGCGGTCGGCGGTGTCGCTGCGGCGGCCGCGGGCGGTAGGCCCCGCTGATTTTGTTGCATGAATTCTTCGGCGATTTTCTCAACCAGATCGTCCGACACCTGACCGAGCTGGTTCATGTGTCCGGCAACGGTTTCTTTTTCCGCCGGGGTCAGACCGTTCAAAATGACTTCACCGATTTCAGGTCCCAACGATTTGACCAGGATGGCGATTTTCAGCGGTCCGGGTAGATCTTTGGCTTCCATGCGGTTATTAAACTTTCTGTATCCCTATCGCCTGAGCAGGCGGCGCTATTGCTTCAACCAGGCCTTCATCACGCCGACGGAATTCTGCCCGTCGTTTTCAATCATCTGACGCGCCTGATCCATGAAGGAGACCTGACCGCTGCCGCGGTTATATTCGCCTTCCAACTCCCCGACGGTTTTCGGCAACTGGCGGATGATCTCGCCATTGGAAGGTGAATCGGCGGTCAGCCATTTGATCAGCGGACGCACCAGAAACAGGAAGCTCATGACGATAAACAGGCCGACCAGCAGAAAATCGAAGACAAATTGATACCGTTTGAGAGCGGTGCCCCAGCCACCGGTGTCGGGGGCCTCCGGCGCGGCATCGACCTGGCTGGTCTCAAAGGGAATATTTTGGATTTCAACGGCATCGCCGCGGGCCTCGCTGTAATTGATGGCCCGTTTGACGATGCGCTCAAATTGCTGCATCTCTTCCGGGCGGCGGGCGACATACTGCCATTCCGGCGCCGCTTTCTTTTTCTTGGTGGCGACCGGTGCGTAGGTACCGTCCACGATAACGGCCGCCGATACCCGCTGGAGGGTCGCAAAGGGCATCACTTTCCGGCTGACCACTTTGCCGATTTCATAATTCTTGGTCTGGTCATGCTTCTGAAAAACTGTACTTTCGCGGTTGCTGATCACCGGCGGGGGATTCACATCCGTGCCGATGGCGCCCTGTTCGGTATTGGCGCGCACACCCGGTACACCCATGGGCAGGTTGCCCTGACCGCTGGTCGTCTCGTTGAACAGCTGCTCGCTGCGGACCACCTGATTGTCCGGCAGGAATTTCTCTTCGGTTTCTTCATGGCGGACGAAATTCAGGTCGCAGGAAACGCGCACAATCGCCTTGTTGGGCCCCAGAACTTCTTCGAGCATGGTTTTGACACGGTTTTCGAGCGTGGTCTCCATCCGGCGCTGATACACGAACTGGTCCGAGCTGAGAGCCTGCTCCGACGAAGCCTCGTCGCGTCCGGCCAGCAACTTGCCCCGGTTGTCGACCACCGTGACATTTTCAGGTTCCAGGCCCGCAAGGCTGGAGGATACCAGATGAACGATCCCCTGGATCTGGTTTTGGTTCAAGTGGCGACCCGGTTTGAGCTTCAGCACCACCGATGCGCTGGCCGGCCGCTCGGCCTCCACAAAGAGGGTTTGCTCAGGCATGACCAGGTGCAGACGGGAACTTTCAATTTCGTCGATCTGGTTGATGGTACGTGAAAGCTCGCCCTGCAGGGCCCGCTGATAATTGACGTTCTGCAAAAACTCCGTCATGCCCAGCTTGGCGTTATCAAAGACCTCGAATCCAATGCCCGCCCCCTGGGGCAGGCCTTCCGAGGCCATGACCATTCTCAGCTCGTGGACCTTTTCGGCGGGCACCTGGATGCAGCTGCCGTTTCCCGCCAGGCGGTAAGGGATCTGCTGCCCCTTTAGGCGTTCGATGATCAGACCGGCATCTTCGGCCGACAGGTTGACGTAAAGGTTCTGATAGTCGGGACGACCGCTCCAACTGATCAGGTAGACAAACCCGCCGATCATCAGGCCCACGACCAGAAGGAGACTGATTTTCTTCTTGAGACTCATGGTCGCGATGGCGGTGCGCAACTGCCCCAAAGCCTTGTCCATGGGTTAATCCTTTATCCCCTATATCTGATGGCCTCGTAAAAAGTCATATCCAATAGACGGTTCCGAAAAAAGTTCGAGAGCAAGGCTTGTGAAGCCCGAGGAAAGAAGCGTACTTGCGGTACGCTGACTGACGAGGGCTGAAGCGTAACGCCGCTATCGGACTTTTTACGGGACCGTCAAATCTGCATCCGCATGATCGTTTCATAGGCACTGACCACCTTGTTGCGGACTTGGATCAACAGTTGAAAGCCGATATCCGCCTTTTGGGAAGCGATCATGACATTGTGGACATCCTGACTTCGGCCGGACACCAAATCGGCCACGGCGCGATCGGCATCCAGATGCTGTTGATTGACATCTTTAAGGGCCGCTTCGAGCGTGTTGCCAAACCCTTGCGCGGGAGTCCCCGGCGCAACCGAAGATTGCGGCGCGCGGGATTGAAGCTTCCCGGCCCCATTGAGAGCGTTGATTTCCGTCATGGCTTAGCGTCCAATTTCGAGTGCTTTGTTGACCATGTTCTTGGTGGCTTTGATGGCGGCCACGTTGGCTTCGAAACTGCGCGTGGCCGAGATCATGTTCACCATTTCCTCCGAGAGGCTGATATTGGGCAGGGCCACGCGCCCGTTTTCGTCGGCATCCGGATGGTCGGGATCGTAGCGGTAGATCGGCTCGCGGTTATCCTCGATGATGTCGACCGCCTCGACTTCGATAAGCCCTCCCTCCTGCTGGGCCCTGAGCATTTCGTGGAAATTGCGGCCCTGCGGCAAGGCCGCAAAAACCGGATCCCGGCGACGATAAGGCCCGCCTTCCGGTGTACGGGTGGTGTGCCGATTGGCCAAATTACCGGCAATCAATTTCATCCTAAGGCTCTGGGCCGTCAGTCCTGATCCGCTGGCGCGAAGGGCATCGATAAAACTCATGATCAGGTGCCTCCTTTGATCACACTTTTGAGTAAATTGAATTTATTGGCCACGATACGCGTGGCCGTATTGTAGAGCAGCGTGTTCTCGGCCAGGTTGGACATTTCCGTTTCCAACTCGACCGTATTGCCGTCACCGCGGATAGACCGAGGATTAGATTCAACGCGCTCGACGACCGCGTTTGCCATCTGCCCGGTATGCGGCGCCATGTGGCTGCTGTGGGTGCGGGCCATGGGCATTGGCGCCGCGCGGACTGACGCGCGTTCCATCTGCTCGGCGACCATCATTTTAAACGCCTTGTAGTTGGGCGTGTCCAGGTTGGCGAGGTTGGAAACGATCAACTTCTGATTGTCGGCGCGTAGATTTAGCGATCGTTCCAGCAGCCCCAACGTATTTCCGAAAATCAAGTCCGCTTTCATGGCCGTGCTTCCCCTTGCAAGTCTGTTTGACTGGTCTGGTATTCCTTGAGCTTGTTGCGCAGCGTGCGAATGCTGATCCCCAGAAGCTCTGAGGCCCGCGTCCGGTTGTGATTGACAGCGTGCATGGTCTTACAGATCAGAATCTTCTCCATCCCCTTGACGGAAAGCCCCGCCTGGATAAGCGCCGTTTCGTCCGCCGGCGGCATGCACGGACCATTGCCCACCAAAAGGTCATCGTCCAATCGCGGTCCGCGGCTCAACAAAACCGCCCGCTCTATCCGGTTTTCAAGTTCGCGCACATTGCCCCGCCATTCTTCGGCGGCCATTTGCTCCAGTATATTCGGCGACGGCGCCTCCAGGTTTTTCTGGTAGCAGGATGCGTATCGGGAGATGAAATGCCGCGCCAGCAGCGGAACATCGTCGCGTCGCGCACGCAGCGGCGGCAAATGAAACGGTACGACATTGATGCGATAGTAGAGATCCTCACGAAACCGTCCGTCTTTGACGGCCGCTTCGAGATCCTGATGGGTAATAGCAATCACCTGCCCGTTAAAGGGCCGATCCCCCACGCCGCCCAGACGTTCGATTCGTCTTTCCTGTAAAACGCGCAAGATCTTGGGCTGCAGGGCCAATGGCATATCACCGATTTCATCCAAGACCAGCGTCCCCTCCCCGACCTGCTCAAATTTACCCCTTTTGCGTTGGGTCGCTCCCGTGAAGGCACCTTTTTCGTGTCCGAAAAGTTCGCTTTCGATCAGCGTATCCGGCAAGGCCGCACAGTTAACGGCCACAAAGGGCAAATCCGGCTTAGCGGCCGCCCGGTGGATGTGCGCGGCGAGCACTTCTTTGCCGGTACCGCTCTCGCCGGTGATCAAGATCGTGGCCTTGGTGCCGGCGACCATGGCGGCCGCCTCGAGCAAGGCAAGCATCTGCGGATTCCCGCTGATGAATGTTTTGGCGGCGTTTCCAGGCATTGCCCGCGGCGCTTGATCGGCGTGTTCCCGCACGCTCTGCCCATCGAGGTGTTCGATGCAGGTGGCCACGCGTTCAATTTCCACCGGTTGGGTCATGTAATCGACGGCCCCCCGGCGAATGGCCTCGACGGCCTCATCAACATCGGGCGTCGAAGTGGTTAGGATGATATTGGAACTGGGCCGCAGGCTTTGGATGCGCTCAAGCAACTGCAAATCATCGTTGCCTGCCAGAGCCGAATCGATGAGGGTTACGTCAAACGTCTTACGAACGATGAGATCCTGGGCGGATTGAGAGGTGGCGACGGTTTCGACCACCCAACCGAACTTTCGGAGGATATCGGCCGTATGTTTGCATGTTCGTGCGTCGGCATCGGCAATCAGGGCTAATCGCGTCGATCCATCGGAAAGAGTTCCACGTTCTGTTGTTGGAGACATGATTGACATAATATTGGCTAAGACTTTGTAATATCAGCGTTAATCATCAGAACCCCTTGCATGAGACGCGTAGCGCCAAGAATTTCTGCAATTCGTATGCCACTACAAAACCATGTCGCAAGCGCCAGAAGCGTCTCCCAGCCTGGCAGCGATCGAAAGGCCTGGCAATCAAACTACCTGTCATCATTGAGGTTTAACCAATTCTACCATGTGCTGTGCGCTGAAGGGGTACTTGACTGGAATTTGGCGGCGCCCTGAACGGCGCGGGTTTGTCAATTTTTAAGCAGCGCTGTCATCGCTTTGACACGGCGCCGGTGATCGGTCGACGGCCACGCTTAAAGATGTCATTCGGACCTTTCTGGTGCACCTCAAAGACTTTTCGATGGACTTCAGTGATATCGACGGGGAAGGATTTCGAAACGCCCTGGATCGCTTTGGTGAACAATTTTTCGAACAAACCAGCGCCAAGCGTATTAACCGCACTTTCAACCGCCACAAATC
>JASJED010000325.1 GCA_030065585.1 Desulfobacterales bacterium | reverse complement strand
ATTTCGACCAATATTTTTTAAACGCCGAAAATCGCCAGGCCGCCTCGCCGCTTTACATGGCATTCACGCCGGCGCTTCCCGCCAGTCTGGTGATCACGGCTGAGTTCTGCCCGCTGCGCGACGAAGGCTTCGCCTACGTGGAAAAATTGCAGCAGGCCGGGATCGAGGCGGAGCATTTCCATCTGGAGGACATGATCCATGCCTTCATGAACATGGAGGATCTGGTCAAGGAGAGCTGTGAAGCGGTGTACGACCGGATGGGCAAGTTTTTGGATCGGCCGTGATGGCGGCCGCTATGGCAGGCATCATGATTTCTATCTATGTCGGTGACGCCGCCGGTCAGGCTGATGACTGATCAAGATCACAGGTTTCCCTGTCTCCCCAAGAGTGCCATCCGCACCTAATTTATTTCTGCTCTTTTTCAACACTCTTCCGGCGCCCTGGAATTTTCAAGAAGCGGTCAACGGGTACAGCGGTTGATCGCGGTCTTCGAATCGGGAAACTATCTGGGCGAAATCGATGTGCATGTTGCTTGAATTTCGTGAATTCGTGCCGGGCGGTTTGCGTTCGGGTCTGAATGTATTGATCCAGCGCCAGGTCTTCAACCGGAGCTTAGCGTGGCCTGTTCCAATGCGCCTTGGATATCGCCGATCAGATCCTCCGCATCCTCGATACCCACCGACAGGCGCAGCAGTTCGTCGTTGACACCGATGCGCTTCCGCTCCTCCGGAGACATCTTGACATGCGAGGTCTTGGCCGGTGCGCAGATGGTGGTTTCCACACCGCCCAGGCTGACGGCCGGGCGAATCAGGGCGAGGCTTCGGAGAAAGGTGTCGGTGCTGACCTTGGCCGCATCCAACTCAAAGGACAGCATGGCGCCGAAACCGGTCATCTGGGTCCGGGCAATGGCATGGCCGGGGGTCTCTTCCAGGCCGGGGTAGAAAACCTCAGTGACCGCGGGGCTTGCGGCCAGAAAGGCCGCCATGCGGCCGGCATTGGCGGTCTGCTGCCGCACGCGCAGGGCCAGCGTTTTGAGGCTCCGCTCCAGGAGATAGCAGGTCATGGCGTTCAGGCTGCCGCCCAGGTGCCGGGCCATGTGGCGAATGGTCTGGGCTTTGTCGCCGGTGGTCACCGCGATGCCGCAGCACAGGTCGCTGTGGCCGCCCATGTATTTGGTGCCGCTGTGAACGACGATGTCGATACCCATGGTCGCGGGCTTCTGGTTGATGGGCGAGGCGAAGGTGTTGTCGATAATGGTGGTGATGCCCCGGGCTCGGGCCATTTCGGCGACCCCGGCGATATCCACCACGCCCAGGAGCGGATTGGTGGGCGACTCGATTACGACAACCCGCGTGCGATCGGTGACGGCGGCGGTGATCGCCGCCACGCTTGTTTGAGCGAACGTATAGTCGATACCGAGGTGTTCGAACGCATCCGTGACAAAGGCATGGGTGCCCCCGTAGAGCTCGTCCATCAGCACCACATGATCCCCGCTGCCGGCAAAGGCCAGGATGGCGGTACTCATGGCCGCCATGCCCGAGCTGAAAAGGACCCCGTCCTCGGCCGCCTCCAGGGCGCAGACCTTCTTGACCACCACGTCCTGATTGACGGTGTTGAAATAGCGTGGATAAGGGGGATCTTCCCGGTTGAGGTAATCATAGGCCGAGGAGGTGAAAATCGGGGTATTGATGCCTCCGGTGGTCGCTTCGAAATAGCTGCCGCTGTGAACACACTGGGTGTCGGTATGCATGGTGTCCGTTCTCCTGTTCTCTGTGGTAATGGGGGTCTTGGGCGGCCGAACCGGCCACCGGATCAGCGCGTTCAGTTGGTGTCCGTGTTGAGGCGGGCGATCCCCTCGAGCAGGCTGGCGGGTCCCCGGGAAGGCTTGACCTGGAGGGTTTGGCACCGGGGGCGTGACGCCGGGCTGATTTCTTCCCCTCGAAGAACGATCCGCTTTAAACGGTGGCAACCTTGCGGGCATGTGTAATCGACGCGCGGCATGATTGACGGCCTGCTCTAACGAACCAATCTCCGTCTGTCAACCGGACCACTGAACGGAATCCTGCCAGGCAATCCACCCTATATCTTTTGTCGAACATGCGCACCAATGTCGAATGGTGCGCCGCCCTCCATAAAATGCGCCTCCAGCGCAAAGGCCATTTTTTCCAGAGGCGCGTCTTCGTAGCCATATTTCAGGATTTCATCCATATAGCGAATCATAAAGGCCTCGGCCCCCAGGGTTTGCCATTGCAGCACATGGACGAGTTCATGGAAATGCAGATTTAAGTTGCGCTCCTTGCCCTGCTTGACGAAATACGTGTTTTTATATGTTATCCCATTGAAGTCCGTATCGATCAGGTCTCCAAACCCGAGCTGGCGCAGCTCGGGAAAGTCCGGCTTGGGCAATTGCGGGACGATCACATAAAAGCTGTCTGCCAGAAACGCAGGAGGATAATAACCTTCGAAATCCGTGGCCATGCACTCGCAGCCGATCCTCTCGCTGGTATGGTTTGCAAGTGTCTCATCGATCCATCCATTGATTTTATCGAGCATCGATTCGTCTCCTGAATTTTGTCTCCATATCACCTCTTTTTAATTACAATAATAGATCATTAGGCCCTCAATTTCGGTAAGGCCTTACGATGCTGTCGGCAGAAAAACAAGGGTGCCCAACTGAAGCTGGGTGAAATCCTTGATCTTGTGCCCGCGCACCAGTTGTTTGGAGGGCAGGTAGTAGATGGTTCGCGGGTCCTTGTAACCCTTGCCGGCGATGCGATAGGCGGACTGGTCCTTGCGGAGTTCGAAGGGGCCTTTGTAGCCCACGATCAGCCGGGTTTTAACCGGTAGATCGTCCCAGTCGTGGATCATCGATCCGGTCTTGATCCGGCCGGAGGGCAGGAAATAGATAGTGGTCTTGTGATTGTAGGATCTTCCGGCCAGCGACCAGGCCGTAACACCGTCCGCGATGGTTTTCACCGGGCCGTCGTCCCGCAGCCGTTCGACCCGTTCCTCCTGGTTGAGCAGGACGACCGTTTTGGCCGGCAGGCGGTTCCAGCCTACCTGGGCAGCGATCTGATCACCCGTGTAGACCCGGCCGTTGGGGAATTTGTAGACCGTGGTTGAGCTGTCGAAATCCTCCCCGGCGATAACCCAGGCCGTATTACGCTTGGAGATGACATTGGCCTCCTGGGCCTCGGCCACATATTGTTTCGGGCTGTAGTACACGGCCGCCAGCTGGGCATCCGCCACCAGCCGCCGGGCGCGTACGTCCGGATCGTAGCGCCAGGTCGGCCCCAGCCGGGCCTTGGTGCGGTTGAAGTTCTTGGCACAGCGCTTGCGCCCCCGATGATTTTTGGGGTGCCAGCGGTTGGGCAGGCCATAGGCCACCTGGCTGTGGGTCAAGACCGCCCGATCGTCCAGGGCATAGACGCCCTGCAGAATTTCGATCAGGATGCCCACCGAACGATACTGGGCCTCCGTGATGGGGGCGTAATGATAGCCAACCAGCTCGATGCCGATCGACACCGCGCTGAGATCCGTATCGCCGTTCCACATGCTGCGGCCGGCGTGATCGGCCTCGTATTTCCTGTCCAGGATGCGGTAGGTGCGCCCGTTGCGGGCAATCACATAATGGGCATGCCCGCCGTTTGTGCGCCGGCCGTTGCGGAAGCGCTTGCCCCGGGACACGACGCGCAGGGTCGTCTTGAGCCCGAGCTCGGCCGTGTGCACGATGATGTATTTGGTCTTGGGGCGTTTGATTTTTTTATAGCGCGGATTCAGGCGCGAACGGTAATCGATGATCGATCGTTGAAAATGGACGGCTTCCGATCGGGTGAACGCCGCAATCGGGTGCGGTGCCGCCAACACCATGAGGACGATGAAAGCAACGACCAGGTTGAGCGGGTTATGATACCAGTTTCTGTGCGTGTCCATAACGATGGTCCACCCTGGTATGGCGAACGCGATTTCGCGATAGGCGCTGGGTGTCTGTCGTGATTGTCTAAAAGTGGTTGATATGCTGTGTTTATCGCAACTATAACGGATTCTGTTGGAATTTCAATGCGAGGGGGAAAAATAGAAAGGTCGTCGAAAAAACGGCTTGAGGCCGCCGACCTGATGTGATGTGGCGGTTGATTCAATCTGGCCCGTGAAGGGGTTAAACGCCCCCACGGGCCAATGCTTTCCACCGGCGGATCAGGCGGCGGATGGTTCCGGTTTCAAGGCGCTCAGTCCCCGGGCCATTTCAAGGAGGGCCCCCATGCCGGCCCGCACTTCCCGGTCGCCCATGGCCTGCATCAAGCCGAGGAGCCCGACTTCCCGCGAGCGGGAGAAATCGATCTTTTCCGGCACCTCCGTGACCAGGCGGAAAAGGCCCCGCTGCTCCCACGCGTCAAAGGTACCGATGAGTTGGGGAATGGAGCTCTTCAACAGGGGTTCGATCGCCCGGGCAAAGTCGATCAGATTTTTAAGCTGTTCCAGGGCGAAGTTGATATTGCGGATGTTGCGCAGCAGGTTTTTGGTGAAGAAAACCAGGTCTTCGAGCTGGAAATCCTCTTCGATGTCGGCCAGCTCCATGATCAAGGCGTGAACCGCTTCGTTCACCCGGGGCGCCAGTTGATCACGGAGTTCCTTCACCGCGCGGGCGGATTCTGCCACGTCGCGAATTTCGCTTTCCATCCGATCGAGGCGCTGGATCAGTTGTTCTTCGCTCGTCATTGTAACCACCTCCTTTTCAGGCCGCTTTACGCAGTTTGCCGGCGATATTCATCTGGGGCTCCAGGGGCAGGTCCAGGCCTTTCATGAGCAGGTTCCAGTAAACCCACTGGAACATCATTTTGCCCCAGTGATTGCTCAGGCTCTCCTGAAGCAGGGAAAAGGGCCCCATCCCGGGAAAGGGGAATTTCCCGGGCAGGGGTTCCACGTCGTAGTTGAAGTCGAGCAGGATGGCTTTTTCGAATCCGGAGGCCAGGAAACAGGTGGCATGGCCGTCAAAGGTCGGCTTGGGCGGATGCCC
>JASJED010000324.1 GCA_030065585.1 Desulfobacterales bacterium | reverse complement strand
GGCCTGGGCGTTGATCGATGAGGCCAAAAAGGGGAAGCATCGCGGCATCGTACAAACAGCGGCGGCCAGTCAGCTGGGTCGGATGATATTGCATTTAGCGGCAGATGCCGGAATCCCGCTTGTTAACATCGTACGACGCCAAGAACAGGAAGATATTCTCAAGTCTCTGGGCGCTGAATTTGTATTGAACTCCGCGTCAGACAATTTTGAGGAGCAACTGCGGAATGCATGTCACCGGCTGCGTACAACCATCTGTTTTGATGCCGTGTCTGGCGACATGACGGGTATGGTTTTAAACGCCATGCCCGAGCGTTCCACGGTTATTGTTTACGGCGTGCTTTCCTATTCTCCGGCCGGCGGCATCGATGGCCGGGAGCTCATTTTTGGACAGAAGCAAGTCAAAAGCTTCTGGTTAACGCCTTGGATCCGCAGCGCTGGGATTTTAAGGATCTACCAGGCATTTGGTCAAATCCAAAATCGTATCGCCGATGGTTCCTTTGCCACGCATGTTCGCCAAAAGCTCAAATTGGAAGATGTTCCCAGCGGCCTCATGGAATATCAAAGACAAATGACTTCCGGAAAGATACTCATTGCTCCCCAACAAGGATGAAAGTAAAACTATCCCACCCGCGGCCTTTTTCTTCGGCGGTCGGATATGTGCTGATTCCCATGATTGAGACCCCGATGTGAAAGGACTGGCATGGACGATTCAGGTTTCGTAGATTATTCGCCTAGGGTCATCGTGAAGGAGGAAGCGGGGCTGATTGCCGGCGTGATAACCTTGACGATCTTTATGACCTTGGGTGGCGAATGGCTATTCGCGATGTCCGGCTGGCTGACGCCCTTGCTTCTGTTTAGTTGGCTTTTTCCGGTGATGTTATGGCTTTCCTTTAGCGTGGTTCACCATGCGGACGGTCTGGCGATCAAGTTGGGGGAGCCCTACGGTACGTTGATCCTGACGCTTGCGGTGATCAGCATCGAAGTCATCATGATAACGGCGGTGATGCTGACCAGCGCCAATAAGCCTGCGCTGGGACGCGATATGATGTTTGCCGTCCTGATGATCGTGCTCAACGGGCTCGTGGGCGTCTCGTTGATATGCGGCGGATTTCGTCATTTGGAGCAGGCCCACAATCTCCAAGGGGCCAATACCTTCATGGTTGTTTTGATACCGCTTGCCATTCTGAGCCTTATTCTTCCCAATGTCACCCAATCCACCGAGTTGGGAACCTATTCGAGAATGCAGATGATATTCGCCGCATTTGCGTCTGGTGGCATGTATGCGGCCTTCTTGGTCATTCAAACGATGCGCCACCAAGGTTTTTTTATCATTCCCGGAGGTTCACCGGCCGACGATCATGGCCACGGCATGATCGTGGTGCGTTCGGTCGGCTACCATGCCCTGTTTTTGGTCGCCAACATGCTGCCGATCGTGCTCCTCTCCAAGAGCATGGCCCAAATAATCGATTATTCCGTGGGGGTTTTCAACGCGCCCGCAGCCCTCGGCGGGATCATCATCGCCATTCTGGTCCTGGCGCCTGAGGGGATGGCGGCCATTCAGGCCGCCTTGGCCAACCGGCTGCAGCGCTCGGTTAATATCTGCCTGGGATCGGGTCTGGCGACGATCGGGATGACGGTGCCCGCCGTCTTGATGATCGGCCTGGCAACAGGTCAAAAAATCGTTCTCGGCCTTGAACCTATCGATGCTTTACTTCTTTTGGCCACGATTCTGGTATCGCTCCTGACATTTTCAAGCAGCAAAACCAATGTAATTCACGGCATCGTGCATCTCGTTCTCTTCATTTCCTACATCGTAATGGTGTTTGATTAGTTCTGCCCCTGCGGGGGTTTAGACTTTGGAGTAATACGATGATGCTTACCGTCATCCCCATTTTGCTCGCTGGCGGTATACCAATGCCTGCCGTGTTGCCTTGAACGATGGCCTTTGAGTCTAGGAAGACGGAAGATTTTTTAGCGGCTGAATTCCCGCGGTAAATCCGTGGCTTGACAGAAATACAAGAATCGTTATCTTTTAATAATTATTATCCATAACTTTTATAAAGACTGAGCAATGACAGAGTGGACTGATCCGGGAAGCATCGAACAGCGATTGCATCAGATGCTTGCCAAGCTGAAAGAACACGATTTCCGCCTTACCCCCCAGAGGCTGGCCGTCTTAAAGGTGTTGGCGGCGAGTGAGGGACATCCCACCGTTGAAGGAATTTATGAAACGGTCAGGGCTGAATTTCCTACGACCAGCATCGCCACCATCTACAAGACGGTCAACCTTCTCAAACAGCTCAACGAGGTATTGGAACTTGGATTCCCCGACGGGAGCAATCGTTATGACGGCAATAAACCTTATCCTCACCCCCACGTCATTTGTACCCAGTGTCAAAAAATAATCGATCCCAATTTAGGTAGTCTTAAAGAGCTGACAAATGAAGTGATCAAGGAAACCGGTTTTCAAATCCTCAATCACCGGGTTGATTTTTTCGGCACATGCCGGGAATGCCAATCGCATTAGGCTTATACTTTTGTCTTTGTTACCGATAATTATTATCTTTTGATATTTTTTTTATGATGTGTCTAGAAGTGGTTTCAAAACCTCTGATCGCGTTCAAGAGCAAGGCGCGGGCTGATGAAAAAGTGGAGCATATTCAATGATATGTGAGCATTTTGAAGAAGACTGCAACACAGCTATTGGACGCTAGAGGGGGTTTTGCAATCACTTCTAACCAAATAGGAACCGAAGCATTATGTTCATAGCGCGCGGTGCATAAATCCAGACAACGAAGGGAGAATACGTCATGACTGATGAAAGCAAGTGCCCGGTCACGGGCAGAACTTTCAGCCGCATTGCCGGCGGTGGCAAGACGAACCGGGATTGGTGGCCAAACCAGTTGAACCTTAAAATTCTTCATCAGCACGCGGACAAGAGCAATCCCATGGGCGAGGAATTCAACTACGCCGAGGAATTCAAGAAACTCGATTTTGCGGCCCTGAAAAAGGACCTCTATGCACTGATGACCGAGTCCCAGGACTGGTGGCCGGCCGATTACGGTCACTACGGCGGGCTCTTCATCCGCATGGCCTGGCATAGCGCCGGCACCTACCGCATGGGCGACGGCCGCGGGGGCGCAGGGACTGGCAACCAACGCCTGGCACCTCTGAACAGCTGGCCCGACAACGTGAACCTCGACAAAGCCCGCCGTCTGCTTTGGCCGATCAAGCAGAAATATGGCCAAAAAATCTCCTGGGCCGACCTGATGATCCTCGCCGGCAACTGTGCCATCGAGTCGATGGGGCTGCCGACCTTTGGATTCGGCGGCGGTCGCGAGGACCTCTGGGAGCCGGAAGAGGACATTTATTGGGGTGCCGAAGAGGAATGGCTGGCGACGAGCGACAAGCCCCATAGCCGCTACAGCGGCGAGCGCGATCTGGAAAACCCACTGGCCGCCGTGCAAATGGGTCTGATCTACGTGAACCCGGAAGGTCCGGACGGCAACCCGGATCCGGTCGCTTCGGGCCGCGACGTTCGCGAGACCTTCGCACGCATGGCCATGAACGATGAAGAAACCGTGGCCCTCGTCGCCGGCGGGCACACCTTCGGCAAGTGTCATGGTGCGGGCGATGCGGCGCATGTGGGTCCCGAACCCGAGGGCGCAAGTATCGAGGAGCAGGGCCTTGGCTGGAAGAGCAGTTTCGGCAGCGGCAAAGGCGGCGATACGATAAGCAGCGGCATCGAAGGCGCCTGGAAGCCGAATCCGACCCAATGGGACATGGGCTACCTGAAGGTGCTGTTCAAATACGAGTGGGAATTGGTCAAGAGCCCGGCCGGCGCGAATCAGTGGCTGGCCAAGGATGTGGACGAAGAGGACATGGTGGTTGACGCCCACGACCCGTCGAAAAGGCACCGGCCGATGATGACCACGGCGGACCTCTCGTTGAAATTCGACCCGCTCTACGAGCCGATCGCGCGACGCTACCTCGAGAACCCCGAGGATTTTGCGGACGCCTTCGCCCGGGCCTGGTTCAAGCTGACCCACCGCGACATGGGCCCCCGCTCGCGTTATCTCGGCCCGGAGGTCCCGGAAGAGGAACTGATCTGGCAAGACCCGGTACCCGCCGTCGGTCATGCGTTGATCGACGCGCAGGACATCGCCCAACTCAAGGGCCAGATCCTTGCCGCGGGCCTGTCCATCCCGGAACTGGTTTCGACCGCCTGGGCGTCGGCCTCCACGTTCCGCGGCTCCGACATGCGTGGCGGGGCCAATGGGGCGCGCATTCGTCTGGCGCCGCAGAAGAATTGGGATGTCAACCAGCCGGATCAACTGGGCAAAGTACTGAGTACCCTCGAGGGTATCCAAGCGGCCTTCAATAGCGCGCAGTCCGGCGGCAAGAAGGTCTCGCTCGCCGATTTGATCGTGCTGGGTGGTTGCGCCGCTGTCGAGCAGGCGGCCAAGCAGGCCGGTCACGATGTGACCGTTCCCTTCACGCCGGGGCGTGCGGATGCGTCCGAAGCGCAAACCGACGTGGTGTCATTCCATGTACTGGAGCCGAAGGCCGACGGATTCCGCAACTACCAAAAGCAAAAATACGCCGTCTCGGCAGAGGAAATGCTGGTTGACCGGGCGCAACTGCTGACGTTGACCGCCCCTGAACTGACGGTTCTCGTTGGCGGTTTGCGCGTCTTGAACGCCAACTTCGGGCAGTCCCCGCATGGCGTCTTCACCAAACGTCCCGAGACGCTCACCAATGACTTCTTCGTGAATCTGCTCGACATGGGAACGGCGTGGAAACCCACGGCGGACGACGAAGACGTGTTCGAGGGGTGTGACCGCGTGAGCGGTGAACGCCAGTGGACCGGCACCCGAGTGGATCTCATCTTCGGCTCGAACTCTCAACTGCGGGCCATTGCGGAAGTCTACGGAAGCGAGGACGCCCAGGAGAAATTCGTGCACGACTTTGTAGCGGCGTGGGACAAGGTCATGAACCTCGACCGCTTCGACCTCGCCTGAT
>JASJED010000323.1 GCA_030065585.1 Desulfobacterales bacterium | reverse complement strand
GAAGGGTAAATAAGATGGCCTCAAATCGGCCCGATCCTTAAGTTCACCAATGGATTATTCCTCGTACGGCGCTTCGATCAGCTGCTTGTTCTTTACCCATGAGGTTTTCCAAACTTTTGGCCATCTTTTTTATGCAACAGTGGGGTAGACTTTGGAAGGACGGGGGCCGGGACGCGTTTCAGGGCCGCGGGATCCGGCGCCGATGCGGATCATGCCGCGGCCGGTCGGAAGCGTCTTCGAGACGGATCTGCAGGCCGTCGTCCGTGAAATGCTCCAGATGATGGGCCGGGGTATGCACATCGGTCTCGCAGTAGCCCATCTTGCCGCACAGAAATGATTCCCATAGGCGGTGGCTGCGAATGATGCGGCCGCCCCGGCGCAGGCCCTCGGCTGTCAGGCCGAAACCGTCGGCTTCCCGTCGGATCCAGCGGCGTCGCGACAGACGCCAAAGCGCCAGCCGTACGGACCAGTTCTGTTTCAGGGCTTCGCGGAAATCTTCCGTCTGCATGGGGACCGCACCGGCCGGGGCCATCTCCTGAAAACGATAGAGCAACCCCAGGATATCGTCACCCACGATCTTGAGGGCCAGGCGGGCCTGCTGGATCATCCGGCTCAAGACACCGTAGTGCGGCGCGAAGAGAAAGACCAGCAGGAACACAACACCGGTCATCACGGCCATCATACCAGCCGTGCTGGTATCGCGAAAGCCGAACCAGACCGGCACCGTGATGGCCCCCAAGTGCCCCAGGACGGCCGCCAGGGCGGCTACGAGCATGCTCACGCCCAGCATGACCCCTAACCGGTCGGTTAGCAGATGGGCGGTGGCCCCCGGAACGATCAGCATGGCGATCACGAGGATGCTGCCGACGCTCTCGAAAGCCGCGATGGTGGTGGCCGCCACCAGGGTCATCAGAACATAGTGCAGGACATCGGCATTGATGCCGATCGTCGTGGCCAGGGCCGGGTCGAAGGAGGTAATCTTGAGTTCCTTGTAGAACACCAGGACAAAGGCCAGATTGAAAAGCAACATGGCGCCGTTGGTCACGGCCGCGCGCGGGATCTCCCAACCGCCCCAAGCATAGGTATCCAACGGCGTCAGTTCGATGGCCCCGTAGAGCACACAGCTTGGGTCCAGATCTACGTGGTCGGCCGCCTGCCGGATCAGGATCAGCCCCAGGGCAAAAAGCGTCGTGAAGATCACCCCCATCGAGGCCCCCTTGTCCAGACCGCTCAGACGGAAGATGACCTGAATCAGGAAGGCGGTGACGATCCCGATCAGGGTGGCCCCCACCAGCATGGGCAGGCTGCCGCGGCTGCCGGTTACGATGAAGGCGATCGCCAGGCCCGGCAGGACGGCATGGCTGATGGCATCCCCCATCATGCTCATGCGCCGCAGTACCAGGTAGTTGCCCGGCAGGGCGCAGGCCATGGCGCTGAGCATACCGGTGACCACGATCCAGCTGTCGAAGGATGTCCACTCCATCAGGCCGCCTCGTCTTTCATGGGGGCGATGCGGTGGGGGCTGGCCGGCATCGGCGCCAAGGTACCACCTGGCACGAGCTTTTCCAGCCCGGCCACCAGCTCGGCGTCCAGAACGTGCTCGATGGCGTCCGCCCCCCAGTCCACGTGGCCCGGGGCCACGTCGGCGTATTCGATCAGGTAGGTCTCCCAGAGCCGGTGTTTGCGGACGATGCGACCGGCCTCTTCCCACCCTTGGGCGGTCATCTCCCAGCAGTTGGGGAGCGCGGCCAGCAGCCCCGCGGAAACCGCGCGTGCCAGGGTGCGGCGCAACTGCCCCGGGGTCCAGGAGCGCCGGCGCAACAGCGCATCGAAGGACACCCGCGGCTGGACGCAGTCCAGCTCGGCGGCAGCCGGGTCATGCCCGCAGGCTTCCAGCATCTCGTAAATTTCGCGCAACAGGTTTTCATGCCGAATGCGCCGGCTCAGACGCAGGCGTTCGATCCCCTGACGCGCCAGTCCGCGCGCCGAACCGCACACCAGACTGATCACGAAAAGCAGCGATGCCGTCAGGACGATCACGGCCCCGGCCGGCAGGTTGGCCATTAGAGCGCTGATGCCGGCCCCGAACAGACCGCTCAACGCCCCGAACAGGCTGGATATCCAGAGCATGTGTTTCAGGTTGTAGGTCCAGAATCGGGCCGCCGCCGGGGGGATGATCAGCAAGGCCACCACCAGGATCAGCCCCACGGCCTGCAATCCGATCACGGTGACCACCACCACCAGGGTCATCATCAGAAAATCCAGCCGGGTGACCGGCCAACCCTGGGAGGCGGCGTAGTCGGCATCGAAGCATAAAAGCGAGAATTCCTTGAAGAACAGCAGACCGCAAACGGTGACCAACAGGGCCACCACCGCAATCAGCAGGGCATCGGCGAAAAGCATCGAGGCCGTCTTGCCGTAGATGAACGACGACAAACCGGCCGCGTTGCCCGATCCCATGCGGGTGGCGATGCCCATCAGGGCGATGCCCAGACCGAAGAAGACACTTAACACGATCCCCAGGGCGGCGTCGTCCTTGAGGCGGCTGTAGCGCTGGATCAGAATCACGGCCGCGGTACCCAGAATGCAGAACACCGCGGCCCCGCTCACCAGGGCCAGCAGATTCTTGCCATGCCCGCCCAGGGCGGTGAGTACGATGAAGGTCAGCGCGATTCCCGGCAGGCTGGCATGGCTCAGGGTGTCGCTCAACAGGGCCCGCTTGCGCAGCAGCAGAAAGGTGCCCACCAGGCCGGCCGCCAGCCCGAGCAGGGTCGTGCCGATGATGACCACCCGGGTGTTGTAGTCCTGCAGCGTCAGGACCCGCCAAAGTTCTTCCCCGGAAGGCCAAGCCAGGGCGTGCTCTCCCAGGCTGGCCGCCGCGGCCGTGGGCGGGTCGAGCAGGCCGCCCAAAAGCAGCAGGCCCATCACCACAGGCAGTGGCAGCGATGGTCCCCGCCGTGTCATGCGGCCCCGCCCTTGGTCCCCGGGGGCAGGCGCGGATCCTTGGAGTATTCGAACAGGGCCTGGGAGAGCAGCGTCAGTTTGCCGCCGTAGGTTTTCTTGAGGTTCTCTTCGGTAAAGACCGCATCCACCGGGCCGGCCTCCACCACCCGCATGTTCAGGAGCACCACGTGGTCGAAATAGGTCGGTACCGTCTGGAGATCGTGGTGGACGACGACACAGGTCTTGCCGGCGGCCTTGAGTTCTTTCAACAGCGCGATGATCGCCCGCTCGGTGGCCACGTCCACGCCGGCAAAGGGTTCGTCCATAAAATACAGGTTCGCTTCCTGGGCCAGGGCCCGCGCCAGGAAGACCCGCTGCTGCTGGCCGCCGGAGAGCTGACTGATCTGGCGCTGGGCATAGGCGGCCATGCCCACCTTGTCCAGCTCTTCCAGGGCCCGCCGCCGGTGAGCGCGGCCCACCGGCCGGAACCAGCCGATTTGCCCGTAGAGCCCCATGGCCACGACATCCTGGGCATTGACCGGAAAATCCCAGTCCACGCTTTCGCGCTGAGGCACATAGCCCACGAGACGGCGCTGCCTTTCGTAGGGACGCCCATAAATGGTCACCCGACCCGAGGCCCGGGGGATCAGCCCCAGAACGGCCTTGATCAGGGTGCTCTTGCCGGCCCCGTTGGGCCCCACGATGGCGATCAAGCGGCCTTCGGGCATAGCCAGATCAACATCCCAGAGCACGGGTTTGCGGTGGTAGGCGACCGTCAGGTCCTGGACCGCCAGGGGCAGCTTGCGGCGTTGCTCATCGGTGAGCGCATGCACGCTGGCGGAAGACGATTGAATTTGTGCTGGTGCGGCCATGGGCCTCCTCCTGCACGATGGTTTGATCGAACTGCTTTCGCTGGCTTTAGTTTCTCTCGAAGTCCGCCTTATTCCGCATGCCTCAATTTGCCCTGCATCCCGTCCGGCGGGGCTTCACCACCCAGGGCCCGGACAATGACCGTCACGTTGTGGTCGATCATCCCGATATAGCTGCCCTCGTAGGTGCCTGAGGGTCCCATGGCATCGGAGAAGAGTTCCCCGCCGATCGTCACCGTGTGGCCACGGCTGCCCGCTCCTTCGATCAGGGCCTTCACGTTTTTGTCCGAGACGCTGGACTCCACGAAAACCGCGGGAATCTTGCGGCTCACCAGTTCATCCACGATTCGGTTGATATCCTTCAACCCGGCCTCCGATTCGGTGGAGAGCCCCTGAATGCCCATGACTTCGATATCGTAGGCCCGCCCCATGTAACCGAAGGCATCGTGGGCCGTCACCAGCACGCGCTGTTCGTCGGGGATGGAAGCCATTGCCTGGCGCGCGTAAGCATTCAAGGCCTCGAGCTTCTTCAAATAGTTCGCGGCATTGGTGTGATAATCGTCGCGGCTGGCCGGGTCGAATTCGGTGAGGGCTTGCACCACCACTTCCACGGCCTTCATCCAGCCGCTGACATCCATCCACACATGCGGGTCGCTGTGGCCCGTGGCGGGATCGTGAATCAGATACTCGGGCTGCAAAAGCTCGGTTACGGCGTACACCGGCCGCTTGCGCGAGACCTTCACCAGCACGTCGGCCATCTGGCCCTCCAGAAGCAATCCGGCGTAAAAGATGATATCCGAGCGCAGCAGGGTCGTGACGTCACTGCGGGTGGGGTTGTAGACATGCGGATCGACGCCGGCGCCGATGATGAAGCTAACTTCCCCCTTGTCACCGGCCACGGCTTTGGCGATATCGCCCACCATACCGACGGTCGCCCCGATTTTATAGGGATACCCGCCCTTGTAGTCTGCCAGGGATATACTGGGCAGGATTACCAGAGTCAGGAGGCTCGCCACGCAGAATGCGAATCCTCTGTAGATCAAATTCTTGGACCGGGCCGCCGTTGCCATTTGCGATCTCCTCCGTCCGGTTTTTTTTGTCCGCCTAAGGCGATAATTTTGCGTATCTGCTAAACCGACATTGGAAAAATGTTAAGACATAAATTATTTTGGTCAACCAAAATAATTTATTTGGCTTATAAAATTTAAGCGGGT
>JASJED010000322.1 GCA_030065585.1 Desulfobacterales bacterium | reverse complement strand
CATCCCGTGCAATTTTGAACGTCGCCCTGAAATCGAGTACCTGTTTTTGATGCTGATCGAAGACCTGCGCCTGCCCTTCGAGCATGCGATCTTTCACGGACGCAACTTGTGCGCGCGCTTCGATAATGCCTTCCCAGACGGGGCGCAGGTAATCCGTCGCCATGGTGACCGTCCCAAAGTGCGTTTTGGGGGGCACGATGCTCTTGATGGCCATGACCACGGCCGTATCCGCCAGGCTGACCAAGGCGCCGCCGTGCATCATCCCCGCCCCCTGGGCGAAATCCACAAGAAAGGGCATCTGCAGAACAGCCCGTCCATCGGCGGCTTCGATGATATCGATATGAAGTAGTTTCTCGAAGGGCGCGCAGCTGATCCAGGGCCCCATCCGAAAGCAATGCGGGCCGGTCGCGGAGTTCGTTCCATCCGTTCGCATATCAATCCATTTCGTTGCGTTTCGGTCAGTTTTTCGGTGCGCTGATGCACCGGTTGGTCATAGATGTAAAAAATGATCAATACCGGCGACGCCAATACATCCGGTTTGGTGATGCTCAACGCCAAGGTTTACAGGGCCGCCAATCCCGACCCGCAGAGCGCCGCCGTTGGCCATAGCACGCCGCGCCGGCGATCGGCAAGGTGATAATACCGACCGCGAGTCATAAGGTTCATACCGCAATTTGACGACATCCGGCCGGATCAAGCTGTGACTTAGATTATCGTCCGGCGGTTGGCTGCCTGTCGCAGGATTCTTTCTTTTGGGGTCTGCAATGACGGCCACGTGGGTTTTGGTTGTTAGCGACGGTCGTGTCGATCGATGCGTCGCCGGAGGGCAGACAGCGAGAATCAAAACAGCGGCCCAACGTCCCTTGCAAGGATTTCAGGCGGTATTAGATTAAGAACCAATTATCGATAACGGCCTGTAAGGCGTTTATGTACTTTATTCAAACATTACGAAGGAGTCGCCCATGAGCGTTCTGGTAACCCATAAAGCCCCAAATTTCATTGCACCGGCGGTGATGCCCAACGGTGTGATCGAAGAAAATTTCAAACTGGCGGACCTGCGGGGCAAGTACGTGGTTCTGTTCTTCTACCCGTTGGATTTTACGTTCGTCTGCCCCACCGAGATCATTGCCCATCACAAGCGCATGGCGCAGTTCAAGGAAAAGGGCGTCGAGGTGATTGGGGTTTCCATCGATTCCCAGTTTACCCATTTTGCCTGGCGCAATACGCCGATCGAAGAGGGCGGCATCGGCACCATCGATTTCCCCCTGGTGGCGGACGTCAAACACGAGATCGCCCAGGCTTACGGGATCGAGCACCCGGATGCCGGGGTCGCCCTGCGGGCCAGTTTCTTGATCGACCGCGAAGGCGTTGTCCAGCACCAGGTGGTCAACAATCTCCCCCTCGGCCGCGAGGTGGATGAAATGCTTCGTCTGGTGGATGCCCTCCAGTTCAGCGAGGAGCACGGCGAAGTCTGTCCGGCCGGCTGGCACAAAGGCGAGGGCGGCATGAAGCCGACCGCCGAGGGGGTGGCCGATTACCTCAAGTCGAATGTCGAAAAGCTCTGAGCTGCCGTGATACCGCGACGATCGTTGCAAGCGGCCGCCATGATTGTGCCTATCGGCTGCAACTGGAGACGTCGGGTGATTCAGCGTCTGACCTTCGCGCCTTGCGGTTCATCTCCGGTGGGCGAATCGGGTCGCAACCGCGCTTGACATTGCAACGGCGCGATCACGACCAATCACCCGGCAATAGCATCGATTGCCGTTTAACCAGATGACCAACCGGCAGGCGTCGGCTGGCGAAAGATACCGTCATCTGAACGCCGGGAGCTTTACGCGTGAGAGTCGTCGTAGGGCAGGCGGAGAATATCGACACCCGCAGTGCGGTGGGGTCCGTCATCTCCCAGTGCCGGGCGCAACTCGCCGGGCGCCGCCCCCGGGCCGGCATCCTGATGGCCGGGGTCGAGTATGACCACTCCCAAGTGCTCGCGACTGTCCGGGACGCTTTTCCGGACTTGCCCCTGGTGGGCTGCACCACGGCGGGCGAAATGGCTTCGGCGGTGGGCTTCAGCGACGATTCGCTGGCCCTGATGTTGTTTTGCTCGGGGCAGTTGGCCTTCGGGGTGGGGCAGGGGGTGGCCTTGTCACAGGACCCGGAGGCTGCGGTGGTGCAGGCCCTGGCCATGGCACGCGGCAGCCTGCCGGGACCGGAGCAGTTGTGCCTGGTTTTCTGTGAGGGTGTTTCGGCGCCCGCCCATTTGGCGGTGCAATCTTTGAATCGCCGGGTCGCCAACGGCTGCGCGGTTTTCGGGGGCGTGGCGGCCCATCCCTGGCACATCGAAACCCCAACCCGTCAATTTTGTAACGACGATGTGCTGGAAGACGCCATCGTGGTCCTGCTCGTCCAGGGACCGATCCGCTTCCGCTTCAGCGTGTGCAACAGCTGGCAACCGGTGGGCCAGCGTGCCCCGGTGGTGGAGACCGCCGGAAGCGAAGTCCGCGTGATCGGCGATAAACCCGCCCTTGATTTCTACCGTCATTACCTGGGTCCCCATTCCCATCCGGTGCTTGAATTTCCCCTGGCCGTGCATTCACCGGAGAGCAGCCGTTTTTATATTTTAGCACCCCTGGGCCACGACGAGGAAACCGGCGGGGTCCGCTTTGCCGTGCCCGTCCAGGAGGGTCAGATCGTTCAATTGACCGAGGTCACCCGGGAGCGCATGATATCGGATATGCGCCAGACCCTCAAAGCCGAGTCGCTGTTGGCTGGCGATGAATGGCAGGCATCGGCGGGACTGATCTTTTCCTGCGCCACGCGCAAACATATCCTGGGCACCCAGACCACCGAAGAAATCAAGCTGCTCCAGGATCACATGCCGCCCGGCACCGCCCTGATGGGGTTTTATTCGTTTGGGGAAATTAGCCCCCTGGAAGAGGGCCGTCAGAGCCTGCTGCACAACTGCACGTTTATCACCCTGCTGTTGGGCGAACAAGCCGGTGCGGATTCAACATCACAAGCGTCCCCGCGGTTGACAACCGTCGACCCTGATACCGCAGGCGTTTCCACGCCCGGAGACCTTCAACGCCAAGTCGCTTTTCTGGAACGCAAGCTGAACCGCTCGGAGTTCTACCGTCAACGGCTGGAGTCCCACAAAGACCTATCCGCTTCGCTGTTGCGCAAGATCAATCGCGAAATCAACGAGGCCCGGCTGGAAATCAAGCGCAAGAACGAAATGCTGCGGCACACTTTGGCCCTGGCGGATGAGATCCAGAAAAACCTGCTGCCGGCCGAACCGCCCCAGAGCCCCTATTTCGATATCGCCGGTCACAGCCTTTTCTGCAGCGAAACGGGCGGTGACTATTTCGACTACCTGCAGATCTCCGATCGACGGGCGAGCGATATCGGCGTGGTCGTCGGGGATGTCAGCGGACACGGTGTCGAGGCGGCCTTGTTGATGACCACGGTGCGGGCCCTGCTGCGGCTGAGTATCGCGCGCGGCGGGGCCCTGGACCGCATCGTCAACGATGTCAACCGTCATCTGGCGCAAGACGTGGGGCAATCAGGCCGCTTCATGACCCTGTGCCTTCTGCGCCTGCTGCCGGCTTCGGCCGAATTGGAGTGGGTGCGGGCCGGGCATGATCCGGCCATCTGGTATGACCCCGCCCGCGATCGCCTGGTGGAACTGATGGGGGCGGGAACGGCCCTTGGCGTGGATGCCGGCTATGACTTTAGCCTGAATCGCCAGTCCGGTTTGCAGCCTGGGCAGGTCGTCTTCCTGGCCACGGACGGATTGTGGGAAACCCGCAATCCGCAGGGCGCTTTCTACGGCAAACGGGCGGTCCATACCTTGATTCGGCGCTACAGCGATCAACCGGCCGCCGTGATTGTCGATCACCTGGTTGCCGGCATGAACCGCTTTCGAGGGGACCATCCCTTGGAGGACGACGTGACCCTGGTGGTCATCAAGATCAAAGCGCTGCCGGAAATCCCCTGACCAACGCCCGAACAACAGGACCACCGGTCTGCAACCTGCCCGTCAGTAGCGACGATGACGGTCGGACCAGAGCCGTTGTGGCAGATCACGGACCGCCCCACCCGGCCCACAGTTGCTTATCCGGGGCGCATCCTTTATGCTGTCTACCCAGGCCGGCATTGGCATTCAATATCCCGATACCGTGTGCCTGGATCTTTGCCCGGGCACCTGCAATCGAAAGGCGAACTGTTATGAAATCCCAATGGTGTTGGATCGGCGTGGTCCTGTTGATGATATCTGTGCTGGCGTTTTGGGGCTGTGGCGGCAAGATCAATCAGGAGAATTTCAAGAAGATCGAAATCGGCATGAGCTATGACGAAGTGGTGGCCATTCTCGGGGCGCCGGTGGCCTGCAAGTCAATCATGGGGGCGCAAACCTGCGACTGGGGCAAGGAGCCCCGCACGATCAATATCAAGTTCGTGGCCGATAACGTCGTGTTTCGGTCGTCCGAGGGCCTGAATTAGTGACCAACCATAAACGGCATCTTCATGCCGGCTGAAGCGCTTTATCGGCCAGATGGGGAACTTGGCGCCAATCCAGGCCCAGCAGTCTGGCCGCTTGGCGGTCCAGGGCGAGTGGATCGAAGCCGGCCAGGAGGCGGTTGACCGGCGGCTTGCAGGGCGGGCCGCCGAGATGATAGTGCGCCAGCCCGATGGTGGCGTCCATCAGGCTCAAATCCGGCGGGCGATAGCTGATCAGTTCGCGGATGGACGCATGCAGCCGGCGGTGAAAGCGCGCCTTTTTCCAGCTGCCCGGATGCCCCCCATAGTGTTCCGGCGGTAGGATTCCCATCATGTTCTTGCAGGTGCCGGTCATCTCGGCCAGGGAGTGGGCCTTGAGCACGGGCACTGATATCAGGTAGTGCGAAAAGACGATTTCCGGCAGCAGCATTTCAGGGAAATTTTCACAGCCCGTGTTCCGGACGCGTTGCAGGGGGGCGGTATTCAGATCAACGAGTCGCACGCCCGTGCGTTCAGCCAGACGGTCGTAACCCA
>JASJED010000085.1 GCA_030065585.1 Desulfobacterales bacterium | reverse complement strand
CTTCGTTGAGGGTGGGCAGGCACAGCGATATGGTGAGTTTTTTCTTGTGCTTTTCATCCACCAGACAGTCGACATTGCTGAATTGACTGTAGTGAAAGGTGTTGCTCTTCAGCCAGTTGTTATTCATCGCACACCCCGCTGTCGATGGCTTGAATGGTACCGATCACCTGGGCAATGCCCTTGAACATCGGTTCGATTTCCATCTTGGAATTCGGTTGATGATAGTTCTCGCCGCGTGTGAGCCCCAGGGTCACCGCCGGAATTTTTTTAGAAAGAAAGATCGACAACTCGGATTCACTGGGCTCGCCGACGATTGGAATGTCGAGACGGCGCATGACCTCCCCGGTCGCTTTGACCAGGGGGTGGTTGTATTTGAGCCGCGCCGCCGACACGTTGCTGATGGTGTTGAGCTCCATGGCCACGCCGAATTCGTGGCCGATGCCGGTGACAATATCCTTGATATCATGGAAAAGCGCCTTGACCATCCGGTCGGCATCACTCTGGATTTCAAGACCCAGGGTGGCTTCGTAGGCGATCATGCCGTGTTTATGGCCGCCTTCGATCTTGCCGATGATGACCCGGCTGCGGGGCTTTTGCGGCAGTCGGATTTCCAGGATCTGGTTGATGACTTCGTGCAGGACCAGAATGGCGTTGGGCCGGAAACGGTGCTCCAGGCCCCCCTGCTCGCTGATTTTGCATTTGATTTCACAGCGCGTCATGCCGTCGGAATAATAGTTGAGCCGTCCCAGTTCCCCTCCTTCGATACAAATGGCCGCGCGGATTTTGGAGGGCCAGGTTTTTACCAGGTGACGGATGCCCCGCAGATTGCCCCTGCCGAGGGATTGGATGACCCCGGCCAGGATGATATCGGAGTCAAATTGCAGACCAAGGTGTTTGAAGATTATCGGCAGGGTTGCAATCGCGCCGACCCCCACGGAATTGTCCAGCACCCCGGGGCCCTGGATCATGTTTTCGGTGAGAATGAAATTGTGATCCAGATCCTTCTTGAAGGCCGTGTCCAGATGGGCCACGACGATAATCGGGTCGCGATTGCTGTCGCGGCCGCGGATGATGCCGATGGGGTTCTGGTAACCGTCGGTGGTGCATTCGTCCACTTCCGATTCCACCAGACGGTCCAGAAACTTAATGGCACGCTTTTTTTCGTGAAAAGTGGGGGCCGGAATCTGCCCCAGGAACACAATATTGGCGATGATCGTTTCCCTGATCGCGTGCAGCTTATCGGGGCAGGCGCCCAATTGGTCGAGATAGGCGGTCATGACGGCTCCTGTTCACGGGTATGCGAGAAGATAGCGGCCAACGCGCGCGTGGTCGTGGTGGCAGGGCAGGATGTTCAGGCTCGGAAGTTCGGCTTGCGGCGCTTGGCGGCCGGTTATGACATCTATCCTGAAAGCGTAATGAAGTTCAGGTGGTTAGGGGTTTGCGCGACGCCTCGAAGATGGGATTCGCGGCCACGCCATCCAAGGGCGTCCGGATCATCGACCAGATACCGGATGCAGACTTCGTAATTAAAGAAGAATAGCGCATCTTACGGCACGGGGTCAATGCCTCGGCCGATCCAACCGCGTGGGCTTCGCTCGATCAGGCGCTGCGCGGCGACGTACTGGCCTACGATCCGCTGCGGGCATACAGCATCTGAATGGCCTGGCAGAGACCGGGAATGGTGTATTCAACGGCGGTGATATCCACCGGCATGCCCAGGGATTCGGCTGTCTCGCTGGTCACGGGGCCGATGCTGGCAACACGCACCTGGGCCATGAGCTGATCGACTTCGGCATCCGGCAGCATCGATCGGAAATTGCGGGCTGTCGACGAACTCGTGAAGGTGACCAGATCCACCCGGCCGTTGCGCAGGTCGTCCACGAGGCGCTCGGCGCCATCGGTAACTTGGCGGGCCCTATAGATGACCACCTCGTCCACCTCGGCGCCCAGCTTGCCCAGCTCGACGGGCAGCACGGCGCGGGCGTCGGCGGCCCGCGGCAGCAGCACCCGCCGGCCGGTCATGGTCTCGTTGCGGAAGGCGGCCACCACGGATTCGGCCCGGTAGCTCTCCGGCATGATGTCGCTGCGCAAACCGAAGCCCCGCAGGCGCTCGGCGGTCACCGGCCCGATGACGGCCGTGCGCATGTGATGCAGGGCCCGGACGTCGTCGCCCCGCGCAAACAGGCGCTGGAAGAAGTACTTAACGCCGTTGACACTGGTAAATACCAGCCAGTCGTAGTCTTTGAGACGATCGAGGGCGCGATCCAGAGGGGCCGTGTCCGCTTCGGCCTCCACCTGGATGGTGGGGTATTCCAGGCAGTTGGCCCCCAGCTCCGAGAGTTGCGCCACCAGATCGCTGGCCTGGGCGCGGGCCCGGGTGACCACGATGTTGCGGCCCAAAAGCGGGCGATCCTCGAACCACCGCAGGCGTTCGCGCAGTTCGACCACCCGGCCCACCACGATGATGGCCGGGGCCTTGATACCGGCTTCGCGGGCGATACCGACAATCGTGGACAGGGTCCCGGTGACCGTGCGCTGGCGATTGGTGGTGCCCCAGCGGACCAGGGCTACGGGCGTGTCGGTGGCCATGCCGTGGGATATGAGCTTGGCGGTAATATGGGGCAGGTTTTTAACTCCCATGAAGAACACGATGGTACCGATGCCGGCGGCCAGGGCCGCCCAGTTGATCTGCGAGCTTTCTTTGGTGGGGTCTTCATGACCGGTCACGAAGGCCAGGGTCGAGGTGTAGTCGCGGTGGGTCAGCGGAATTCCGGCATAAGCCGGTGCCGCCACGGCCGAGGTGACCCCCGGCACCACTTCATAGGCAATCCCCGCCGCGATCAGTTCTTCGGCCTCTTCACCGCCGCGCCCGTAGATGAAAGGATCGCCGCCCTTGAGACGCGCCACCACCAGACCCTGGGCGGCTTTCTCCACAATCAGGCGATTGATGCCCTCCTGGGACAGGGTGTGGTCGCCGCCCTTCTTGCCGACATAGATCATCTCGGTGTCGGGTGAGGCATGGGCCAGCAGCGCCGGTGCGGCCAGATAATCGTAGACCACCACGTCGGCCTGCCGGATACAGGCCTGGCCTTTGAGCGTCAAGAGACCCGGATCGCCCGGGCCGGCGCCCACCAGATAGACTTTTCCTTTTTTCATGACGAAAGTTCCGTTTGCAGGCGGTCGAGAACGGCGCGGGCCCCCTGGTCCAACAGCAGATCGGCCAGCCGCCGGCCGATGGCGGCGGCATCCGCGGCAGGCCCCGTTTGGGTTTCCCGATAGACCGTCTGTCCGGTGAGATCGGACACCAGACCACAGATGGTCAACTGCTCTTTTTCCAGGGTCGCATGCCCCGCAATGGGCACCTGGCAGCCGCCCTCCAGGCGGTGCAGGAAGGCCCGCTCGGCCGTGACGGCCCGCCGCGTGCCTTCATCTTCGAGGGGTGCCACCAGCGGCGCAATTTGCGGGTCCGCCGCCCGTGTTTCCACGCACAGGGCCCCCTGACCAACGGCCGGCAGCATGATTTCCGGCGCCAAGCGCTGGGTGATCCGCTCCTCCAGCCCCAGACGCCGAATTCCCGCGCCGGCCAGCACGATGGCGTCCATCTGTCCCTCGTCGAGTTTGCGCAGGCGGGTGTCGAGGTTGCCCCGCAGGGGAACGATGGCCAGGTCCGGCCGGGCCCGCAGCAACTGGGAGGCGCGCCGCAGGCTGCTGGTGCCGATCCGGGCGCCCCGGGGCAGGGCCTCCAGCGCGTGCCCCTCACGGGCGATCAGGGCGTCCACCGGGGTTTCCCGCGGCGGCACGGCCCCGATGCAGAGCCCATCGGGAATTTCGGCGGGCATGTCCTTCATGCTGTGAACGGCCAGATCGATGCGGCCTTCCAGCAGGGCTTCTTCGATCTCCTTGACGAACAGCCCCTTGCCGCCCACTTTGGCCAACGGCACATCCAGGATCTTGTCGCCCTTGGTTTTGATGATCGTCAATTCGACCGTCAGCGGCGGGTGGAGGGCCTCCAGACGGGACTTGACCCATTCGGCCTGCCACAGGGCCAGCTTGCTGCCACGGGTGCCGATGCGGATGGGCGACGTCATCCGTGCCCGCATCCGGCGCAGTTGGATGTCGTCGTGCAGCCGCTGCAGGACGAGGCCGAGGCCGACGATTTGATCGTCTCACCGCCGCCGTCTTTGCTGTAAAATCCGCAAACCGACATCAGCCGGCAAACCTTCTTGCTAGCGCAGGATTGGCATGCGGGGTCGGGATCGCCCAGGACGAGATACTCGAAGCTATGGCCGCAATCCTGGCATTCGTATTCGTAAATCGGCATGGATAAAGCTCCTTTTTTGCGCCTAATGGTTCAAGGGGGCCTTTATTTACACATCTTGGTCGGCTTTGGCAAGGGATAGGCTCTCGATTCCCGGGTTGCAATATCAGCGCGGTTCGGTTGCCGGGACCTGCTGGGGAAACAACTTGTGTTCCACCAGTTGGCAGAGAATGTGCCCCAGGGTAAGATGGGCTTCCTGAATGCGGGCCGTGACTGCCGACGGTACGGTCAGCAGCAGGTCGCTTTGCTCCCTTAACCGCCCCCCGCGGCCGGACATGCCCAAACAGTGCATGTCCCTCTCCCGCGCCGTGTGCAGGGCCGCCAGAATGTTGGCCGAACGGCCGCTCGTGCTCAGACCCCAGGCCACATCCCCCGGTCGGCCTAATGCTTCCACCTGTTTGGCGAAAATGCGCTCGAAGCTTTCGTCATTGCCGATACTGGTGATGATCGAGCTGTCGGTGGTCAGGGAAATGGCCGGCAGGGGTTGGCGTTCGAACTGAAAACGGTTGACAAATTCCGCGGCCAGATGCTGGGCATCGGCGGCACTGCCGCCATTGCCGAAAATCAGAATCTTATGGCCGGATGCAATGGCGGTGACCAGCATATCGGCGGCGGCCATCAGTTTGTCGTGCTGGCCGGTGACGGCCTCACGCGTGACGCGCAAGCTCTCCGTCAGAATCGAATCGATGAGGGTTTCCATCTCAGGAGGCTTTCTCGATCAGGCGCTCTTCCACGGATACGATCAGGCTGCGGGCCTCCTCGCCGAGGGTCTCGGCTTTTTTGAGGGCCTGCAGGGCTTCCTCCAACCGGCCGGTTTTAACCAGCAGACGGCCCAGACGCAGAAAGGCCCGGCCGTTGTCGGGGGCGATATCAACGCTCTGGCGGCAGAAGGAAAGGGCGATATCGATGTTTTCACTGCGCAATTCGTAGCAGCGTGCCAGGCCCGAGAGGGCGGCCGCATCGTTGGGGTTGGTGCGCAGGGCCGTTTTATAGGGTGCGATGGCCTGATCCGTCAGGCGCTGGGCCAGCAGGACGTCACCCAGCATACGCTGCACCTGGGCCGATTCCGGCCGCAAGGCGGCGGCCTGCCGGATATAGCCCTGGGCCTTTTCGGGTTGATCGATTTCCAGCAGACAGCGTCCGATCTGCAGATTTAGCTCGAAAACATCCCGGCCCTGGGGGGCTGCCTGGAGCCACAGCTCGAGGGCCGTGCGTTTATCGTCCTGCAGCAGATGAACCAGCCCGGCGTTGTAAAGCGCCAGCACTTCGTGCGGATCGATCTTGGCGGCGGCGTTGAAGGCCGTCAGGGCTTTCTTGAATTCCTGGCGGACTCCGAAACAGACCCCCAGGCTGTTCAGAACGTTGACATTGCGACGGTCCAACCGCAGGGCGTTGCGGTAGTCGGCCATCGCGGCCGGGATGTCACCGGCGTCATAATGGCAGTCGCCGCTGATGTTCAGGGTCACGGCGTCGAAACAGGCCCGGCTGCCCGGACCAAAGAAGGCGGCATGCACCAGGGCTTTGGCCGCATTGTCGATCACCTCGGCCGGGCTGAATTTAAGGCAGGGATGAGCGGCGATGCCGATCGACAGGGCGTGTCCGTCGAGGGCCGTCAGGCGGGCCTGGATTTTGCGGGCCACGGCCACGCCCGAGGCTTGATCGCGCCCGGGCAGTATACAGCTGAGGGTGTCGGCGTTCAACAGCCCCCAATAGGCCTTCTCCTCCTTGGCAACCGCTTCAACGGCCCGGGCCGCCTTGAGACGACAGGCCGCCATTTGGGCGGGGGACAGATCCGGTGTTTGTCCGGTGGCGTTGTCCAGCCGCAGGGCCAGTGCGCTGAATGGGGTGGTATCCTTCAAAAGTTCGATGGCGGCGCTGATGAAATTCGGGCCGAATTGCGCATCGGGGAATTCCTGCCGCAGCGGGTCATCCGGCGGGGTGTCGTCGGCAACGGCCCCCGAGGGGGCGCGATTGTCCCGTGGGCACGCGGCGTGGGTTTTCGACAGCAGGAAGGGTTGGTCGGCCGACGGGCGACCGGTATTTGCTGAAACGGCGTTGGTCATTGCGGCTCCTTTTCCAGCAGGTTGCGAAAGGCGGCTTCGATATGGTTCAATTCGTCTTCCTGTACGGTTCGCAGATCCAACACGAAACGATCGTTCTCGATGCGACCGATGATCGGCGTGGGTTGGCCGCGCATGAAGCGCTCGATTTCCCGGGCACGCCAGTTGGCATGCTGAACCTGGAGACAACGGCTGGGAATTTCCAGCAGGGGCAGGGCCCCGCCGCCGGCGCGGGCCACAGTCGCGGCCGATGTGATCGCGAGTCCGCGGCCAGCCAATGTTTCCAGGCGTGCCGCCAGACGTTCGGCCCGTGCGGTGGTGACGGCCAGGGGTTCGGTCAGCATGCGCAGGGTCGGAATCGTTTCCACGGCCCGGGTCTCGTCGCGATAAAGCCTCAGGGTGCTTTCAAACGCGGTCAACGTCATTTTATCGATCCGCAGGGCGCGCGTCAGAGGATTGGCCTTGAGGCGCTCGATCCATTTTTTACGCCCCACCAGAATGCCGGCCTGGGGCCCCCCCAGGAGCTTGTCCCCGCTGAAGGTGACGATGTCCGCACCGGTGCGTACCGAGGCCTGAACGGTGGGTTCCGCAAACAGGCCGTAACGGCTGAAATCGATAAAGGTGCCGCTGCCCAGATCCTCCACCACCGGCAGTTGATGCTCACGGCCCAGGGCCACGAGTTCGTCCAGGCCGACCGCCTTGGTGAAACCGCTGATGCTGAAGTTGCTCTGGTGGACTTTCAGGAGCATGGCCGTCTGGTCGCCGATGGCCCCTGCATAGTCCCGGCGATGGGTGCGGTTGGTGGTGCCGACCTCCCGCAGACGGGCACCGCTCTTGGCCATGATGTCCGGCACGCGAAACGACCCCCCGATTTCCACCAGCTCGCCGCGCGAAACGATGACCTCCCGATCCCGGGCCAGGGTGTCCAGGGTGAGCAGGACGGCGGCGGCGCAGTTGTTGACCACCAGCCCGGCCTCGGCCCCCGTGACTTCACATAAAAGTTCAGCGACGGCCTCGTAGCGCGAACCGCGCTTCCCGGTTTCAAGATCGTACTCCAGGTTGGAATAGTGGCAGGCAATGTCCTGCAGCTGGGGCATCGCCACATCAGCCAGGCGCGAGCGCCCCAGGTTGGTATGGACCACCACACCGGTGGCATTGATCGTGCGACGCAGATTGGGCTGCATGGCCCGGTTGGCCCGGTTGACGGCCCGCCGCGCCACTTGGGAGGCTTCCATCTCGGATTGATCCAGCGGACCCTGGCCATCCTGGATGCGTGCCCGCAGGGCTTCGAGGGTTTCCTGAATCGAACGCACCAGGACCTTGCGCGGAAAATCCTGTACGGCGGGCGACGGCTCCAGGAGGCTGAGCACGCGATCGACAGCGGGCAACTGGCGCAGTTGACGGGCCTTGGCGGCATTATCCTCGGGCATGACGGCTCGTTTCGCTAAGCGTGGACGTGTGGTCACTATCAAACTTTACTTCCTATCATTTTGAAGCTAAGTAATTCAATCGCAAATTAAAGCCCGCCCCGGGCTTTTCCAGGTGCCCGGTTTCGGGCACCCTTACGGCCCTGGCGGTCGGCGCCGTGACCCTCGTTATCACCACCTGGCGGATTCCGGGTCATCCGCCGCAACTTTATGTCATGGGAGATCGCGATGCGCAGCCCCTCAGACTACATCATCTTTCCGTTGGACGTCGCATCGCGCGACGAGGCTAAGGAACTGGTCGGCCTGCTCGCGGGGCATGTGGGGATGTTCAAGATCGGTCTAGAGCTCTTTATCCGCAGTGGTCCGGATCTGATCGCCTGGATTCGCTCCGCGTACGGCACCGCTGTCTTTCTGGACTTGAAGCTCCACGACATCCCCGCGACGGTGGAGCGGGCCATGCGGGGCGTGAGCGATCTGGGTGTGGCCCTGGCGACCGTCCATTGCGGCGAATCACCCCAAATGCTGAAGGCGGCCGTGGCCGGCGCGGGGCCGACTGGGGTGCTCGGTGTTACCGTTCTGACCAGTGTCGCCATCGAGGATCTGCGTCAGTCGGGTCTGGTGGCCGATGACGACCAGGGCTTGGATAAACTGGTGCTGCACCGGGCGCAAATGGCCCGGGATGCCGGTTGTGCGGGGGTCGTCTGCTCGGCGCAGGAAGCAGGAATGATCAAGGCGCGCTGGGGGGCAGCCTTGCTGGCCGTAACCCCCGGCATTCGGCCGGCCTGGGAGGGTGTTGGCCACCAGGACCAGAAGCGCGTGGTCACGCCGGCGGAGGCCATCCGTCAGGGATCCGACTATCTGGTCATCGGTCGCCCCATCCGGGATGCCGCCCGCCCGGTCGATGCCGCCCGCCGCGCTGCGGATGAAATCGGTGCCGCGCTCGCTGGCGAGCCGTTTGCAGAAGATGGCTGAAAAGCTGTTGAAAAACGTCATGAGCGCAGGCCAGACAAGGCAAAATTCGACGAAACAGCGCAGTTTATGTGGAATAAATGAGCATTTTGAGGAGGATTTTAACACCGCATGGGCAAGCGCAATAATTTTTCAACAGCCTTTTAGAAGGCGACCAGCCTGGCCAGGATCACGACGGTGATGATCGCGGCGATGATCAGGATGACCGCCAACTGATCGCGGCGAAAGGAAGGCAGCGGCACGGTGGCTCAATCCGTCTGATCGAGCCCGAAGGCGCTGTGGAGCACCCGCACGGCCAGTTCGGCGTATTTTTCCGTGACCACGCAGGAAATGCGGATTTCCGAGGTGCTGATCAGGCGGATGTTGATATTTTCGGCCGCCAGGGTCGTAAACATGAGCGAGGCGACACCGGAATGGTTCTTCATACCCACGCCGACCACCGAAACTTTGGCGATTTCCGGATCGCCCAGCACGGCTTCGGCGCCGATTTCCTCGGCCACCTGGCGCTCGATCGCCATGGCCCGGTCGAAATCCGTCATGGGCACCGTAAAGGTCAGGTCGGTCTGGCCCCCGGAGCGCATGTTCTGAATGATCATGTCCACGATGATACCGGCGGCGGCTACTGGGGCGAAGACTTTGGCCGCTACCCCCGGCTGGTCGGGCACCTTCTTCAATGTGATCCGGGCCTGATTTTTATCGCAAATCACGCCGGAAACCACCAGTTTCTCCATGCTGGCCTCTTCGTTGACGACCATGGTTCCTTCCTCCTCGCTGAATGACGAACGGACATGCACCGGCACGCTGTATTTCTTGGCAAACTCCACGGAGCGGATCTGGAGCACTTTGGCCCCCAGGCTGGCCATTTCCAGCATCTCGTCGTAGGAGATGCGGTCCATTTTGCGTGCTTTGGGGCAGATATTGGGGTCGGTGGTAAAGATGCCGTCGACATCGGTGTAGATTTCACACACGTCCGCCTGGATGGCGGCCGCAATGGCCACGGCGGAGGTGTCCGAGCCGCCGCGGCCGAGGGTGGTGATGTTGCCGTTGACGTCACTGCCCTGAAAACCGGCCACGACCACGATCTTGCGATCACCGACCAGGCTGCGGATGCGTTCCGAGCCGATATCGATGATCCGGGCGTTGCCATGATCACCGTCGGTCAAAACCTGGGCCTGATGACCCAGGATGGATTCGGCCGGGTAGTTCATGGCCTTCAGGGTCATGGCCATAAGCGCCGCCGTGGTCTGCTCTCCGGTGGCCAGTAAGACGTCCAGTTCCCGCCGTTCGGGGGTGGTGGTGATCCGACTCGCCAGGCTGATCAGGTTGTCGGTGACACCGGCCATGGCCGAGAGAATGACCACCACTTCATGCCCCCGGTCATAGGTTTGGGCCACCCGCCGGGCGACCTTGCGAATGCGGTCCAGGTCGGCGACGGAAGTCCCGCCATATTTCTGCACAATGGTTGCCATGCCTACTCCTGCAATGATGTTTGCAGCGCTTTTATCAAATTAAAGGGGGCAAGTCCATATCCCGTGAGGGTCAGGCGGCGGGTGTCGGGGGGTATCGTCTGGATGCGGATGGCCAAACGCTCGGCCGGCAGTTCGTCGGCCATGCGTTCGGGCCATTCGATGGCCACGACGGCCGGCGCCACCATCAGATCGAAAAGACCGATATCGTCCAGATCCGCAGCGCCCAGGCGGTAGAGATCGACATGATGCAGCGGAAGGCGGCCGTCATAGGAATTGACCAGCGTGTAGGAAGGGCTGGTGACGTAGACATCTGCGGGGACGTCGAGGCCGCGGGCCAACCCCTGAACGAAACAGGTTTTGCCGCTGCCCAGATCGCCGGCGATCGTAAGCACCAGCCCGGGAGGGGCCAGTGCCCCGACCATGCGGGCAAGCTCTTGGGTTTCCGCCGCCGATCGGGCTTCGTAAGCGATCTGGCCGGTGTGCCGCGAGACCATCGGGTGGCTAACCGCGCTCGAGGGCGGAGATCATATCGCGAACGGCGGTTTCGATACCGGTCAACAGGGAGCGGGCTATCAGGCTGTGGCCGATGACGCAGGCTTCGATTTCATCCAGCGGGCCCAGAGGGCGGCAGGTCTGATAGTCGAGGCCGTGGCCGGCCAGCACCCGCAGCTTTAGGCGATGGGCCACTTTGGCGGTATCCACGATCCGGGCGAGCATCCGCTGGCGCGTGGCCGCCGAGGCCTGGCCGGCGTAGATGCCGGTGTTGACCTGGATGCCGTCGGCGTTCAGGCGGTGGGCCGTCTTAACGTGCTCCGGCTCGGGATCGATGAAGAGAAAGACGGGAATGCCACTGTCGCGGATGGTGGTGATCGTATCCGCGATTTCGCTGCGGTCCAGAATCAGGTCCAGACCGCCTTCGGCGGAAGCCTCCTCCGGGCGGTCGGGTATCAGCACGACCTGGTCCGGTTTGACGTCGAGGGCCAGTCCCATCATCTCCGATGTGGGGGCCACGCCCAAACTGAAACGGCCCTGGACGGTTTCACGCAGTACGCGGATGTCACGATCGCTGATCTGGCGGCGATCTTCGGTGAAGCGCGCAGAGATGCCCACGGCCCCGGCCACCTCGGCTAAAACGGCCACGCTTACCGGGTCGGGTTGCGGTCCGGAGGTCAGGTTGCGCAGGGCGGCGGCATGATCGACGTTGACGATGAGATCCGTCATGGTGGCGTTTCCTCTCTTGAGCCCAGGTGGTCAGAGGTTTGAAACCACTGTTAGATTCCGAGACGCTGCAGCAGCGCTTCGCTTTTCTGCTCCATGCGCCGTGCTTCGGCGGACGATTTTTCATGGTCATAGCCAAACAGATGCAGGATGCCGTGAATCAGCAGTTCGATGAAACGCCGTTCAAAGGCGATCCCGGCTGTCTGGGCCTCGCGCTGACAGGTTTCCACGGATATGACCACATCCCCCAGCAGGTGGGGGCTAAGTTCGCTAAATTGGCCTTCCTGCATGGGAAAGGCGATCACATTGGTCGGCCCCTGCCGTCCCAGGTACTCCTGGTTCAAGGGCGCGATGCCGTCGTCGTCGACGACCAGCAGGGACAGTTCGGCCTCAGGAGATGCCAAGGCGTCTAAGATGGCTCCGGCCGCTGTCTGAATCTTCTTCAGTGAAATCGGCTGTTTGTTTTGCTGGTTGCTGATCAGGACTTCCATCGCGGCTCCTGCCTTTTTCGTGGGTGCGGCCGTTGGATTCGGGGTATTCAATGCGGTGGTGATGGATGCCGTTGAGAATGGTATTGAACGATTTGGCGATGTTGTGCAGATCGCGCAGGGTCAATTCGCAGTTATCGAGCTGACCGTCGGAAAAGATGGCGTTGATCAGCCGCTGGACGAGCCCCTGAATGCGCGACGGGGTGGGGTTTTCCAGGGTTCGGCTGGCCGCTTCGACTGCATCGGCCAGCATCACCAGACCGGCCTCGCGATTCTGCGGTTTGGGGCCGGGGTAGCGGTAAGCGTCCATGTCGACGCCGGATGCCCCTTTTTTCAGCTTGGCCTTTTCGTAGAAATAGCGGATCAGGCTGGTGCCGTGATGCTGCTGGATGGTGGCGGTGATTACCGGCCCCAGTTTGTATTTGCGGGCCATTTCCATGCCGTCCTTGATGTGGGCGATCAAAATCAGGGCCGACATGGAGGGCGCCAGGCGGTCGTGCCGGTTGCGCCCGCCGGACTGATTTTCGATGAAATAGTCCGGCTTGTTGATTTTGCCGATGTCGTGGTAGTAGCCGCAGACTTTGGCCAGCAGGGGATTGGCGCCGATTTCCGAGGCGGCGGCTTCGACCAGGCTGCCCACGATCACCGAATGGTGATACGTTCCGGGGGCCTCGATCATCAACTGGCGCATCAAGGGCTGGTCGAGATTGGCCAGTTCGAGCATTTTGATGTCGGAGGTATAACCGAAAACGATCTCGGCCAGAGGGACCAGGCCAGAGGCCACGATCCCGGTGCCGATCCCGCCAAAAAATCCGAACGCCCATTCCCACATCAGGGTCGCCATGGAAACGCGGCCCGAATAGACGGCCAGGGCCGATACCAGGACCACATTCAGCAGGCCGAGCTGCATGCTGGCTTTCAGGAAAACCTTACGTTCACGGCAGTGGCGAATCCAGTAGGCGGCCAGGCTGCCGTTGACGAAAAAGAAAATGAAGGCGGCCAGCGAGCCCTGGAAGATGATCGCCGCGCCCACCGCCAAAATGCCGGCAATCGGCAAGGCCGCTTCGAGTCCCAGAAAGATGCAGACCAGCATCGGGGCGGCGGCCACCGGGGTGATATAGTGAATCGAGGTCGCCTGGAAGGCAAACGCCGTGTTTTGGGCCAGAGGGCGCGCCAGAGAGGCCGTTACTTCCGAGACGATAAAGAAGGTGCAAAACACGGCGGCAATGAAAACCATGTTGCGGACGCTGGCCTGCGCGCTCCAGGCCAGCGCCGCGTAGTGGACGCGATAGGCCGCCACCAGGAGGCAGATCAGGATCAGGGCGGCGCCCAGACTGCTCAGGGCAATGCGCTGACCGCGCCGCTCCTCTTCCAGCGCCCTGAGTTTCAGCAACTGAACGGCGGTAACCCGCTCACCTTCCCGCAGGAGCATTTCACCGGCCTTGATCTTGTGAAAGACCGGTTTGACGGCCGCGACGGCTTCTTCCCGCCGTTGGTTGGTTTCGTTGCGGTTCAGGGTAATGTTGGGGCGCAGCAGATCCTGGGCCAGATCGACGATCAGCTGGTAATCGGAATAGCCCAGATCCTTCAACATCGGCTGCCCGATGACACGCACCATGGTCTGGGCTTCGTCCAACCCATAGAATTGACGCAGGTTGCGCACGGCTTGCTCTTTGCCGCTGGAGACGGCCCGCAGCACAATCCCCCGGTTGCCCTCCTTGAGCAGGATGTCCTTGCTGGTGACGATGCCGCTTCTCAGGATCTCCGTCAGAATATGGGTGATGCGCTTGGCAATGGCCGGGGCGAATCCGGACTGCACCAGAAAGTCGTAGGTTTCCTGATCGATGCGGGTATCCAGTCGCTCTTCGAGAAGCTGGCGTTTGTCCGCCATGACTTGATCGATCGTCGGCAGCGCGGCCACCGGGGGAGGGGCGGGCAGCGCGGTGGGGGGGGGTGGGGTCGAGGTGAACTCCGCACTGGCCAATTGGGCGGCCTCTTCGTCTAACGGTGGCGGGGCGAGCGCCTCGCGGGTCTTGACCAACTCCTGGCGCATTGCGGCGAAAGCCTGGTCGATGGATGTGGCCGTGCGGCGCGCCAGCTCGGTGTCGTGATCGTAGACGGTCAGGACCGCGGCGGCCGCATCGCTGCGATTGGTTTCGGTGGCTTTGCGGTCTTCAATCAGAAAGTCCCGGGTGGCCTTGATGTTGCGTTGCGCCACGTCGCCGATCTGATAGTTCAGTTTGGTGTCGGCCAGGCCGGGATAAAGGATGGCACAAAAGACCAGGATGATCACCAGGAGAATCAACCAGCGCAGATGGTTCGGCTGGAGCAAGAGCTGAATGCTGCGGTTAAGCTGCGGGTCGCTTCGCATGGATCGTCAAACCACTTCCCGGGTGTTGATTGCGGCGCCTTACATCGCGCTGCCCGGGGCGGGGCTTTTCTCCTTTTGTTCGTAGGCCCGAATGATGTCTTGAACCAGGCGGTGCCGGACCACGTCGGTATGCGAAAAGAAGATGAACTCGATGTCGTTGATTTTTTGCAGAATTTGGGACGCTTCGATCAGGCCGGAGGATTTGGCGGCCGGTAGATCGATCTGGGTGATGTCGCCGGTCACCACGGCTTGGGAATTGTAGCCCAGCCGGGTCAGAAACATTTTCATTTGCTCGGAAGTGGTATTCTGGGCTTCGTCCAGGATGATGAAGGCATCGTTGAGCGTTCGGCCGCGCATGAAGGCGATCGGGGCCACCTCGATGACGCCGCGCTGCATCAGGCTGGAGACCTTTTCAAAACGCATCATGTCGTGCAGGGCGTCGTAGAGCGGTCGCAGATAGGGATCCACCTTTTCGGTCAGGTCACCGGGCAAGAATCCCAGCGCCTCTCCGGCTTCGACCGCCGGTCGTGTCAGGATGATGCGGCTGACGGTACCTTTCTGCAGGGCGGCGACCGCCATGGCCATGGCCAGGTAGGTTTTTCCGGTGCCGGCCGGACCGATGCCAAAGACGATGTCGCAGCGACGCATGGCGTCGATGTAAGCCTTCTGCGTGGGGCTTTTGGGCGTGATCGCCCTTTTCTTGGCGGTGATGTAGACGGTATCGAGAAAGATGTCCTTGAGCTGGGCGCGATCGTCGGCACTCAGGACCCGCACGGCGTAATCGATATCATTGGGATAGACGGGATAGCCTTTCTGAATCAGCCCATAGAGCTGCTCCAGGGTATTGCCCGCCAGGGCGGCGGCGATCGGATCGCCGTCGATGCTGACGGTGTCGCCGCGGGTGTTGATCCTTACGGCCAGGGCGTCGGCAATGCGCTGCAGGTGGACGTTATGCTCGCCGAACAGCTGACGCGCCAGTTCGATCTCTGGGAAAGTCAGTTTCAGCGGGCGATCTTTGAGGTTTTCTTTCATTGTTCGCGCCATTTCAATCCACCCCAGAGGGTTCCGGCTATACGCTGCCGCTTAGGCTGAGGCCTTAGTGGCGGCGTCCCGGTTTGCGCTTCGCGTGATCCGGTTGCCGCGGGCCGCATGGGGTTCGATAATCCTTGACCATATTCATACCACAACCGAATTTTCGAATGCAAATGCCAGGAGGAATAAATGATCAAGTTTCTAAAATTATTATATAATTATTTTAAAAACCACGGTGGCCGGGCTGTGTCTGACCTCTTGTCGTCGGACCTTTTCTATTGCGCCGGGTTGACCGGTTGGGTATACAAGATCCCTTTGTGACGATCCTTCTTTTGATCCGCCTGGGTGCGCGCGCATGAATGCATTGGATATCGGCATCGGCCTTATTCTGGCCTATACCCTGATTCGCGGGATATTCAGGGGCTTGGTGGAGGAGCTTTCTTCCATCTGCGGTGTTTTTGCCGGCATCTACGGCGCGGTGTTTTACTACCCCCACGGCGCGGCCTTCCTGAGCCGTTGGATAGCCGAGGCGGCCTACCGGAATATCATCAGCTTTCTCGTTATTTTCGGCCTGATCTTTGTGGTGATCGGCGTATTGGGCATTCTGATCAAGTATCTCCTCAATATTGCCTCGCTGGGATGGCTGGATCGCCTCTGCGGTCTGGCCTTCGGCGGCATCAAAGGCGTTCTGATTGCGGCGGTGCTGCTGTTGGCCCTCACCGCGTTTCTTCCCCGCGGAACGGCGCTGATCAAAGAATCCCTACTGGCGCCTCACGTGACGGTGATCGCCGAAGGCCTGGCCAAGATCGTTCCCCGGGACATGCGCCAGCAATTTACCGCCAAAGTCAAGGAACTCAAGCGCACGTGGCCCAATCAGCGATAACCCCCCCCAACGGCGATGGTCTGGATGCCATCATCGAACTGATTCGCCGCCTGCGCGCGCCGGAAGGCTGCCCCTGGGACCGCAAGCAGACGCCGCCGTCGCTCGTCAACTACCTCATCGAAGAGGTGCACGAACTGGCCGAGGCCATCACGTCCGGCAATCGGCAAGCGATTTGCGAAGAACTGGGAGATGTCATCTTCCAGGTGTTGTTTCTGGCCGAACTATACCGCGAGATGGAGACGTTTGATCTGGCGGGCATTGTCGAGCGGAATCTGACCAAGATGGTGGGCCGTCATCCGCACGTATTCGGCCCGCGCCAGGATCTGTCGACCGATGAAATCCGCGATAACTGGCATGCCATCAAAAAGCAGGAAAAGGCCGGAAGGGCCAACAACTCATTGCTGGACTCGGTTCCCGGCGGCCTGCCCGCGCTGATGCGGGCCTACCGTATATCCGAGAGGGCGGCCCGGGCCGGTTTCGATTGGCCCGACATTAACGGCGTCATGGCCAAGGTCGAAGAGGAATGGCGGGAATTTAAAACGGCGCAGCACACGGTTCGCGATGAGGATACCCAACAGGCCGCCGCCGTCGAATTCGGCGACATCCTCTTTACCCTGACCAATGTGGCGCGTTTTGCCCGTTTTCATCCGGAAAGCGCCTTGGCGGCGGCGGTCAACAAGTTCGAGCGGCGCTTTCGCTTCATGGAACGGTATTTCGACCGCCAGGGACGCGACATCGAGTCGGTCGCCCGCGAAGAGTTGGAAGCGGCCTGGGAGCACGCCAAAAAGCACTGCGGCGACACCCCCTGATCAGGGCTGCCGCTGCGTTTCTATTTCTTCCTTGGGGGGTTCGGCGGCGGTCATCTGCTGAAAGCGTGCGACCAGGATCCGGCTGTCCTCGACCACCAATTGCTGTTTGACTTTCCCCTTTTCCCGATCCAACAAGTGATAATCGAACGCCGGCGGCTGAGCGTCGGCGCCGCGGGGCGGTCGTTCGGATTCCATCGGTGGGCTATGCCGGGCTTCCTCGCCCAGGCTTGCAATGCGATCCATGATATTGGCGGTCACTTTGCTGGCCACCGCGGTGAGTCGCAGATCGCTCGGGCGCCTGTCGCGGGCGGGCACGACGGTTCCGGGATCCGCCGGCGACTTGCGGCGCTGACGGATTTTCTTCAGCTGCCGGGTAAAGTCTTTCAGTATGTTGTGGATCTGGTAGTTGGGGATGAACATGGTCGTTATCGGTACCGTCGTTTTTTCGCGCTATCGGCCGGGGGCTTGCGCCTCGGGGCCCTTACGGTTCTGGAAATCTCGAATGAACGCCAGATGACGGTCAAACGCAATCGTGGGAAGGTCGTCGCCGTCGAACCAGCCTACCGCGGTGGCATCATCGCCAGGCCGGGGCCTGCCGTCCTCGGGCATAACCAAATAACCGGCCAAGAGGATCGTGTGATAAAGCCGACTGGGGGTGGCGTACAACCCCAGCAGGGAGGCGATCCGCCCGTTCAGGCCGGCTTCTTCCCGCAATTCCCGCAGGGCCGCCGTTTCGGGCGTTTCCCCCAGTTCCATGAATCCGCCGGGAAGGCACCATGCGCCGATCTTGGGCTCGACGCCGCGGCGCACGAGAAGAAGGCGCCCCCGGTCGTCCGGCACCACCGCGCAAACCGCCGGAATCGGGTTTTCATAGATCGGCAGATTGCAGTGGCGGCAAAAGCGCCGCAGGGCACCTTCCCAGAACCGGTTGCTCAGGCGCCGCCCGCAAAAAGGGCAGTGGCGCTTGACCGGACGGCCGGTCAGATTGCCGGATGGTTCAGTCGTCAAAGTCACCTTCCGGCCCTTTGTCGCCGACAATCTCGGCGGCGCGGGCCTTGATGTGGGCTTCGGTCCAGTCCGCCGGCTCTTCGATCCGCTCTGCCTGGGGGCCGGGATCGCACGAGCCGGCGGCGAGGATGGCTTCCACACACAGCGGGGCGGTGTCCTGGGCATTGAATACATTGACCAATAAATCATAGGCGAAGGATTGCACCCGATCAACCATCCGCTCGCGGATTTCCCGCGGCTGACCCAGGAGCACATTTTCAAAAGGCAGGTTCAGTTTTTTGTAGTTGCCGCCCTTCCATCCCTGCTGGGCGGCATAGGCCACCATGCGCTGCCAGACGTCTTCCATGACGCCTTCGGTTTCGACTTTGATGAAGTTGCCTTCGTCATCCAGGATGGCATTGCCGTAATCGTTGACTTCCAGCCCCCAACTGATCATCTGCAGGGCCGTGGCCACGTTGGCCTTGGTGGTGCGGGTGCGGTTGGCGATGTCACGCAGACGGTCCGAATTGTTGCCCGAAGTCCCGTGCTGGGCGCCGGAGACCCGGTAGGGGGCCAGGTCCTCGTGGATCTGCCGGGTGAGGTCCACCTGGATGCCCTGGCCGCTGGCTTCGATGCCATGGGTGGAGCCGTTGTTCAGCGCGATCCAGTTGGGGAAGATGCCATGGGCGTTGAGGCCGCGGATCAGAAACAGGGCTTCGTCGGAGGTCGAGAGGCCTTGTTCGCCCTTGATCTCGCCGACTTCGGTTTCCAACCCGGCCCAGGAGGGTACACAGGGATTCAGGGCCAGGTTGGTCAGCAGATTGAGATCATCGGGCATGTGGGAGGCGTCGATGGCAATCGATGTCATGCCGGCATCGAAGATCGTGGGGATTTCCATGCGCGCCGGGTCAATGTCCGCTTCGGTTTTGATGCCGTAGTGATCGGCGTGGATGGCCACCGGTACGGTGATGCCCAGTTCATTGCAGGCCGCATTCACCTGGCGGGCGATGTTCCAGTAG
>JASJED010000321.1 GCA_030065585.1 Desulfobacterales bacterium | reverse complement strand
TAGGAAACCGAAAATGAAGATCTTTTGGCGTTGCATGGCGATTGTGCTTTTTGCCTTTTGTTGGGGCGAAAGTGTTATGAATCCGGCGGTATCGCGCGCCAGCGACGAAAAAACGGTTGCGCTCGTCATGAAAGCCCTCACCAATCCTTTCTTCTCCAAGATGGAAGCCGGGGCGCGCCAATACGCCCAAGCGAAAGCGATACCGATTGAAGTATTTGGCGTCGAACGCGAAACGGATGTGGAGCGTCAGATCAGTATTGTCGAAAGATTGATTACCCGGGGGGTCGGGGCGATCGTCATTGCGCCTGCGGATTCCAAAAAATTAGTCGGCATATGCAAGAGAGCATTGGACAAGGGAATCGTTGTCATCAACATTGACAACCCTTTTGACCGACCGCTGATGGATCAACTCGGCATTTCGATTCCTTTTATCGGATCGGATAATTTCGTCGGCGGTCAAATGGTTGGCGAATATGTCAAAACCAAATTGAACGGCAAGGGCCGCGTCCTGGTGATCGAGGGTATTCGGGGTGTCGCCAATGCCGACCTGCGCAAAAAAGGCTTTGTCGCCGCCATCCAGAAAGATAGTTCGATTGCGCTGGTCGACGCCGCGAGTGCCAACTGGCATACCGATGAGGCCTTTTCGGTGACCACCCGGCTTCTCAAGATGCACCCCTCGATCGACGCCATTTTTTGCGCCAATGATGCCATGGCACTGGGGGCCCTGCAAGCCATCGAATTAGGGGGTTTCAAAAGCGACATCTTGATTGCCGGGTATGATAACATCGAGTCGGTGCGGACCGAGATCCGCAACGGCCGCATTCAGGCCACCATCGAGCAGCATCCCGAGCGCATGGGTGAATACGGCATCGCGAGCGCCTGGCAAAGGATCAATGGATTGACGATCGCCGATTATAAGTCGACGCCCCTGGATTTGGTGACATCTGAGCATTTCAACAAGACGGCGGCCGTTTCGATCTCAACCCTGGACAATTCTTTTTTCTCGATCATGGTCCAGGGCGCCCGGGAAGCGGCAGCGCTTTTCGGTATGGAACTGATGGTTTTCGACGCCAGGAATCAGGAAGCCCAGCAATTAACCGATATGGCCAAGAGCATCGCCCAAAAGGTGGATGTGCTCATCGTCAATCCGACGAATTCGGAGTCCATCGCGCCGGGCATCGAGTTTGCCCACAACAACAGCATTCCCGTGATTACCGTCGACCGCAAGGCTTCGGAGGGAATGGTCCTGTGCCACATCGAATCCGACAATGCGCAGGGGGGGCGCATGGCGGCCAATATTCTGGCGCAAATGATGAATCACCGCGGACGCGTTTTAGAAATGGAGGGGATCCCCGGAACATCGGCCGCCCATGAAAGAGGCGCGGGATTTAACGCGGCGCTTCGCAAGTTTAACCAAATCGAGATCGCCTTTCGCGAAGTCGGCAATTTCGACCGTCAGGTGGCCAAAACCGTAACGCTGCGGATTTTAGGCCATAACGGCCGGCTTGATGGCGTCTTCGCCCATAATGACAATATGATTCTGGGTGTCATCGATGCCTTTGAAACATCAGGATTGGAACTGCCCAAAGCACTCGTGGGCTTTGATGCCATTCCCGAGGCGGAGGATTCCATCCGCAACGGAAAATTATCGGCCACCATTGCGCAAAAACCCAAAACCATGGGGTGGTTGGCCATTGAAACCGCGGCACGCTACTTCCGTGGCGAACCGATACCACCTTTAAGGCTGGTAGAGCTCAAGATGGTCACGAATCAGGAGGGGCCGGTTGTTACGCTCGATTAACAGCAAATTTTACGCCATCGCCCTATTGTTGGTCCTGTCGTTCAGTATCGGTTACGGCATCCTGGCTTATTTTCTACACCAACAAAACAAGAGTACGGCGATTGCCCGGGAGGTTGTCTTCGTCGAAAGGGGTTTTAACAAGCTTCACAAACTTTTCCATGAAGCCCGATTCTGGGAGCGGGTGATTATCGCCCAAAAGAATCCCAAGGCCGAACGACAGTTCGGTGCGCTTATTGAGCAGGTCCAACAATTATTAACTGATTTGAGCCAGAGAGAATTGAATCCGGCGACCCAATCCTTCCTCAAACAGATCCGCGCAAGTATCAATCAATATGAGGACTATTTCAACGGGTTGATGCAGCTTAAAATCAAGCAAAGCCTTCTGCGGACCCGCATGGAGACCAATTACCGTTCCATGGTGTCCATCATTCTAATTTGGGACAACCCGTCACTGTTGAAGCCCCTGTTTAACCTGACGCACTTTTTAACAAGCTATCGGGCGGATCGGGACGTGGCCCAATACCAGGCCCTTAGATTGGTCATCAATTCGATTGAGAAACGGGTGGCGGATCTGGCCTTGGCCGATGTGCGCATGCGCGACTATTTGCGCAGCTTCCGCGATCTGCTGGATGAAGATTTCGAAATCGAAAATGAGATCATGGCCATTAACAAGAATGTTGAAGACATCAATCTTCAGTTGAATGCGTATTTTGGGCAAACCTTTCAGGAGTTGGAAACGTATCAAAGCCGTAAATTCCAGGAAAGCACCCAGATACGCCAGGAACTGCGGCTGATTTTTCAAATCGCCGCCCTGGTGGGCATCGTTTTCCTTTTCTCGATAATCCTTTTGATTTCCCTCAATATCATCAGGCCCATCAAGGCGATGGCCCTCGTGATGCAGGACGTCAAGACCGGCGACATTCGTGCGCGCGTCAAGCCCCCCCCCAATAAGGAAGATGAGATTATCCAGTTTGGGATTTCTTTCAATGAAATGCTGGACACCCTGGAGACCAATAACCAGAAGCTGCGGGACAATCAAAATGAGCTCGAGCAGAAGATCGTCGAACTCTCGGAGCGCGAATTGGAAGGGCAACGGCTGGCGGCGCAACTGCAAAGGGCCCAAAAAATGGAGGCGATCGGAACCCTGGCCGGTGGGGTCGCCCACGATCTCAACAATGTTTTGAGCGGCATTGCCAGCTATCCGGAATTACTCCTGTTAGACATGCCGGCGGACAGTCCGTATCGCAATACCATCTTGGCCATCCAGGAATCGGGGCTTAAAGCCGCGGCCATTGTACAGGATCTATTGACATTGGCCCGCCGCGGCGTGGCCGTTACCGAAATAACGAATTTGAATGATCTCGTCAGCAATTATCTTTCGAGTCCGGAATACAAAAATCTAGCATCGCTTAATCCGGAGATCGACATCAAGTTCAAACTCGACGATGATCTTCTGAATATTCAAGGCTCGCCCGTGCATCTTCTGAAAACCATCATGAACCTGGTCTCCAATGCGGCCGAGTCCATTCAGGATCGGGGGACCATCATCATTCGCACGGCCAATCAATATGTCGACCGGCCGATTCGCGGTTACGACGACGTCGAAGAAGGCGATTTTGCCGTTTTATCCGTTGAGGATACCGGCTCCGGCATCCCAACGGCCGATCTGGAGCGCATCTTCGAGCCCTTTTTCACCAAGAAGGTAATGGGCCACAGCGGCACCGGTCTGGGGATGACGGTCGTCTGGGGGACGGTTAAGGATCACAAGGGGTATATCGACGTCCAGAGCACCGTAGGCCAGGGAAGCCAATTCCGTCTTTATTTTCCGGCAACGCGTCAGATCAGGGTCCCGGTGGAATCATCAGCGTCCCTCGAAAATCTGGCCGGCAACGGGGAAACCATTCTGGTCGTGGATGACGTGCCCCGGCAAAGGCAAATTGCATCCGAAATGCTGCAACGCTTGGGGTATGTCGTCGAAACCGCCTCAAGCGGAGAAGAAACGCTAGACTATTTCCAAAAGCAGACGGCCGATTTAATCGTCCTCGATATGATCATGGAGCCGGGTATCGACGGGCTTGAAACCTACAAGCGGGTTCTGCAAATAGCCCCCCACCAGAAGGCGGTCATCACCAGCGGTTATTCCGAAACGAATCTGGTCAAAGAAACCCAAAGACTGGGTGCCGGTGAATACATTAAAAAGCCTTATACCTTCAGGGAAATTGGAAGGGCCATCAAACACGAACTGGCCAGGTAGGGCCCCATAAAAGGCATCTTTCGGCCCAGTCCGGCGTTCTCATCTTTTCCAGAAGGAGGGGTAGAAAATCACCAGCGCCGAGAACATTTCCAGACGCCCGACGAGCATGTTGTAGGAGAGAAACCACTTGCCCGCATCGGAGATAAAGGCATAGTTTTCCGTGGGGCCGATGGCGCCGAAACCCGGTCCGATGTTCATCAGGGTGGCGATCACCGTACTCATGGCGGTGACATAATCCATCTTGTCGGTGAGCACCATGACACAGCCGCCGGCCAGGATCATGAAGATATTGACGATAAAGTAGCAGACCGAGAGATGAATGATGGAATCGTCCACCGGACGCTGGTTGAGACGCACGGAGATGATCGACATGGGCTGGAGGAAGATCTTTTTGATGGCGGCCGCCATGAATTTGCAAATCACCACATAGTGGACGACCTTGATGCCGCTGGTGGTGGACCCGGCGCACGCGCCGAGGAAACATACGGCATAGAGGAACATCTGGGCCGCCTGGGGCCATTGTTCGTAATCGGCGGTCGTAAACCCGGTGGTGGTCAGCAAACTGGTCACCTGAAAGGTGCCGTAGCGGATGGCGTCCATCAGACCGTAAGCATTTTCACGCCACAGAATCCATGAAACCACGCCGCAGAAGAACAGCATCAATCCGACATACCAGCGAAATTCGGTGTTGATCCGCAGACTGCGCCAGTCACCCCTGATGATCTGATAGAAAAGCACGAAGGTCATCCCGCCCAGAAACATGAAAAGAATGATGATCCAGTCGAAATAGGCGTTGTTGTAGTGCCCAATGCTGGCATTCCAGGGGGAGTACCCGGAGGTGGAAACGGTGCCGAAGGCGTGGCAGAGGGCATCGAACAGGGGCATGCCCCCCAGACAGAGCAGGAGGATTTGGGCCAGGTTCAACGCCATATAGATGATCCACAGGCG
>JASJED010000084.1 GCA_030065585.1 Desulfobacterales bacterium | reverse complement strand
CTTTCTCGCCGATTCACGCCTTGCCAGGAACCCTAATCTTTATTTTGAGATAGCTTCTAGTAGTTTTTTATGTAGCGAATTATTTCCCACTCGGTAACGGCCGTGCGGTATGAATCCCACTCCTTGGTTTTGCCTTCAATATACTTCTCGAGAATATGGTCCCCTAAAGTTTCTCTGGCCAATGCGCTTTCCTTTAGGGCCATAATGGCCTCCTCCAGGCTGCCGGGCAGACTGGCGATACAAGCCTGTTCTTTCTCAGCCGATGTCATTTCGAAGATGTCCACATCGACCGAAGGGGGTGCCGTCAGTTTGTTTCGCACACCGTCGAGGCCTGCATTGAGCATCATTGCCAGCGCCAGGTAGGGGTTGCAAGCAGGGTCCGGGCAGCGTACCTCTGTCCGGGTGCTGATGCCACGGGAGGCGGGTATGCGCACCAGTGCTGAGCGGTTTGAGGCGGACCAGGCAATGTAAGTCGGCGCCTCGTAGCCGGGGACCAGTCGTTTGTAGGAATTGACCAAAGGGTTGGTGATGGCCGCAAATCCGCGGGCGTTTTTGAGGATACCGCCGATGTATTGATAAGCGGTTTCGCTGAGCTGTAGTGGGCCTTGTTCGTCAAAGAACGCGTTGGTTCCGTCCAGATTAAACAGCGACTGGTTGGTATGCATGCCGGAACCATTAATGCCGAAAACCGGTTTGGGCATAAAGGTCGCGTGGAGACCATATTGGGCAGCGATGGAACGGACGACCCATTTGAAGGTGACTGTGTTGTCTGCCGCGACCAGAGCGTCGGCATATTTAAAGTTGATTTCGTGCTGTCCCTGCGCCACTTCGTGGTGCGAAGCCTCGATCTCGAAGTTCATGGATTCGAGGGTCTCGATGATCTCTCGCCTACAGTTGATGCCGGTATCGTCCGGGTCGACATCGAAGTACCCGGCCACGTCATTGGTTTCCGTCACGAGCTTTCCGTTGCTGTCCTTCCGAAAAAGAAAAAACTCGCATTCGGTTCCGACATTCATGGAATAGCCGAGTTTCTTTGCTTCGGCCAGGACTCTTTTTAAGTTGACGCGCGGGCATCCTGGAAACGGCTTCTCGTCCGCTGTATGAACATCGCAGATTATACGGGCAGCGTTCACCCTGTCTTTTTCTCGCCATGGTAAAACGGCGAATGTGCCATAGTCCGGTTTGAGATACATGTCCGATTCGTTGATACGCACGAAGCCTTCGATGGATGAACCGTCGAACATCATCTTGCCGTCTAACGCTTTTTTAATTTGACTGCGCGGTATCGCAACATTTTTCATAAAACCAAAAATATCTACGAACTGAAGCCGGAAAAATTTCACATTCTGTTCTTCGATGGTTTTCATGATTTGATCGCGATTCATAACGGTACGTCCTTTCAATTTAGCCCAACATGCCGTCTAAGGTTGAAGTGCATTGACGGTTATTAAACCTGATCTCAAAATAAAGATTAGGGTTCAATACCAAGGCGAGGCTGGGTTCAAACCCGTAATCATACATAAGTAAGTCGAGGAATTGAAACGAGACACCATCGCCTGGATTGGCCAAACAAATTGTTTTAAGCTGAGTTCTATCATTACCCTGGACGCATGATCGAGAGGATTTGAAATCCAGCCTGCCGGCCAGAGGTTGTGTATCACAAAAAAAGCATAATATCTTTGTCATTTTTCACACAACCGATGATATATGCCACCTCGCAACACCGAGATAGCCGATTCCAATATCGGCTTTTACAGTAGCACCCCTGGTGTTTACCGATTCCTTAGTCCATCCATTTCGATTCCGTGACCAATTTATCCTTCTTGGTATACCGCAGGACGGTCGGTAATGCGCGAGTCTAAGACAATGTTGCCTCGGGCAGCTCCGGCCACTGGTTGAAGCATACCTTGTGCGGCGATTCCTGGATGGCAGTATGCACCTGCGCATGAGGCTATTGTGAAGCTTTGTCAAAATTATCGGCAGTGTATCTTCCTGTAATTGTTTTTCTATCCCGACGGAGGTGTTCGCATTTGACAATATTCTCATTTATCACCTTGCCAAGGGTGATCGCCTTGGTCTCAATCTCATTGGGTGCCTATCACAACATATTGAATATATTGTATTAATTAAGCAAAGGCGGCCGGGTGTGAATTTTGGCCCGATCGATGCATAAGAAGCCGGACATCGAGATAAGCTCCTCGGTACCTGCAGGCCCAGACGTACGAGGAAGACCACCGCGGTGAGCGGCGACTTGAAACCGGATTCAGGAGGAAACCATGTCGATTCGGGTCAAAATCATGATCATCCTGCTCGTCATCGGAGTGATCACATCAGCTTCGATCACCGGCTACAACTACATGGAGGCCCAAAACCGCGTTTTCGAAGACGCTTACGTCAAAGCCGAACTGATCTCTTCCTTTGCCATGGCCTCGCGCGAATACACCAAGAAGACCATGCGGCCGCTGGCCACGCAGCTGGCCGGTGAGGAGAGTTTCCACCCGGAACTGATGGCGGGGTTCTACGTGGTCCGGTCGATTGCCGATATTTTCGCCGAAAACCAGAAGGGATATACCTTCAAGCAGGCGACCCTCGATCCGATCCTGCCGGAGAACAAGTCCGATGCCCAGGAGACGGAAATCATCAATTACTTCAATGCGAATCGCAAGACCAAGATCCAAAAGGGCATCATGAACAAGAATGGCCAGGAATTCTTCTATGTTGCGCGCCCGGTGGTCAACAAGGTCGGCTGTAACCGCTGCCACGGCCGCCGCGAGGATGCGCCCAAGGAGCAGCTGGCCAAGTATCCGAATTCGGGGGGTTACAACTGGCGTGTGGGTGATGTGGTGGCGACGATGATTACCTATGTCCCGCTCGATGCAACCCTCGCGCGCATGAATACCACCGCCATGAAAACCATATCGGCCGGATTGGCATCGGTGGCGCTGTTGATGCTGGTCACCTGGTATGTCATGAGCAAACTGGTGGTCAAACCCCTCGTCCATCTAACCGAGTTGGCCGGTGATATGAGCCGCGGCAGGGGCCTCGACCAGGAAATTTCGGGAGCACGCAATGATGAAATCGGCGCTTTGTGCGATTCCTTCAACCGGATGCGCAAGAGTGTCGTGAACTTGATAAAAATCGTCAAGCAGAAGGGGGACTGACCGGGATGCCGGGCAGCCCGACGGGGGAAGAACCATGAGCGACTCATTGTATGCGATCTTCAAACCTCTGGTGGATGAGGGCCACAACGGCACCGTGCTGATCGAGCATGCCAGCGGGGATCAGGCTGCCGTGTGGCTCGAGGAAGGGCGTATCGGCGGTATCCGGCTTGGCGATTTGACCGGCATGCTGGCGGGCAAGGAACTCTCCATGTGGCTCAGTTTCACCGTGACGTGCTGCGAGCAACCCCAGCCCATGGCCGATGACGTGGCGGGGCTGGACACGCAGCACTACATGACCCTGCTGTCCAAGATCGACGAGCAGACCGCCAAGATGAAGTCCGAGGTGGCCATCGATTGCGTGATCCTGAAAGTGACCTCCTTCGAGATGCCGGGAACTAAGGAGTTCAAACCCGAAGAGCTTCGATTGCTGCTGGCCATCGACGGCCAGTCGACCGTCAAACAACTGGCCCGCAGGTTGCGGATCCCGGAATTCCGGGCCTTGAGTTTCACATATCGCTTCTGCCGCATCGGTCTGGTCAAGAAGATCGATGCCTATTCTCCCCTGGACCAGAAGACGACCGCATCCTTTCTGTCTTCGCTGACGGCTTTCCTGGCCGAACAGGTGGGACCGGCTGCCGAAATTATTGTCAACAAGGCCTTCGAATACCTTGAATCCGATCCGCGGTTGATTTTTAAAAGTGAATTCCCTGACCTGATCGGGGCGATCTCCAACCATCTGGAAGATGAAGACGGGATGGCCTTCAAGAAATGGGCGCTGGAAAGCTGGCAAAACTACTGACCCTCTCCCGGCAACATGCTGGGAAGGTCCCCCCTTGAGCCGCCGACAGATCGTCGGTCACAAGCCGTCCGGCCTCATCGTCGACAGACAAGAAAAACGAGGGGCCTGAGGAATCCGGGTCCTTATCCACCCACGACACGCCAAAGCCTATCTTCGCCCTCCCACGAAAAACTCACCCCACAGATGTGAGATGCAGGTCCCTGTTTCAAATATCATCACGAAGTGCGCTTCCAATCCGAGGGCTTTGCCATCGGATCGTCTCAAGGCCTTTCAATTCTTATTATTGGCATAAGCATCGGCGTATATCAGAATCGTTCCCGTCTCGAAGGCCCGGTCCAGCAACCTAATTCGTGTCCATCCAGAAATGGTAGGTTTCGGTTTAGGCCAAGGCCGCAGCGATTTTGAAACCGCAGGCGTAGTGCGCTACGTCGAGGATTTCAAAAGAGCGAGAACGCCGGACTGGGTCGAAAGGTGCCATTTCTGGATGGGCACTAGAGCCTATCTCAAAAATAATCTAAGTGCCCCTGGCAGCGTTGTGCCCCGGCTCAAAATGCTCACATACTGCGTGTATGCTCCGCTTTCTCGCCGTCTCACGCCTTGCCAAGAACCCTAATCTCAATTTTGAGATAGGCTCTAGTTCAGGACTGCTCGGGATACCCGGTAATCGCGCGGATATCGTCATAGATCGGTTTCAGACGGCCATACATCCGGCGGTAGACCTTTTCGAAAAGCGCCTGGTAAAGGTCGCGGTGCGTTGGGATCGGCTCGAAGACATCGGTGATCCGCGTCATGGCCGCCACGGCGCTGGCAAAGTCGGGATAGAACCCCAGGCCGACGGCCGCATCAATGGCCGCCCCCAGGGCCGAGGTTTCGTAGGTGTGTGGGCGCTGGGCGGGCAGATCGAAGATGTCCGCGGTGATTTGCATGGCGGCATCGCTCTGGGAGCCGCCGCCGGAAACCCGCAGGCTTTCGATGCGAACCCGGTTGCGTTTCTGGAGGGTCAGGGTGCCATCCTTGAGGGCATAGCCCAGCCCCTCGAGGATCGCGCGGTAGATGTGGGCCCGGGTGTGTACGTCGCCAAAGCCGATGATGGCGCCCTTGGCGGCCGGGCCGGTCTTGAGGCCCGGCGACCAGTAGGGCTGCAGGGTCAGCCCCATGGCCCCGGGCGGGATGTCGGCGATCAGCTCGTCGAAGAGGCTCTCGGGTGCGATCCCGCGCTGGCGGGCGATTCGCTCCTCGCGCAGGCCGAATTGCTTCCGGAACCAGCTCACCATCCAGAATCCCCGGTAGACCATCAGTTCGGTATTGTAATATCCCGGCAGGGCGCTGGGGTAGGGGGGCATAAAGGCCTGCACCTTGACGTAGCGGGAATTGGCCGTGTTTGCCGTGGCCGTGGTCCCGTAGCTCAGACAGGCGACTTCGGGCGACAGGCACCCGGCGCCCAGCACTTCGCAGGCCTTGTCGGTGGCGGCGGCGATCAGCGGAAGTCCCTCGGGAATGCCCGTTTGTTCGGCGGCCCGGCGGGTGAGCCGGCCCAGATGCGCCGCGGGTTTCACCAGGGTGGGCAGCGCGGCCGGGTCCATGGGGAAGATCTTCCACTTGAAATCCCCGGCCCGGGCCCACCGCTGGCGTTTGTAGTCGAAGGGCAGGTAGCCCACCATGTTGCCGGCCGAATCCCGGTAGGTCCCGGTCAGTTTGTAGGTCAGAAAGCCGGAGAGCAGCAGCAGCTTGGCGGTCTTCTCCCAGATTGCGGGCTGGTGCTGGCGGATCCAGTTGGATTTGCATTCGCGCTCGGCCTGTTCGAGCAGGGTGTTCTTGTTGATCGCCTTGAGCACGCCCCGAAACAGGGGCGACAGATCGCCGGTCGGTTCGGCCTTGCGCTGATCGAGCCAGATGATGGCCGGCCGCAGCGGCCGGCCCGCCCGGTCCAGATTGATTAGGGTGTTGCGCTGGCAGGTCAGGGTCACGCCGGCGATGCCCTCGGGCGCGATACCGTCGGCGGCCAGCAGTTTGCGGGAGGTGGCGCACAACTGCTCCCAGAAATAATCCGGTGTCTGTTCCGCCCATCCCGGCCGGTGCGAAAAATAGGGCGTGATGGGGGTTTTCACCATCCGGCGGATCGTGCCCTGTAGATCGATCAGTGCCGCGCGGATGGACTGGGTGCCGGCGTCGAAGACCAGAATCGTCTCGTCCCGGTAGGTGGCGTGGGTCATGGCGTGCGCCTCTGCTGCGGATCGAGGTCCAGTCCCAGCTGGCCGCCCGGATTCATAATATGATGCGGATCGAAGTGGTTCTTGACGGCCCGCAGAACCGCCATCTGAAAGCTGCCGAGGTGGGCTTCCATCCAGGGCGCCATCAGACGGCCGACGCCGTGGTGGTGGCTCAGCGATCCCCCCCGGCGTTGAATGCGGTCGATGATGCCGGCCTGAAAGACGCGGTAGTCGTCGACGTTGGCAAAGCGGCCCACGAAGATAAAGTAGAGATTCGTTCCCTGGGGGTAGAAATGCGAGGCATGGGCCATGCAAATGGTCTGCGGCCGGTTTTTGATGTAGTTGCGCACGCCGCGGTGCAGGTCCATCAGCCGATCCCAGGTCACGGCCGTTTCCAGGGTGTCGATCGTGATGCCGAAGTCGTTCAGGTCCTCACGCATGTAGGGCTCGCGAAAGCGGGTCCGGGCCCATTTGCGGCTGCCGTAGCCTCCCAGATAGACGGCCCCGTATCGTCGGGCGATCCGGCGGATCTTGCGTTTGACCAGGCGGGTATAATCCCGGTCGCCTTCCACGCTGCCCAGGCACAGGCAGCGTTGCCAGGGCTCGAACCCCCGCTTGCGCAAAAACCGGTCAACCAGGTTGGGCATGCCATAGAGCTTGAGGCCCCGATCGGTCTCCTCGGGATCGGAGATGCGGTAGACTGCCGGTCGTCCGAATTCCCCCTGGGCGATTTCACGGCTGGCCTCGACCGCCGCCAGCCAGGTGGGGAACATGAAGCTGAAATGGCGGCGATTGGCGGGCATATGGCGGTAGACCCGCATGGTGACTTCCACCAGGACACCGAAGCAGCCCTCGCTGCCTTTCATCAGGTCATTGATCTTGGGGCCCGTGGCCGTCGCCGGAAATTCCAGGGTTTTGAAATCGCCGGCCGGGGTGACGTACTCCTGGCTCACCACCAGATCGCCGGCATCGCCGTAGTAGGTAGAGGCCTGCCCGGAGCCCAGGGTGACCACCCAGCCTCCCACGGTGGAGTATTCGAACGATTGCGGAAAGTGTCCGCCGGTGTAGCGGCGCCGGGCCCGAAACCGTTCCGGAGCCTGGTTGAGGGCCTCCTCGTAGGCCGGCCCGAGGATGCCGGGTTGGACCCGTGCGGTCTGGTTGTCCTCGTTGAGTTCCAGAAACCGGTTCATGTGGGTGCCCATCACCAGGGTAATACCGCCGCGCACCGGGCGCAGGCCCAGGGTCACCGATGAGCCCCCCGCGAAGACATAGACGGGAATCTTTTCGGCATGGCAAAAGGCCACGATCCGGCGCACGTCTTCCTTGTGGCGGGGGTGGATCACCAGATCCGCGATTTCCCGCACGACCCCGCAGCTCAACTCCATCATCTCTTCGGTGGTCTTGCCGTGGGCATAGCGCGCCCGGGTGAATTCATCGCGGGCGACGTTGTGTGGCCCGACGATGGCCGTCAAATCCGCCACCTGACGGGCGTCGAGTACCGGCGGACGGGTCAGGACCACCGCTTCGCGCCCTTCGTTGCGACGGGCGCGGAAGTCTTCGTCCGTCAGTCCGAAATCCGCCTTGAGCATGGCGTACCAGGCATCACTGGGGTGTTTGAACCCGGACGGATGGCCGTATTTGAAGATGGCGCGGAAACTTCCCGCCGGAGGCGGTTCCTCGCTCCAGTCGGGCCGGAAGGCAGGGGCGCGGCGCATCGATCGATCTCCTCATGGGTTGGCGGTATTCAAGGGTTGGGCCGGCACGGGCGGCGGGAAAGGATCATAGCGCGGGTAGGCTCAGAAAGTCCATTGCCGTCTGCACTTCAGCGGCAATCTGTCCGCTGTCCCAGCCCAGTTCAGGGGCTACAGCGGCGGCCACCTGATTGAGGATGGCTGCGCCGGGATTTCCTATGGTGGCAATGCCCGAGCGCCGCAGGACAATATCCAGCAGGTTGCGGGCCATCTCGTGGCGCACGGCATAGACGGCCTGGGCCGGCAGTTCCCCCTCGTGATTGAGACGGGCGGCCAGGGTGTGGTCCCGGCGGGCCAGGTCGAGCACCGCCTCACAATCGGTACCGTACAGCCGTCCCAGGGTGTCGATCGTTTGGGCGTCGAAATCCGGGTGCCGTTCCGTGATACGGCGGATGTGGATCTGCATGTCGCGGATGGCGCAACCCCGCAGGTACCGGTGTGCCGATATCGAGCGGCCCGGCGCCAGCGCTGACGTTCGCGCCAGGCGATCGACGAGCTTTTCGGCCAGGTGCCGGCTGGTGGTCCACTTCCCGCCCTCCACCGTCAGCAGGCCCGGGTGGCCGTCCTGGCGATGATCGCGGATTTCGTATTGACGTGAGGCCTTGTAGGTTTCGGCGGTTTGACGCTCCACCAGCGGGCGCAGTCCGCCGTAGGTGTGCCGAACGTCGTTCCAGGTCAAATTGAGGCTAGCGAAGGTGGCGTTGACCGTATCGAGCAACTCCTGAATACTGGTGCGGCTAACGCGGTAGTCGTCCGGGTGCCCTTGATAGGCCTTGTCCGTGGTGCCGATCAGGGTGTGAGCGCGCCAGGGAATCAGGAAGCAATGCCGGCCCCCGGCGGTCATGGCACTCACGGCGCTGTCCGGGCTGATGATCGGCCGGGTGATGATGTGGATGCCTTCGGATCGGCGCAGATGATCTCCGCCGGTTTGCCCCGGTGCCAGGGCCAAGACGCTGTCGGCCCAGGGGCCGGCGCAATTGATCGTCACCGCGGCCCGAACCGTGTAGGTTTGCCGGTCGATGCGGTCGTGGACCTTCACCCCCTGGACGGCCGACCGGCCGTGCGCGCACAAGAAACCGGCAACACGCGCATAGTTGGCCACCCGGGCCCCGTGATGGACCGCCGACTTGACAAAGGCCAGGGCCAGGCGCTCGGGCGCGATACTCAGGCAATCATAGAAAAGCGATGCGCCCGTAAGCCCAGCGGGGTTAAGGCGCGGCTGTCGGGCCAGCGCTTCCCGGGCGGAGAGGCTTTGGTGGCCCGGGATCCGCTTGGCGGCCTCCCAGGTGCGCCCCTTGTCAAAGGCCAGCAGATCATACAAGGTCAGGCCGAGTTTGACGAAACCGCGGCTGGTGGTGATCGATCCCCGGTAGTGGGGCAGCAGAAAGGCCAGGGGGTAGACGAAGTTGGGGGCGATATTCTCCAGGGTGCGCCGTTCACGCAGCGATTCGCGCACCAGCCGGAATTCGTGGTGGGCCAGGTAGCGCAGCCCGCCATGAATCAGTTTGGAAGAGGCCGCCGAGGTGGCTTCGGCAAAATCGCCCTTTTCGAACAGGGCCACACGCAGCCCCCGGGAGGCGGCTTCATAGGCCACCGCCGCACCGGTGATACCCCCGCCGATCACGACGACGTCGAAGCTTCCGTTGCCCGTGTAACGCTGCATGGTGGGTATTGCCTGCCTTTCCAGATTGGCGCCAGACCCATTGCGGGCGCATTGGATATGGTTTCAGGTGCTGTCGGGTTTCGGGTCTACAAGGTTTCGGGTATCAGGTGTCAGGCGTTCATTGAGCCGAAGTCGAGCCCTTCGCTGACACCTGAACACTGACACCTCTGCAAGGCCTCTCCGTCACTTGCATACAAGTTTTCAGGGATAAGGTTTCAGGTTTCAGGTGTCGGGTGTCGGGTGTCAGGGAAAACCCACCCATACTGATCGCCGCCGTCTGACACCCGAACACTGAAACCAGAAACCATCTACAGGTTCCTCGTTCAGGGATGACCGGATTGCATCGATTAGAACCAAGAACCCAGAACCCAGAACCAAGAACCCAGAACCTAAAACCCAGAACCTCCGAACCCTGACACCTGAACACTGAAACCTGGAAACTTGACCACCAAGACGCCAAGAACCCTATACCCCCGCTCACTCCCCGAAATGGGCCGGACGTCCCGCAAAACCGGATTCCTGGCGTTAGGTCGCATGCGCCGGCGCTACCCCCGGCTTGGGGGGCAGGGGATAGCGGCCGTACCAGAGGATCTGGCGATAGTTGGCAGGATCGGTGGCCCCCTCCGTATTGAAGCATAGCAGGGTGGACTGGGGGCCGATCGCCAGTGCTTGTTTCAGGTTGGCCAGCGCGGGCGCGTTGGCCAAAAGATCCAGCAGGCCAACGCCCACCGCACCCGACTCGCCGGCCTCCACCGCCGTATCGCCGGGCAGGGGATGGGCCAGAATGCGCATGCCGTTGGCCGCCACGAAATCGCCGCAGCTGACATAGCCGCTGGCGAAATCCCGCAGGATATTCCAGGTCGCCGGATTGGGCTCGCCGCAGGCCAGGCCGGCCATGATGGTGTCCAGATCGCCGCCGACGGCATGGGGGTGGCCGTCGCCGGCGGCCGCCGACGCCAGGATGCAGGCGGCGCGTTCCGGCTCCACGACAATGAACCGGGGCGGGTCGTCGCGGTAATGGTTGACCAGAAAACCCATCAGGGCCCCGGCAAAGGCGCCCACGCCGGCCTGGAGCAGGACGTGGGTCGGCCGCCGTCCGGTCGCCGCCATCTGTTCCACCGCCTCGAGCCCCAGGGTCAGGTAGCCCTGCATGATCCAGCGTGGAATTTCGGTGTAGCCCTCCCGGGCGGTATCCTGGATGACCTCCCAGCCGTTGGCCTGGGCCTGCTGCCAGGCCAGACGCACCGTATCGTCATAGTTCAGGTCGGTGACTTCCACGGCGGCGCCGTGGGCCCGGATCGCCTCCACCCGCGCGCGCGCCGTCCCCTTGGGCATATAAATGACGGCCGGCTGCTTCAACTGCTGCGCCGTCCAGGCCACCCCCCTGCCGTGGTTACCGTCGGTGGCCGTCGTCAGGGTGATGCGGCCCAGACGTCGGCGCACCGCTTCGCCGGTCAGTTCGTGGAAGTCGATATCCGCGAGCGCCACCCCCAGTTTGATGCACACCAGGCGGGCGACGGCATAGCTGCCGCCAAGCACCTTAAAGGCCTTGAGGCCGAAGCGTTGGGATTCGTCCTTGACCAGGATATCGGCGAGGCCCCACGCGCGGGCCAGCCGGTTCAGGCGCACGAGACCCGTGGGGCCATATTCCGGCAACCGGCGGTGGAAGCGCTGCACCCGGCGCGCCACGGCCACCGCAAAAGCGGCCGGAAGGCTGGCGTCCGGGCGCGGGTCACGGGTGAGGTAACGGATGGCATAGTCGGGAACGGCGGCCGTCGTCTGGGGATGATCCATAGCGTTATCCCCACGGTGGGAGAAAGCATTGGCGGACCGCGGGTGCGATCAGGTCTCTTCCTCGTAGTGGGTACCGAAAACACTCCGCCCGATCAGGTTGCGCAGTTCGATATCCGGGCGTTCGTCCCGCGTTCCCGGCCAGAAGATCCCCTCGCGCACGACACGGCCGCGAAGGCCGTCGTCGAACTTGCACTTCAGGCAGATGGGCTGTCGCCGACCGGGCTGTCGCGGCTGCCCGGAGAGATAGCGCAACGGTCCCAGCGGCTGGGAGCCGGCCGAGACCCCACACAACAGGGCACAGCCGCAGTCGAGGCCCTTGTAGGCCACCCCGATGGCCTCGGGATAGGCGTTGAGGATTTCCATGCAGAATGCTTCAAAATCGTTGCTGACTTGCCAGTTTGTTTTCTGAGCCATGGCGGGTTACCTTCAGTGGGATGCCATACTGGTAATGGACGTCAAGCCCCTTCATATCACAAGGCGGCGGCTGCAGGCTACGCTAAAGCCAACATAAGTATGCCGGGGCCGACATCCAACCACAGGGGAAGGCCACTGCGCTTCCTCATGTCAAGTTCCGGATTCAATGTTCGCGCCCTTGCGCTTGAGCGCCTTACCCGCACCCCAGCAGGCACCCAGGGTCTCCCCCAGGGCCCAGTACTTCTTGCTGGCCATGTCAAACAGCAGGGGTTGCAGACGCTGGATGTCGACCACGCCGTTGCGATGCACATCGTCGGCCGCGTAGGTCTGGACCAGTTCCCCCACAAAGATTTCGTGGGCTTCGAATGCCAGGACGTCGTGCAGCTTCATTTCCATGTTCAGGGGGCATTCGCGGATCATGGGCGCCGTCTCAAGTTCACCGTAGAAGACATCGAAAAGGGCGGCCTTGTCGGTTTTCTTGCCGGTCATGATGCCGCAGTAGTCGGTCTCCACCATGAGATTGGCGGACGGCAGGCAGATGCTGAAGGTCCGGTTGGCATGGATGCCGGCGTTGGAGTAATGGGACTTGTGCAGGCCGATGGACAGATACTGCGGGTGACCGTGGTTCAAGATGCCCACATGGGCCACGGCCAGAAAATTGGGCTTGCCCTTGACCATGGTGCCCACCAGGGTGGTTGGCATGGGATAGAGGGCATTGACGGGACCGATGGGTTGCATGGTGGCCTCCTTTGCTGACGGGTTCGTCGAAGGCATCTCAAAAATGTCTTTTGATCCCATCTCGGTGTTGGGCGCTCATTTTAAGTCCTCGAAATACGGTTGTATTCCTCCGGCTTAAAATTCGTGGCCGCCTTGATCTGGAACCAAAATCCTATTTTTGAGACGCCTTCGAATAAGTTCGATCCACCCGAGGCGGATAAATATCGGCGTTACGCTTCAGCCTTCGTGATTGCGGCGTACACTGAGTACGCCTGATTAATCAGGCTTCGCAAGCCTTGATTTCGAACCGTTTACGAACCCGTCTGAATTTTGGCATTTGACCTATCTGTTGATTATTCACACGAATGATTCTTCCACCCCGCCTTCTGTCAGGCGAGATCAGGGTCGGATAGCAGCTTGGGCCAGATCCCGTGGTCATTTTGATAGCTACCCATGGGCCGAACTACCGCCGGGGATGGGGCCGATCACAGCACGGCCCCAATATGCCAGGGGACGAATTCGTCGCTGCCGAAGCCCAGGGCCTCACTGCGCGTCGGCCGGCCCGAGGCGGTATCCAGGATCGCTTTGAAAATCTCCGCACCCATTTCCGCCACCGAAAACTCGCCGTCCAGGATGCGGCCGCAGTTGATGTCCATGTCTTCCGAGAGGTGCGCATACACGGTCGAGTTGCTGGCCAGCTTCAGCGTGGGCACCGGGCGGAAGCCGCAGACCGTGCCGCGGCCCGTCGTAAAACACACCAGGTTGGCGCCTCCGGCAATCATCCCGGTGATCGACACCACATCGTAGCCCGGGGTGTCCATGAACACCAGGCCCCGCGCGCGGACGTTCTGGGCATACCCGTAGACTGCGTTGAGGCGGGTGGTTCCGGCCTTGGCCACCGCGCCCATGGACTTTTCGAGAATCGTCGTGATGCCGCCGGCCTTGTTGCCGGGCGTCGGGTTGTTGTTCAACTGTGCCCCGTGACGCTTGGTGTAGGTCTCCCACCACCGGATGCGCGCCATAAGCTGCTGGCCGACCTCGGCGCTGGCGGCGCGGCGCAACAGCAGGTGCTCGGCCCCGTAGATTTCCGGCGTTTCACTCAGGATGGCCGTCGCGCCTTGTTGCACCAGCATATCCACGGCCGCGCCCAGGGCCGGGTTGGCGGTGATGCCCGAGTAGGCATCCGAGCCTCCGCATTCCAGCCCGACCACCAGATGCTGGGCGGCGACCCTGGTGCGTCGAGCCGCATTGATCTGTGGCAGCATCTCCCGGATGGCAGCAACGCCGCGATCCACGGTGCGGCGTGTGCCGCCGGCTTCCTGAATCACGAGGGTTTTCAAGGTGGCGCCGGATGCCAGATCCGTGGCTGTCATCAGGTCATCGACCCGGTTGACCTCGCAACCCAGGCCCACCAGGAGGATGCCGCCGAAGTTGGGGTTGCGGGCATATCCGGCGATGGTGCGCTGGAGCAGTTCGAGACCTTCGCTACCAGGCGCCATGCAGCAGCCGCCGCCGTGTCCCAGGGCCACGACCCCGTCCACGCGGGGGTAGTCGGCCAGGACGTGGTCGCCGACGGCATCGGCGATGAACCGCGCGACACTGCTGGAACAGCTGACGGTGGCCAAAACGCCGATGTAGTTGCGGGTGCCGACCCGGGATTCCGAGCGGACAAAACCGTCGAAGAATGATTGGTCGCCAACCGCCTGGGATTGTCTTGGGCCCGCATCCTGGCCTGGGTCTGCATGGGCGATCACCGTGCCCATTTTAAGATTGTCGACATGCACATGCTCGCCGGGCTGAATCGCGCCCGAAGCCTGACCGATGACCTGACCGTATTTGATGACCGCTGCCCCGCTGTATAGCGGCGCGAGGGCCACCTTGTGTCCTGCAGGAATGGGGCCGCGGGTGCGAATATTCCCGATGCCGATCGAGGCATCGTCGGGCAGGGTGCCCACAGCGACGGCCACGTTATCCTGGGGATTTAAAACGATGCAGTAGGCGCGACCGTCTGTCATGGCGATAGTTCTCCGCAAGGTAACGGCGTGTTTGCGCTGGCATCCAGCCAACACTGTCTTTTGGGGGAAGGGCACGAAACCGCAGAGCGTTGCGTGGCCATTTTTTGATCCACGATATTAATTCTTCGCGACGATAAAGAAAAGCCGCTGCCGCAACCGCCGGGTGTCGTGCGATGCGTCGGCAGCCCCTTGCTCGAGGTCGGTCGTGGCAGCCCTCATCGGGGTCGCAGATCGGGCGGTGGATCGCGAAGCCCGTCTATCCAGCGCTGCGGGAATGCCTGCAACCCGCCGGCGGCGCCCAGAAGCGCCCCCAGCACGGCGCCGCGGCCGGCATTGTCGCCGCCCAGATTGGTGTTGACGATCAGGGCTTCCTCTGGATCCCGTCGATACTTGAGCGCCAGGTAGACAATCGCCGGCAGCGCATCTTCCACATAGCAGGCGGTGCTTACCAGCCGACCGATGACCGTCTCGTCAGGCATCTCGAGCCACCGGCGGAAAGGATGTCCCAGAAGCGGGTTCTCCTGGCGGTCGATGGTCGCCCACAGGACGTCCTCCAGCGCTTTGCCGTCCATGGTGTTCAGGAGCAGGGTTGCCAGCAACGATCCGGCGTTGGCCATTCGGGGGCCTGGATGGGTCAGGGCCAGATGGGTTCGGGCCGCTTTCTGCGCCTGGTCGGGAAAACGGGCATAGAATCCGATCAGTGGGATGATGCCCACCAGGCCGCCGATGTGTTTCTCATCCGCCCCGCAGGACTTTGCGGGCCGACCCCGGGCATAGTTGGCGAAAAAATGGCGATGGCATTCCTCAATGTAGGTGTCCCGGTGACGGCCGGGAGTGGTCATGAAGTCGATATAGCGTGCCAGGAAATCATCGGGATCATAGGCGCCGTTGGTGATCAGCGATGCCGTCAGCAGTCCCGCAAGCTTGACATTAAGGGTGTTTTCGCCGGCTTCCAGAAACTGGTGATAATGCACGTTGCGCTGCCCCCAGTAGCGGGCCTGCGCATGAAGAATCTCCCCCTTGGCGTTGGGCGCCTGATAGTGCGAGCGCCACAGGATGCTATCCGGGTGGGGATTGCGCGGCGTCATGAAATCTTTTACCCGGCCGTAATCCGCATGAAGTGAATGACGGTTGTAGTACCAGTGCACCGGCATGGCCAGGGCATCGCCGATGGCAAGGCCATAGAGCATACCGGGAATGGCGTTTGCGTGGGTGGTTGCGGTCACGGTCGGTTCTTCCGAAACAGTTCACCGGCTGTCTGTGGACAGCCCACAAGGCTTTCGGGTTATCTTCTAACAAGCGCAGCAATCTCTTGCGGTCTCCAAAATCATAGATACGACCCCTTGCTCTGGCAAGTCGCTGCCCGCTCCGTCGCCCGGATGGCATGATCGGCCGGGCGCGGCATAATGATAGGTTTTATTCCCTATTAGCACACCGATGAACAATGGTTGCATTCGATCGGATAACGCTAATTATTTGATGGTAACTCAAAAAATAAAACCTTGGAGGACACCATGAACATTAGACTTAAATGCTTTGCAACACTTTCGGAATCAGATCATTGTCATTTTGATGACGCGACCTCTCATCAACTGCCCCGCGGACATAACGTGGCCGGTTTGCTGAAACAGGTTGGCATTGCCGCCGAAGCCGTCAAAATCGTCTTCGTCAACAGCCGCATCGCGGCCCTGGACACCATTCTCCAGGATGGGGACAACGTTGCGCTGTCACCGGCGGTGGGTGGGATGTGACGCCCGATGAGCCACGGCCGGCCGGTTGTTGTCATCGCGCATCACGGTGGACCCCGCCGGCCTAATATTCTAACTTTACTCATGATGCTCGCGACGAGAAATAAGGATCGATTGTAAAAATAAAATTGCTCCAGGCTAAGTTAATAAATCATATATTCAGGTCGTAATAGAGCCCTAATCATTCTGTGCAAGCTTTTAACGTTGTAAGAATAATAATTCTGTTGAATCTGTAAGATATTGTAGATGGTTGGGGCTTGTCATTCTGGTGAAAGCAAGAATAAATAATTTGCAGAGTTTATTTAGATGCAGGGTACGTCATTCCAAAGCTGATCCGGAAGCGGTATGACAAATAAATATCGTATACGAGGCTGTCATTCCTGTGTAATCCAATCCATCGCTTTATCCCGGTCCTTGAAGACTTCGAAAGTTACCGGCAAGTCTTCCGAAATCGTTTGATACATGCGTGAAAGACCAAAGTCGACCTCTTTGCTCACCAAGAAAACGGCGCGGTAACCTGAACCGCGCCGTTCAGCATTCTTCTGGATGTAGCTCTTGATACTCGCGAAATCATCAGTGGATAGATCGATCAGGGTGCTTTTCGTGAAGTCCCAGAACATGTGCATCGAGGGCACGAAGCGGGGATCATCCAGAATGCGCTCCATAAGATCCTGGTAGCGGGCGAAATCAAACCGTCCCTCGATGGTGTTAACCACCAAATGTTTTTCGGGAAGAATCTCGTAGGAAATCGTCATCCGTCCGCCTCGGCATGTTTATCCGGGTGATCAACCACGACATGTCGGAAAACCGCAGAATTTCAATCCGCTTTAAAATTGGTAGGATAGCAGATTAGGGGGCTTTTGGCTACCAGCTACTCCCGATTGAGGGGTTGAATCACCTTCTGCATGGCTTTCCGGACTTGATCGGGCGGGGGCGAATCATCAGGAAGCGGTTCGATGTGATCTTCAATCAGAGCTGGATGGATACGTTGGCGGGAAGAGAATCATCCCTAAAAGGATGCGTCGAAAGATCTTCGGAATAGGGCGGTAATGGCGAAGCGGCCCTGTGTCGTCAGGTCGCGGGTGCCCGTGCCGGTGAAGGTGGCATGCGCGATGAGGGGCGTGTCCGGTTGCCATTGTCCGTCGTGCCAGGTAAACCAGCGGTTTTGTTCGAGGTCGTAGACGCTCAGCGGACGGTTGAACCACTTGCCCAGCTCCACGGCCCAGCCGGTGCCGCCTTTGACGGTGCCGTCGGATTGAATCCAGCCGATGGAAAAAACCTGATGGCCCATGTTGACCATGTGGAAGATTGTCTGAATGACCTTGCGGATCTCGGCCTCCCGGCTGAAGGTTCGGCCCATGCGCAGGGAGACGATCTCCATGCTGATGGCGCCCTTTTTCAAGGCCTCGGGGCCCAGACGGGTCAGGCCGCGCTGTCGTGCGACCACCTGCCCCGGGTAGGCAAAATTGATTTCGCGGATGCCGTAGGCTTCCGCCTGCTGACCGAACGCGGCTTCGGCCCCCTGGTGACCGCCGCTGTAAAATCGCATGCTGCGAGGATCGAGCCCCATTTCAACCTCCGCGCTGATCAAAACCGGATGAGGAAGAGCGTTCCCAGGCTATCCATCTCAGTTTATGCCGCCGCGGTCAAGCGCCGGGTGGCACATGCGGTGTTTGCGCTTCGGCGAAGGAAAGGATACGCCGTTCGTGCCAGAAATCCCCTTTCAGGAATGGCGCGACAAACCCGACATGGCCGCCGCTGGACGGGATTTCCAGATGCAGCCAGGCGCTGCGGCGGGCCTGGGACAGCGGATAGCAGCCGGAATCCAGGAAGGGGTCGTTGCGGGCGTTGATAAGGAGGGTCGGTATGCGGATGCGGTCGACAAAGAAACGGGCGCTGCATCGGCGCCAGTAATCTTCGGCATCCCTGAACCCGTGGGCCGGGGCTGTGAAGCGATCATCGAATTGCTGAAAGGTGCGCAGGCCGTGAAAATCCTCGGCGCGCAGCCGGCCATCGAAAAGGGCCGCCTTAGCCTTGGCTTTGGCGCACAGGGTCCGCAGGAAACGTATCATGTAGATGCGGCAGGCCGGTCGCGCCATGGCCAGGGCGCCGCCTTTCAGGTCGCAGGGCACCGATACCGCCGCGGCCCAGCGGATCGTGGGCCGCAGTTCACGACCCCATTCCCCCAGGTATTTGAGCACCAGATTGCCACCCAAGCTGAACCCGATCAAACCGATGGCGCGGTGGGCGGTCGTCCGGCGGACATGTTCGAGCACCGTGGCCAGATCGTCCGTGGCGCCGCTGTGGTAGGACCGTAACCGGCGATTGGGAACGCCGCTGCACCCCCGGAAGTTGATGCCCAGGGTGGACCAGCCGGCCCGGTTGAACACTCGGACCATACCCTTCATGTAAGCCGCGGCGGTACTGCCTTCCAGGCCGTGGCACAACACCACCAGGCGCGAATGCGGCGAGGGTGACGACCAGTCCAGATCCAGGAAATCGTCATCGGGGGTGGCGATGCGCTCCCGGCGGTAGGTCACCCCGTTCACCCGACGCAAGAGCGACGGCAGGATGGTCTGCAGGTGCCCGTTGCCGATCAGCGGCGGCGACCGATAGGTGGACGGGGTGATGAGGGGCACGGGCGGTTCTCGCTGTTTAGGGTTCTGTGTTCCAGGTTCTGGGTTCAGGCATGCTAAAGGTTTCAGGTTTCGGGTGTCAGTGTTCAGGGTTCTAGGTTCTGGGTTATAGGTTCTAAGTTCTGGGTTCAGGTTTCAGGTTTCGGGTGTCAGGTTTCAGCATTT
>JASJED010000060.1 GCA_030065585.1 Desulfobacterales bacterium | reverse complement strand
CCATGGTGGCCAAACGCACCGAAGAGATCAGCTCGTTTATCGTGATGGACGTCCTCGAGAAGGCTAGCGAGATGGATGCGCAAGGGCGGGACGTGATCCATCTTGAAGTTGGGGAGCCGGATTTCGACACCCCGGCCTGCATACGGTCGGCCGCCTGCCAGGCCATGGAGCAGGGGTACACCCACTACTGCCACAGCCTGGGGCTGCCCGAACTGCGCCAGGCCATCGGCGACTACTACCGCCGCACTTACGATGTTGCCGTCGATCCCGACAACGTGGTGATCACACCCGGCACTTCACCGGCCATGTTTCTGCTGTTTGCCGCCCTGCTCGAACCCGGCGACGAGGTCATCATTTCCGATCCGCATTACGCCTGCTATCCCAATTTCATCAAATTCGTTCAGGGACGGGTGGTGACGGTACCGGTCTACGAAGAAGACGGGTTTCAGTACCGACCGGAAGCCATCCGTGAAAAAATAACGGATCGCACCAAAGCCATTTTCGTGAATTCGCCCTCCAATCCCACGGGCAACTTGCTCTCGGCCGAGCGCATGGCGGCCATTAGCCAATTGGGGCCGGCGGTTGTATCCGACGAGATCTATCACGGCCTGGTCTATGAGGGCCGCGAAAAGAGCATCCTCGAATTCACCGACCGGGCGTTTGTGCTGAACGGCTTTTCCAAGCTTTTCGCCATGACCGGCTTCCGGCTGGGCTACCTCATTGCCCCGCCGGAATTTATCCGGCCGATACAAAAGATGGTCCAGAATTTTTTCATTTCAACCAACGCCATGGTGCAGATGGCCGGCATCACGGCCCTGACCGACCCGGCGGCGGAAGCCGACACGCAGCGCATGAAGACGATTTACGACGAACGGCGCCGTTTCATGATCCGCCGGCTGCGGGAGATGGGTTTCGGCATCACGGTCGAGCCCACGGGCGCGTTCTATGTGTTTGCCAACGCCAAACACCTTTCGAACGACTCCTACCGCCTGGCGTTCGACATTCTGGAAAAAGCCCGCGTGGGGGTCACGCCGGGCATCGACTTCGGCCCCAACGCCGAGGGCTACCTGCGGTTTTCCTATGCCAATTCGATTGAAAACATCGCCGAGGGCATGGATCGCCTGGCGCGCTATCTGGACCAGCGCTCATAAGGCCACCGATGCGATCAGCGCCTCCGACGGCGGTTTCCGGTGTGCCGAGCAGTCAAGGCCCGGGTATGATCGTTAAATCCGCTGAATTCATCACCAGCGCGATCCAACCGCCGCAGTACCCGCCGGCGGACCTGCCCGAAATCGCGTTTGCCGGCCGCTCCAACGTGGGCAAGTCCTCCCTGATCAACAAGCTCGTCAACCGGCGACGGCTCGTCAAGACCAGCAGTACACCCGGCCGCACCCAACTCATCAATTTCTTCGCGATCAACCAGGCCTTCCGCTTCGTGGACCTGCCCGGTTACGGTTACGCCAAGGTGCCGGCCGGGGTGCGGCGCCAATGGGGGCCCATGATCGAAACCTATCTCACGCAGCGCCGCTGCCTTAAGGGATTGATTCTGATCGTGGACATCCGGCGCACGCCCGGCGTGGAGGAGGAGGACCTGCTGCACTGGCTCGACCACCATGGGATTGCCTGCCGGATCGTGGCCACCAAGGCCGACAAACTGTCGCGCAACAAACAGATCCGCCCCGCGCGCCAGATCGCAGCCCAACTGGCGCTGGCCGACGACGCCCTCGTGCTGTTTTCGGCCAAGAGCGGGCTAGGGCTTGCCGCGGTCTGGAATCATATCGAGGAGATGCTGGGATCCGTGTCATGACCCCTTCCACCCCACACGACTTCCAAGGCTTTCGCTCCGGTTTCATCGCCATACTGGGGGCCCCCAACGCCGGCAAATCCACCCTGCTCAACCGCATGCTGGGTGAAAAAATCGCCATTACCTCCCGCAAGCCGCAAACCACGCGCAACCGCATTCTGGGGGTGGTCCACCGCGCGAAGGCCCAGCTTGTCTTTATCGACACGCCCGGCGTTCATCAATCAAAAACGCCGCTCAACGTGCGGATCGTCGATGCGGCCCTGGCGGCCCTGGCCGATGTCGATCTGGTCCTGATCCTGGCCGATGCCGCCCAGCCCAACCCGGCGGCCGAAAACTATCTGCTGAAACGCCTGGAGGCGAGCGGCAAACCCCTCCTGCTGGCCCTCAACAAAATCGACCTGATCCCCAAAGACGAACTCCTGACCCAAATGGCGGCCTGGTCGGCAAGGCGCCCCTTCGAGGCCATTCTGACCATTTCCGCCCTGCGGGGGCTTGCGATCGAATCGCTGCTGGATGCCATGCAAACGCGGCTGCCCGAGGGCCCGCCCTTTTTTCCGGAAGACACCCTGACGGACGTGCCCGAACGGTTTATCGTGGCCGAGCTCATCCGCGAGAAGGTCTTTCGCCTGACCGGTGAGGAAATCCCCTATGCATCGGCAGTCACGGTGGAGGCCTTCAAGGAGGAGCGCCGCAGCAAAACGATTCGCATCCATGCCTCGATTCATGTGGAGCGCGGATCGCAAAAGGGCATTATCATCGGCAAGGGCGGTCGCAAACTCAAAGAGATCGGCCAGGCCGCCCGCGCGGATATCGAACGGCTGCTGGCGGCACGGGTCTATCTAGAGCTTTTCGTGCGCGTTCAGAAAAACTGGAGCCGCGATACGCGCGCCCTGCGCAAATTCGGCTATTGACCCATGCTGCTTTCCTTTCATCCCATCCTCGAAGGCGACGTCAATCGGATTTGTGCCGGCCGCGATCCCGGTCCCGAGGACCTGGCGGTCATGGAACAGGCCACGGCCATCCTCCTGCCGCAGGGCTGCCGGGAATCGCTCTACCGGGCGGCCCGCCGGGCCAGTGCCCAGGTGTTCCCCAACTATGAGGCCCGGTTCGCCTATCCCGGCAAGACCGGCCAGGTGCGGCTCTTCCGCGAGCTGGGCCTCCCGCATCCGGAATCCCTGGTCTTTGCGAATATCGAGGACTTCAACGCCCGTTATCCAGCCCTGGAGGCAATGCCCCTGGCCCCGCCCCTGATGGTCAAACGGGACTGGGGTGGTGAAGGCCAGGGGGTTTACCCGGCCCCGGACACGGCGTCCCTGAACCATATTTTACAAGACCTTGAGCACACCGAGAGCGCACTTCAAAGCGGGTTTGTGATTCAACGCTTTATTCCCAGCGCCCCCCGGGTGCTGCGGGTGGTGGTGATCGGTGCCGTGCGTCGAACCTACTGGCGCGTCATGGCGCCTGGCGCCGACCCCTATGCCCGCGTTGGTCTGTCGCAGGGCGGGCATATCGACGATCGGGCGGACCCCGATTTGATGCGCGCGGCCGAAGAGATGGTCTCCCGGGCCTGCCGTGAAACTGGCATCGACCTGGCCGCATTTGATCTTATCTTTTCGCGTGATCCCGCCATAGTGGCAGAAGACACGCCGATTTTTCTGGAAATCAATTATTTTTTCGGCCGGCGCGGGTTGGGCGGCTCGGAGGGGCTTTATAACCTGCTAGCGGAAGGTCTCCGCGATTGGCCGCCGATAAACCGGAAATCAGACCACCCATGACCGATCCCTTGGACTTTTTCATCGAAGAAGCCGATCTGAAGCGCGAGCGCCGCAAGGCGCGTGAGCTGCGGAACTCCCCGTGGTGGCAACGCAAATGCGCCCGCGGCATCTGTCACTATTGCCAACGCCGAATCCCGGCCCGCGAACTCACCATGGACCATATCGTCCCGATCGCCCGCGGGGGCCGCAGCACCAAGGGCAATCTGGTGCCGTCCTGCAAGGACTGCAACAACCAGAAAAAGCAGCTGTTGCCCATGGAGTGGGAAGCCTATTTGAACCAGCGACGGACTTTACCGGAGTAAGGTGGCGCCGGCATTACGCGCCATGGCTTTCGACCCGCCACGCCACGTGCACAGGACTCAGCCGGCTATTGCCAAAGCCATGAAACCAAGTTATATGCGGTCAATTATGCTAACCATACTCTAGGAGGCCGAAGATGAAATTGAGAATGCTGGTGATGCTGTGTGCCCTGATCCTGGCACTTGGCGCCGGTCATGCCGGAGCCCAAGATTTGCAGGTTGGTTTTGTTTACGTTTCCCCCATCGGCGATGCCGGCTGGTCCTATGCCCACGATCAGGGCCGTCTGTTCATCGATAAAATGAACGGGGTGACCACCGCTTACGTCGAAGCCGTGCCCGAGGGGCCGGACTCCGAGCGTGTCATGCTCAACATGGCCCGCAAAAACTATGATCTCATCTTCGCCACCAGTTTCGGGTATATGGATCCCATGCTGAAAGTTGCTAAAAAGTTTCCCAAAATCACGTTCATGCATTGTTCCGGCTTCAAGAAAGCCGAAAACATGGGCAATTATTTCGGTCGTATGTACCAGGCGCGCTACCTTTCGGGCATCGTGGCCGGCGCCATGACCAAAACGAACATCCTGGGTTACGCGGCCGCCTTTCCGATTCCCGAGGTGATTCGCGGGATCAACGCCTTCACTTTAGGCGCCCAATCCGTCAACCCGGATGTCCAGGTGCGCGTGGTCTGGACCAAGACCTGGTACGATCCGGCCACCGAGAAGGAAGCCGCCAAAAGCCTGCTGGATGTGGGTGCCGACGTGATCGCGCAGCACCAGGACTCGCCCGGCCCCCAGGAAGCCGCCCAGGAAAAGGGCGTCTACTCCATCGGTTACAACACGGACATGTCGGCCTTTGCCCCCAAGTCCCATCTGTGTGCGCCGGTCTGGAACTGGGGTCCTTTCTACGCCCAGATCGTGGAAGCCGTCCAGAAGGGCACCTGGGAATCCAAGGCCTATTGGTATGGCCTCGAAAACGGGATTGTTGACTTGAGCCCCATGAGCGACATGGTCCCGGCCGAGGTTCAGACCAAGGTCATGACGAGCAAGGAAAAAATCAAAAGCGGTAGCATGCAGGTTTTTACCGGTCCGATACGGGACCAGGCCGGAGAGGAGAAAATCGCCGCCGGTAAGAGCGCCAGCGATGAAACCCTGCTCGGCATGAATTGGTTCGTGCAGGGCGTTATCGGTACGACCCAATAAGACGGCCCCGGCCGCCATCAAAGGCGACCCCCGCTAACCGGTAGAACGCCCATCATGCTCTCGATTCGAGCCTACAAGAGACAGGAGCCGCTTCAATGGCGCTCCTGTCTTGTTTTTCTGGGGGCCGTCCTGCTGTCTCTGGCAATCAGCGCCCTTCTGCTGCAGGTGCACGGCAAGCCGGCGCTTCACGGCCTGCGCATTCTCTTCGCGGGCGCCTTCGGTTCCCTATGGGCCATCGAAGACTGCCTGATTAAGGCCATCCCCATCTTTCTGTGCTCGTTGGGAGTGGCCATCGCCTTTCGACTGCAGGTTTGGAACATCGGCGCCGAAGGCCAGTTTGCCCTGGGCGCCATCGGCGCCACCGGGGTGGCCCTGGCGTTTCCCGATCTTCCCGGCTACGGGCTGCTGCCGCTGATGGCCGCGGCGGCCTTCCTTCTGGGCGGGTTGTGGGGCCTGATTCCGGCCCTGCTCAAACTGCGCATGCAGGCCAACGAGATCATCGTCACCCTGATGATGAACTATATCGCCATCCTGATTCTCGACTATCTGGTCTACGGTCGCTGGAAAGACCCCCAAAGCTTTGGTTTCCCGATGACCCCCGAATTCGGTCCCGGGGCCATCGTCGGGAAAATCGGCAGCACCAACCTGAACTGGGGGCTGGTGGTCTGTCTTGTGACCGGTGTCGTCGTCTGGGTCTTTTTTCGCTTCACCCGCCTAGGTTTCGAGTTCAGGGCCGCGGGCGAAAACATCCGGGCCTCGCGTTACGCCGGGTTGCCCTATCAGCGTTTGGTCTGCCTGGCCATGGTCCTGAGCGGTGCCTTGGCCGGCTGGGCCGGTTTGCTGGAAGCCTCGGCGACCATCAACCGTTTGCAGCCCAGCATCATGGTGGGCTATGGCTATACGGCCATCGTCGTGGCCTGGCTGGCGCGCCTCAATCCCCTGACCATCGGCCTGGCCTCTTTTCTGCTGGCCGCCCTGCGCGTGGGTGTGGAAAACCTGCAGCTCGATCTTCAAGTGCCGGCCGCCTTCGGGGGCATCATGGAGGGTTTGATCCTGCTGACGGTTCTGGCCGGCGGTTTCTTTATGGAATATGGCCTGAAGCTGCGGAGAACCGCATGAACACCGAGTTGATCATTCCGCTCCTGGCGGCGGCCATCCAATCCGGAACCCCGATCCTGTTTGCCACCCTGGGCGAAATTCTGACCGAGAAGAGCGGCGTCCTCAACCTGGGGGTCGAGGGGATTATGATCGTCGGTGCGCTGGCGGCCTTCGTGATGGCGAAATTTACCGGCAATCCCATTCTGGCCTTTGCCCTGGCGGGCGTGGCCGGCATGCTCATCAGCGCGACCCACGGTGTGGTGTGTCTGTGGTTTCGCGGCAATCAGGTGGTTTCCGGGCTGGCCCTGACCATCTTCGGTCTGGGATTGGCGGATTACCTGGGGACACCCCTGATCGGACAGACCGCCCCGGGCTTTGACAAACTGGCCCTGCCCGGACTGAGTCACCTGCCGGTTCTCGGACCGATTTTTTTTCAGCAGGACCTGCTGGTCTACGTCTCCGTCCTGATCGTTCCTCTGCTGTGGTTTTTTCTGGCCAAGACCCGTTGGGGCCTGCACTTGCGATCGGTGGGCGAGTATCCCCAGGCGGCGGCGGCGGCCGGTATCAATGTTCTGCTTTACCGCTGGGTCGGGGTGTTGGCGGGGGGTTTTCTGGTGGGATGGGGCGGTGCCTACCTTTCCCTGGCCTACACGCATCTGTGGACCAGCGGATTGAGCGCCGGGCGGGGATGGATTGCGGTGGCCCTGGTGATTTTCGCCTTCTGGCGCCCGGGCCGCGCCCTTTTGGGGGCTTATCTCTTCGGGGGCGTCATGGCCTTCCAGCTTCGCCTCCAGGCGGTCGGCACCCACCTGCCGTCCTCTCTGCTGTTGATGCTGCCCTATGCCCTGACGGTGATTGTCCTGGTTTTGGCTTCCTGGAAAAGTCGGCAGGCCAGTGCGCCGGCCGCTCTGGGTATTAATATCGAACCCCGCGAGTAAACAGTCTAAGAGGTGTGTCTATGGCCGATTCTCAGCCTTATCGCAAAACCTACCCGATTTCCTGGGACCAGTTGCACCGGGACGCTAAAGCCCTGTCCTGGCGGCTCCTGGATCACGACTATTTCAAGGGCATCGTGGCGGTCACCCGAGGGGGGCTCGTCCCTGCGGCCATCATCGCCCGCGAGCTCGATATCCGCCTTGTCGATACGGTGTGCGTCTTCAGCTACGACTGGCAGGACCAGCGCGGCGACATCGAAGTGCTTAAATCGATCGACCATGACGGTCAGGACTGGCTGATCATCGACGATCTCGTCGATACCGGGCGGACGGCCGAGACCGTCCGCAAAATGCTGCCCAAAGCGCATTTTGCAACGATTTACGCCAAACCGGCCGGACGCCCCCTGGTGGACACCTTTGTTACCGAAGTCAGCCAGGACACCTGGATTCTTTTTCCCTGGGATTCCGAATCGCAGTTTGTGCAACCGATCGTCGGGATGAAGCCCCAACCGTCATGATCACCACGCCCCCCTTGATAGCGCTGGATGGCATCAGCAAAGCTTTTGGCCCTGTCCAGGCCAACCAGGATATTTCCCTCGCGTTTCGGGCCGGTAAAATAAAATCGCTGCTGGGGGAAAACGGCGCCGGTAAAAGCACGCTGATGAGCATTCTGGCCGGGCGACTTCAGCCCGACAAAGGGCGCATACTGGTGGAGGGGCAACCGGCGCGCTTCCGCACCGCCCAAGATGCCATCAATGTCGGTATTGGCATGGTCTACCAGCACTTCATGCTGGTGGAAGCCATGACCGTCGCCGAAAATATCTTTTTGGGCTATCCAGGCCCCCCCCTGCTCAAGCCGTCGGTGATGGAAGACCGGGTGGCCGCCCTGGCGGAAGAGGTCAGTTTGACCATCGATCCACGGGCCCGGGTTTCGACGCTTTCCATGGGTGAAAAACAGCGGGTCGAAATTCTGAAGCTGCTTTTTCGGGAAAACCGCATCCTCATCTTCGACGAACCCACGGCCGTGCTGACCCCTCAGGAAGCCGACCAGCTTTTCGAAGCCCTGCGGCAGCTTGCCGCCCAGCACAAAGCGATTGTGTTTATCAGCCACAAGCTCGACGAGGTCATGGCACTCTCTGATGAAATCGCGGTGCTGCACAAGGGCCGCGTCGTGGCCGATACCGCGGCCACGACGATTCAGTCCAAAGCCGAGCTGGCCCAACTGATGGTCGGTCGCGAAGTCATCCTGCAGGTCGCGCGCGACCCCTTTGAGGCGCGCCAACGGGTACTGCGGATATCGGGCCTCGATGACGGCGAATTGCAGGATATCCACCTGGAGCTGCGACAGGGCGAAATATTAGGACTCGTGGGGGTCGCCGGCAACGGCCAGAAACCGCTGGTCGAAACCGTGTGCGGATTGAAGCCACCCATGAGCGGAACGGTCCGTATCATGGGCCAGGACTGGCATCGTTTTTTCAAGGGCCGCCGCTGGGACGGCAATCTGGCCTATATCCCCGAAGATCGCCAGGGGCTGGCAACCTGCCGTGATCTCAGCCTCACCGACAATCTGTTGCTGACCACCCGGCACGGATTCGCGGTCGGTCCCTGGCTGCAGCACCGCAAGGCCGAAAACAAGATGGCGGAGTTGTCCACCAGTTTCAATATCGTTCCGCCCAATCCGCGGCTGATGGCCCGCCAGCTCTCCGGCGGCAATCTGCAAAAAATGGTGATTGCCCGCGAGTTCTTCCGGCGTCCGCGTTTGATCGTGGCCGAGCAGCCCACCCAGGGGCTCGATATCGCCGCGACCGAAGAAGTCTGGCGCCTGCTTTTAAAGGCCCGGGAGCGCGCCGGCATCCTGCTGGTCACCGGCGATTTGTCCGAAGCCCTGGCATTGGCGGACAGGGTGGCGGTGATGTTCGAGGGCCGGATTGTTGACACCTTCCCCGCCGAAGACCAAGAAAAAATCAAACGCATCGGTTTAATGATGGCCGGCAGCGCGGATGATGACCCGCCGCGCCGCCAAGCCTGACGGCCAACTTGAATTCTATTGACTTTTTCTACCCTTTGTGACCAATTCGAAATTTTATGGCATCAAGGTGACGGCATAGGCAAAGGCGCACTGGAAGCGCTGATTCTTCGCCGATCATCCTCATGCCGCCAGTCTGCCTGACAATTCGCCGTTCGATCACTAGAAAATCAATCCAAACCCTGGAGGGAAAATAAATGGGTTTCGCCAATATTGCCGCCAACAACGGCTGGTCCATGGCTTTTTTAGGGATCAGTATTGTCATGACGGGATTGATCGTTCTATCCTTGGCCATCTCTCAAATCCACAAACTGGTCGCATTTTGGGAACGTCGCCAAGCGAAGGCCGCCCAGGCCCCAGCACCGGTCGTCGAACCAGAAATCGAAAGCCCGGCCCCAGCGCTGTCGGGCCAGTGTCCCATCAACCTGGACGAACTGGCCGACCTCTATCAGCCCCTGACCGAACCGCTGGGCGCCCCTTTCGAGCTCAAAGAACTCTACCGCGTGGCCGGGGAATCCGATCTGCCCCATCCCCACATCACAATCCGATGCTTTCGTGAAGCCGGTCTTCTGACGATGGAAAGCGAAGGCCTGTTTAGTTGGAAGCGCTAATCCCAACACCCACATATGCGACTGTGAGGTCAAGCCATGTATGAACTCCTGATATCATTTCTCACCAATACCGGTTACTATTTCATTTCGCAAGATTTTCGCTACGTCCTCATGATCTTGGTGGGTTTACTGTTTCTATATTTAGGAATCGCTAAAAAATACGAGCCCCTCTTGCTCGTCCCCATTGCCTTCGGCATCGTGGTCGGCAATATTCCGTTCTTCAAGGGCTTCGGCCTGGGCATCTATGAAGCCAACAGCGTTTTTCACTATCTCTATTTCGGCGTGACCACGGGCCTGTATCCCTCCATCGTCTTTCTCGGATTGGGCGCCATGACGGATTTTTCCTCCCTCCTGGCCCAACCCAAACTGATGCTCCTTGGCGCGGCCGCCCAGATGGGGGTCTTCTTTACCCTGCTCGGCGCCCTGGCGCTTGATTTTCTTCCCAAAGAAGCAGCTTCCATCGCCATCATCGGCGGCGCTGACGGCCCCACCTCCATCTTTCTGACCGCCAAGCTCGCCCCCCATCTCATCGGCCCCATCGCCATTGCGGCCTATTCCTACATGGCCCTGATTCCCGTGATCCAACCGCCAATCATGCGACTGTTGACCACACGCCAGGAACGGCGCATCCGCATGGACGAGCCGCGCGAAGTCGCGAAGACCGAACGAATGATTTTCCCCATCCTGGGGGTTCTGCTCTGCTGCCTCCTGGCGCCGACGGCCCTGCCGCTGCTGGGGATGCTTTTTCTGGGCAATATCCTCAAGGAAAGCGGTGTGGTCGAGCGGCTGGCCAAAACAGCCAGGAGCGCGATCATCGATACGGCCACCGTCTTCCTGGGCTTCTGTGTCGGGATGAGCACCCAGGCCGACGTCTTTCTGACCGAAAAATCGCTTCTGATTTTCTGCCTGGGGGCTCTGGCATTCAGCCTGGCAACGGCGTCCGGCGTCATTTTCGCCAAGATCATGAACCTCTTTCTGCGCAAGAAAATCAACCCGCTACTGGGCGCGTCCGGTGTTTCGGCCGTCCCCGGCTCCGCGCGCGAGGTTCATCTGATGGGCCAGCATGAGGACCCGGGCAACTATTTGCTGATGCATGCCATGGCCTGTAATTCTTCCGGTGTCATCGGTTCGGCTATCGCCGCCGGGGTTTTGTGGTCCTTCATGATGTAATGGGAATCAAACGACGCCTGAAAAGGAAATACCGATGAAGCAATGGCGCTGCACCGTATGTGACTATATCGCCAAGGAAGCCTCGTCCCCTGAAAAATGTCCAGTGTGCGGCTCGGACGGCAGCCTGTTCGTCGCGGCCGGTGAGGCCGCAAAACCCGAGGCGGCGGAGGCGGCAAGTGACCTCCGCTGGCAGTGTACGGTCTGCGGATACATTCACACCGGCCCCGAACCGCCGGACAAATGCCCCGTGTGCGGCGTCGACAGCTCGCAGTTTGTCTGCCTTGACCTCGATACCGCCGACGAAGCGCCGCCGCCCGAAGCAATATCGGACGAAGCACAGCCGGAGCGCAAATGGCGCTGCACGATCTGCGGATACATCCATACCGGCGCGGAACCACCGCTGGAATGCCCCGTATGTGGCGCCGACCAAAGCTTTTTCGAAGAAGTCGTGGAAGCCGGCGAACCGGCATCGGAACCGGCGGCGGCGGCCAGCAGCGTGTCACCGGAAACACCTCCCGCCCCCCCCACATATCAGGCGCCCGATGGAGATCCCCAGGACGCGCCGACGCTGGTTGCCCGGCTGAACGCCCTGCTGGCGCCGTATCGGCGCCTGATCGATCTGGCCATCGAAAACCACGCCCACCCGATTTCCGTTCATATCCCCAACGGCGTTTTGCCGATCGCGGTTGTCATGGTCCTTTTGGCAACCCTTTTCGATATGCCCGCCCTGGGGCGGGCCGGATTCTACAACATGGTGTTCATCCTGCTATCCATGCCCGTGGTCTTGTTTACCGGCTATCTGCACTGGCAATTTAAATTCGGGGGGCACATGACCGCCCTTTTCAAGGGCAAGCTTATCAGCGGCGCGGCGGTCAGCGTGATGGCGCTGATCCTGGTCATCTGGGCTCTGATCGATAGCACCATCGCCGCCCAGCCTTCTTTTCTGTACCTCAGCCTGCACATCGTGATGTTGGGGGTTGCCGCTTATGCCGGCTACCTGGGAGGGCGACTGGTCTTTCATCGCAAATCCTGATCCGATCAAACAGAGAGACGCCGTCACCCCCCGACCGCGTCTCTTTTTTTGGGCTTTTCCAGCGGAGCGATCGCCGCAAACCCTTGCCCATCAGGCCTTCGCAGACGAACCGCCTCATTTCCCATATATTCGACTCAAATGCACTGATGAATACTACATATAGTGTTTAGGATGCGATCGCATATTGCGCATGTGAGGCGTTTCTCAGCGGTGCGATATGAGACAGCGATCGAAACATAGAGCCCATTATCTTACCACCGGTGAAAACCGGGCATCAGACGGCCAAGATGCCCACACCAGCTATTGAGGATTTTTCTGTAACACGGACCCGCACCATCCGGCTTGGATCTCCGACCAGCGGCCACGGTAGGCGTCATCCGGGTAGGCACGACGCAGGGATGCCGATTCAGATTCACGAAATCCGCTGAGCACGAGATGGCCCTGGGGGCGTGTGTGAAGCGCGATCCAGGGGGCGATCGCACGAAGGGTTGGAAGCCTCAGGTTGGCTAGAATCAAATCATAGGTGGCACTAAGCTTTTCGAGGGGTTGGCCGCTCAACCGGATGCGATGCCCCAACCGATTGTGATCGACGTTCAGGCGGGCCTCGCTTAAGGCGCAGGGATCACGATCCAGAGCGTCCAGCTGATCGACGCCGAACCGGGCGGCGGCAAGGGCCAGGATGCCCGAGCCGGTACCAATATCGAGGCCGCGGCGCAGGCGAAGAACGGCCGGGTGGCCGTCGGTCGATTGCCAAAGCGTGGCCAAACCTTTCAGGGCCAGGCGGGTCGTCGGATGGTGTCCATCACCGAATGCGGCGCCTGGCGATAAAACGATGGCATGCTGCCCTGGCGAAGGTCTGGGGGCGCACTGCGGCGGTACCAGCAACACCTGCCGTGTGATGGCGGTCGGGCGCTGAAAGGAAAGATCGATATAGGACTGGCCGTAAAGGTAAACAAATCGCAAGCGCCCCTCGATGACCATTTTGCGGATCATCTGCCGGGCTGTGGGGCGCGAACAGTCACACCGACGCGCCAAGCGCCTTTCCAAATAGGAGGCCGTCATCTTGCGCGCGGATTCGGCCACCCAGCGATATACGACCGCCTCCACGGATTCGTGCGCCTCTCCGCGGAGGTCCAAGTTCAAGTGATCTCCGCAGGCGTCGGCTATGTCAGGGCTGATGTTGTTCGGCAAGCTTCAACTGTTCATTGTACCAGGTGGCGAAATCCAACATGGCCTGGTAGCGTTCGTCATCGTTTACGATCCCGATCGCCATCTCCATGACGGCCTGACCATAAGCGTTGCTGTAGGGGGCCTCCGGGGGCCGGGACTGCAGAAATTCTCGCACGAGCTGCTGGGTGGTCCGTTTGGTGGCGTCACGACGAATATCGATGGGATCCTTGGGCGCCTCAAACGGATCCCATTTGTCGTAGCCGATTTTTTCGACGTACCGGCGCCCGCGCGCCGAGAGGCTCGCGAAGATCGCTTGCTTACGGCGTTCAACTTCTTCAGGCGAGAGTTTCGTCACAGGACACCCCCTTTTTAATCGTCATCATCGGTGGCAACGCCCAGAAAGCCTTCGTCAAATTCGGTCAGCAGCGCCATGGAGAGGGGCATCAGCAAATCCACTAATTTGATATGCTTCGATCGGATGTCCCGCAGTAGCTCGGCGGAAATTGCCTGCAAACGGCCGTGGATTTTGTCGATGTCGACGGTGGGGTATTGATTGCCTCCTTCGAAGCCCGAAAGCGCGCAAGTGCGCCCGAGTCCCCCGATGGAGGTCGGAATCCCATAGAGCCGACAGGTGATGGGACGATGGTCGTAGAGGTCGCACAGATCCTGATCGTTGAGCAGCGGACAACGCACTTTCTGGGTCGCCAGATCCGTCAGTATGTCCACTTCTTCTTTGCCGTCCTGCAGATCTTTGAAAGCCTTGCGTTTCAACTTGTGGGTGTTACGATCCGCCCGATTGGCCTTTTCGAGAACGCCCTCGCGTGTTTGGTCAGCCATTCGCTCCTTGAACCTGGCGTTGAGGTACATGGCCTCAATCAGCGTCAAGTCAAACAGGGCATGGCAGCAATCCGCACACTCCCGTTCACATTTCACGCATTCGGGATAGTCGGATTTGACTTTTTCAAAGACCTGGTCGGCGGCTTGGGAAAGGGCTTCGTATTGTCTGAAATAAGGGGTTAGATCAAACTCCATCGACGATCTCCTTACTGTCATCGTGCTTGATGCAATGCTTGCGTCCAACATTGTTTCACGTGAAACAATGGGTGTTTTTCGAAGGGGCGAATCCTGCATGGAGGTTTAAAAGGCCGCATTATACGCAGCTTATGCCTTTGGGGCATTCGATTAATACGCCCCATGCCCTAGAATTCGCAAGCCCGAATTTCGAACTTATTTAAACCGCATAGACTGTCATAGAGAATACACCATTGATCCTATTTGCCGATACAGAACCTTTCGAAAATATGATCGAGCACATCCTCGCTGACACCTTGGCCCAAAATTTCCTGGAAGGCTTTGAGGGCATCTTTGATTTCGATGGCCACCAACTCGGCTTCGCAGGTCTGGCCAATGTAGCAACAGGCTTGATCCAGATGTTGCTGGACGGCCTCTAAAAGTTTCCGCTGCCGCAGGTTGACCAAAATACGGCTTCCGTCAGGATCGATGCCAAGGCCTAATCGCAGAACAATCTGCTCTTTGAGCCTTTCGAGGCCATCTCCGGTAAGCGCCGAGATCCTAACAACTTCCTCGGTACAAAGCCCTTCAATGGTTGGCGGGGGCGGCTGGCCTTGGCAAAGATCGATTTTGTTTTGAACCACCAAATGATCTTGCCTTTTGATTTGCCCGTAAATTTGTCGATCCTCGGAATTAAGCGGTTCGCTGCCATCGATCAAAAAGAGCACGAGATCGGCTTCCGCGATCGCGGCCTCTGACTTTTCAATGCCAATAGCTTCCACCGGATCAGGACGGCGATGAATCCCGGCCGTATCCGTGACAACGACAGGCAGTCCGTCGATATCAATCATTTCCTCGATGATGTCCCGTGTGGTGCCCGGAACGGCCGTGACGATCACCCGCTCTTGATTGAGAAAGCGGTTAACCAAGCTGGATTTGCCGACATTCGGGCGACCGGCGATAACCAGGCGAAGCCCTTCTTTCAAGATGCGCCCCTCGCGAAAGCTGCTGATGAACCCGTTGATTACCGGAAGGATATCGCTGGTCATTCTTTGCTTTAGCGGACTGATCGATAGGGTTTCCTCAAGATCATCGTCGAAATCAATATAGGCTTCGATCTCGGCGAGGATCTCCATCAACATATTTTGCAACTCATTGATTTGTTGAGCAATACCATTATTTAGCTGCTGCAGGCCGGCTCGCGCCGCCTTGCGCGTTTTGGCATTGATCAGATCGATAACCGCCTCAGCCTCGGCCAGATTAATGCGTCCGCCTAAAAAAGCACGCCGGGTAAATTCCCCTGGTTGCGCGGGTCGCGCCCCCTGCGTGATGACCAAGTTCAATATTTCCTGGGTAACGACGGCGCCCCCATGACAATTAATCTCGACCACGTCTTCGGTGGTGTAACTGCGGGGACCGCACATGACCGCAACCAAGACTTCATCAAGAACGCCGGTTTGAGGATGAACGATATGCCCATAGACCAGTCGCTGATGATCACATGCCGTAAGTCCACGAGCGGTTAGATGGCGAGGCCGGAAGATGCGACTGACGATCTCAAACGCTTGCGGGCCGGAAATCTTGATGATCGCAATGCCGCCGGTCCCCTGGGAGGTGGCGACGGCGGCAATCGTATCGTTCGACAGGTAATGCATAGGCAAACGGTCATATAGGAAAGCCGCTGGTCCTCCAGCGGCTTAAGCGGTCTTCAATACAACACCAGGACAACCGTTCAATAGGGTTTCGCCGATCGTCTTTTGGGGTAGACCATGAGCTTGCGGTAGCTGCCGTCGCCCACGCTCTGGGTGCGAACGGCGTGATTATCCTTGAGTGCCAGATGGATGATGCGGCGGTCCTGGGCATTCATAAATCCGATGGATGCAGGCCGTCCTTTGGACTTGACCCGTTGGGCCACGCGTTGGGCCGTGCGTACCAGATTGGCCTCTTTGTTTTTGAGATAGCCTTCAACGTCGACGGTGACACGAATCCGGTGCCCGTTGAGGCGTCGAACGGCTTTTTCGACCAGAACCTGAATGGCTTCGAGCGTCTGACCCCGTTTGCCAATCAAGATGCCGGACTCCCCCCCTTCGACATTGAAGTTGATTTCATCGTTGTGTCGCTGGACTTTGATGGTGGCCTCTGGGGAAATGGCATCGACGATGCGACGCACCATCTGTTCGCCCACCGCGAAGATCTCTTCACGCTCGTCGATTTCCAGGATGTCTTCATCGCGGTTGAAATCGGTGTCGGCGTGTTCGTCCGAAGCGGATCGGAAGTAGGGTCGATCCTCAAAGGGTTGATCGTTCTCGATAGGGGTCGTCTCAGGCGGGTGAACGAGAATACGGGCCTTTTTGACCCCGGTCAATCCAAATATGCCACTAGCCCCATGCGAAATTATATCGTATTGCAAATGATCCTGCGGAATGCCCAGTTCCTTGGAGGCGATTTTGACCGCCTTGGCGATGCTGCGCGCTTTGAACTCTCTATCTGCCGCCATTCAAGACCTCCAGTCATGCATATTTCTTTTGAATGTAAAACTGCTGGGCTATAGAGAGAATATTATTAACTAACCAGTACAATACAAGCCCCGCTGGAAAATTGATGAAAATGAAGGTGAAGATAATCGGCAGAAAGAGCATGATCTTGGCCTGGGCCGGATCACCGGGCGGGGGCGACATCTTTTGTTGCAGAAACATGGTGGCCCCCATAATGACCGTCAGCACGGGAATACCTGCCGGTGGGGTCATAAAGGGAATGCTCACCCCGAAATCGAACAATCGGTCCGGGGACGAAAGATCGTTGATCCAGCCGACAAACGGCGCGTGGCGCAGTTCGATAGCACCGTAAAGCATGTTATAAAGTGCTAGAAAAACAGGCAGTTGCACCAGCATTGGCAAACAGCCCCCCATGGGGTTGATTTTATAGGTGCGATACAGCCCCATCATTTCTTCATTCATCTTCTTTTTGTCATCTTTGTACTTTTCGCGAATCTCGGCCATCAAAGGCTGCATGCGCTTCATCTCGTTCATGGATTTGTAGCTTTTGTTGCCCAGGGGCCACAGAATGATCTTGGTCATGACGGTCAGCAGAATGATGGCAATGCCGTAATTGGGAATCACACTGTAGATCATGTTCATGATCCACAGCGCCGGTTTGGCCAGGAAATCAAACCAGCCAAAATTGATCGCCTTGGCCAGATTATTGCCGTATGCTTTGAGCAGGTTGGTATTTTTGGGGCCGTAAAATGCCTTGAAGGCAAACGTGCGGACCTGTCCGGGGGCAATGTCGTTCTCCGCTAAAACGAGTGTATTGGTGACTTTCTGCGCGCCACTCAGGGAGACCTGCATTTTCCCCTGGACCGCCTCGGCAGGCATCAGCGCGGTCATAAAATAGCGGTCAACGACCCCGACCCAACTGATGAGCCCTTCATTGATGGGATTGTCCTCGATATCCCCGACGGCGATTTCCGTAAGTTTGTTGTCAATCACACCGCTGGGACCCTCGAAAACCACGCCGCGCTGGCTCTCTCCCATCTCGCGGGCCACGGAAAGGGTCGCACGATCCTTCAGGGGGTGCGTGCCGCGATTGGTGACCTGCACAACCACGTCGATCAGATAGGAATCCGGATAGAAAGTGAAGGTTTTTTGTATTTCAACGCCGTCGGCGCTGGTCCACGCCAACACAACCTTTTCGGCTTTATCGCGAATCATGACCTGGTCTGGTGCGTTAAGGGCCGTGTAAACGGCGGCCTCAATTCCGGGCACCCTATTTTCCTTAAATCCAAACTGCATGTTATGACGGGTCGCCGCGGGCTGGATCAGGCGCTTGAAAGCGGCATCCGGGTCGACCGATTCCCGAAATTGCTTGAGAATCAGCTCGTCGAATCGCCCCCCCTTCTCGGCCAGGACGATTTTGAACAGCGGGGTGTCGACATTGATCCGACGACCGGGGCGCTGGGTTGTTTCGGGTTGGACGGCCGGCGCCGGCGCGGCCGCCTCAGGTGCAGAGGGGGCGACATCTTGTGGTGCGGCGGGTTGGGCGTCTGGCTCACGAGGGGTGGATTGCTGCGCCTGGTCCGGGGGCGCTTGGAGGTCTTGACGGCTGCTGAAAAAAAACTCCCAGGCGACGAAAACAAGAAAAGTCAGCAGAATCGCCAGTAGCAATCGGGTTTGTTCCATGTTGTTCTCCTGGTGGGCCCGCGCGCTGCCATTTCCATGGTCACGTCCGGGCAATGTCCTTTCAATCACTCATGGTCTATCGCTGCCTGGGCAATCCCAAGCCGGCAAACTACTTCCGTTTATAACCCAGGCCGGAGACGATCCTGGCCGATCCGGGCGCGAACCGCCTCTTCCCGCTCAAGGTACCGGATCGAAACCGCCGGAATGCCACGGATGGCACTTCAGCAAACGCCTGGCACCCAGATAAAAACCTCGAAAAATGCCATATCGGTTGATGGCTTCCAATGCGTAGTCGGAACAGGAGGGATGGAAACGACAGCAGGGACCGATAAGTGGCGAGAGGAAAAGCTGATATCCTCGGATAATGATGGTGGCCGCATAGCTGCTCACCTGGATCAGGCGGCGCCTAGCGGGGAAGCTGGCGAAAATTTTTTTCAAGACTCGAACGTATTTCGGCATTGGTTGCTCGCGCGGCAACGCTTCGGGCGATCAACACGATGTCATAGGGAATTGGCCAACGGTGCCGGTTGAGCCGGAAATATTCACGGCACAACCGTTTGATCCTGTTCCGCTGAACAGCCGAGCCCACCTTTTTGGTAACGATAAGACCCAAGCGCGCGTGCCCCTTGCGGCCATCCGCAAAAGAGAGGATAAACAGCGGGCTGTGGCAACGCTGGCCGATTTCGGATAATCGAATATATTCCGATCGTTTGAGGATTCGGTCTTGCTTTTGGAACGGAACCGCTATCACACCGACAGTTTGGCGGACCGCTCCGCTATGCCGGTATGGGCCGGCGTTACGGTTTCGGCAATTCGAGCGGTCAGCACCCTTGACCTTTAATATTTAACGGCGAGCCGTTTACGCCCCCTGGCACGCCGCCGGTTGATGAGCGCACGCCCACTCTTGGTCGACATGCGCTTCAGAAACCCGTGGGTTCGAGCGCGTTTGATTCGGCTGGGCTGATAGGTACGTTTCATTGTTTCAAACCTTTAATCCGGATATTGGCCATCGCCTTAAATAAAGAAGCCGGAATTGATGTTCCGGCACGGTATTCTTTACAATCGGGTACTAAAATCACATACCGAATAATTTGTCAACATGAGGCCAGCTATCGTTCACCGTCTTCGTTGAGGATCTCGATGATACTGACTTCTTCCATGTGAAAGGCGCTGTTGGGATAAATGACGATCTGGCGCCCGACCTGCTTCTCGAGCGCCGCGATCAAATCGCTTTCTTCCCCGTGCAGCAGGTCGGCGATGGCGGGGTTGACATTGACGGCCATGCGATGGCCGACCATGTCGTGGCTGTCGCGCAGCACCTCCCGAAAAATACGGTAACAAATGGACTGCCGCGACATCATATGGCCTTCACCCTCACAATAGTCGCAGGGTTCGCACATGATGCGGGTCAACGGTTCCTTGTTGCGTTTGCGGGTCATTTGCACAAGACCCATATCGGAAATAGGCAGCACATGGGTTTTGCTGCGGTCCTTGCGAAGGGCATCCTGCAGCGCGCTGTAGACTTTCTCCTGGTTGGATTTTTTCTGCATATCGATGAAATCGATGATGATGAGCCCCCCGATATCCCGCAGACGAATCTGGTAGGCGATTTCCTTGACGGCTTCGAGATTCGTTTTGAGGATGGTTTCCTCAAGGTTGTGTTTACCCACATAGCGCCCGGTATTGACATCGATGGCGACAAGGGCCTCGGTGTGTTCGATTATTATATAACCACCTGATTTTAACCAAACCTTTCTTTTCAATGCCCGTGATATGTCGCCTTCCAGATTGAAGGCATCAAAAATCGGCTCAACGCCGTCGTAAAGTTCGACCCGGTTGATCAACACCGGGTTGAACGTTTCCAGAAAGGCGATGGCGGTGTCGAAATGCTGCCGGGCATCGATGATCAGCCGATCGGCTTCGTGGACCAGAAGATCGCGGACGGCCCGCAAACTCAGCGAGAGCTCCTGGTGAATCAAGGTGGGGGCCGGGACGTTTTGAAACTTTTTCTGGATGCTGGCCCACAAATTCTTCAAAAACAGCATTTCCTGTTGCAGGCGGGGTTCATCGATGCCTTCGGCGGCCGTTCGCGCGATGTAACCGAAATGGTTGTCGCGGATCCCGCCGATCATGTTTTTCAAACGCAACCGCTCGGTTTCATCTTCGATACGGCGGGAAACACCGATGTGATTGGCAAACGGCATCAGCACCAGAAAGCGTCCCGGAAGGGATACATACGACGTCACGCGCGGGCCCTTGGTGCCCATAGGCGCTTTGGCCACGTGCACTAGAATCTCCTGCCCCTCGACCAGCAGATCTTCGATCGGGGATTGACGGTCGTCCAGGGTCACCGGTGCGCCGCATCCCCCGGCCAGCGCCATTTGCTTTTCGATATCGCAAAATCCATTGCGGATGACATCGTCAACATAAATAAAGGCCGCCTGGTTCAAACCAATATCCACAAAGGCCGCCTGAATCCCCGGAAGGACGCGCTGGACGCGACCTTTGTAGATATTACCCGTAATGTCCGAGGCATCGCCGCGTTCGATAAAAAGCTCCACGATCGTGCCGTCCTCGAGAAGGGCAACACGCGTTTCGCGCTGGGAGACATTGATGACGATTTCTTTGTACATTAGTCCTGGTTCTCGGCATCGTCCGCTGCGGGGCGCGGACAATGATGCGTGCTCAATTTGATGACGCGGGCGTGCGTGACCACGTCCGGATCAAGCTTAAAAAGGTGTCGCAGCAGATCATCGGGGCGAACGAGGGCATCCATCTGCTGGTGTAGGGTGACCTCAAGCGTGTCGGACCGGGTCCGTTGAATGTTCTTTAGCATAGCTTTGAGGTCGATCTTTTTCAACCGGCCTTTGCGGTTTCGACGCTGGATGTGAAAATGGTCCCGCCGCGCATAGTCCTCGAGGACCTCGCGCGAAAAGTGCTGGCCGTCGATTTGGATACGATAGGCGACCACGCTGGCGACATCTTTCAGGCGTCTAAAGGGTTCGCAATGGATGATCGACAACCCCGCCGGCAGTTGGGGGCGCAGTCGTCGCATCACTTCCGCGGGGGCCATGGCCGTGCGCAGGGTGATGATCATACGCTCGCACAGACTTTCCATACCCAGCGGCAGTGTATCTTCAAAGGCCATTTTGGGGTTGGGATGATAACCCTGGGAGTAGTGCAGTGCAATCCCCGCACGGCGCAGGGCGCGTTTGAAGGTATTGGCCATTTCCAAATGGCCCAGAAAACGGGCGGTATCGGTTTTGGCAAAGGTGACCACCATTTTATAAAGGGCGCCGGGATTGGCCGGCGGGCCATGATCAACGACCGCCGGCATGCGGGTTGTGCTGCGCGGATAGACCTGCGGTTGAATCCGTTTAAAATCGCAAACCCCGCAGTTCTGACAGGCGCCGTCGCGGCAGTCCTCCGTCGTTTCCGCTTCCAGGGCCTTTTCCAGTTCGGCACGCAGGAATTCTCGGCTGACCTTCATGTCGATATGATCCCAGGGCAGGGGCTCGTCAGGGTCGCGTTCCCGATAGATCGCCTGTTGGGGATCGATCCCACGGGCGGCCATACTGGCGCTCCAGCGATCGAATTTGAAATGGTCACTCCAACCGTCGAAACGGCAACCGGATTCAAAGGCCGTCAGCAGCAAATCCGCCAGACGCCGGTCGCCGCGGGCCCACAACCCTTCCAACATGCTGATTTCCGGACGCTGCCATTTGAAATGGACCCCGGGCAGCTTCAGTTGATCGTGGATCCCGTCGATCTTGCGCCGCGATTCTTCGAGCGATAACTGGCGGCTCCACTGAAAAGGCGTGTGGGCTTTGGGAATAAAGGTGGCCACACTCACATTGATCTTTGGGCGCCGACGGCCCTCCCCTTTCAGGCCGCGCAACTGCCGCACGAGGTCGACGAGGGCCTCCAGATCGGCCTGGGTTTCAGTCGGCAAGCCAATCATGAAATAGAGTTTGATGACTTGCCACCCTTGCGCAAAGGCGTCCTGGACCGTGGCGCGGATGTCCTCGGCGCTGATGTTTTTGTTGATCACATTGCGCAGCCGCTGGCTGCCGGCTTCGGGGGCGATCGTGAAGCCGGTTTTGCGAACGGATTTGATCAGTGTCATCAACTCCGGGGTAAGGGTGCCGGCTCTTAAGGAGGGCAGCGAAAGGGCGACCCGATCACAGGCGTAACGACGCAGCAACTGCTCCATCAAAGGAATGATGCAGCCATAGTCCCCCGTACTCAGGGAGAGCAGGGACAGATCCTCATACCCGGTGGCCGTCAGCGCCGCGTTGCACAAATCCATTACCTTGGCCGGTGATCGTTCCCGGACGGGCCGATAGATCATGCCCGCCTGACAATAGCGGCACCCGCGTGTACAACCCCTGGAAAGCTCCAAGCGCAAGCGGTCGTGAACGGGGCGACCGTAGGGCACGATCGGATTGGTGGGGAACGCCGCCTCTTCGAGCCGGTGGACAATGGCGCGCGAGACGCGCTGGTAGCCCTGACGGCGCGGCCGCAGCTGCTGAAATCCACGATCATCGATCGCGACGTCGAAAAATGAAGGGATATAGACCCCCTGAATTTCAGACCAGGCCTCCAGCAGGGCCTCGCGGTGCCGATCGCGACCACGGCGCCAGGCCAGCCAGGCATCCGCCATTTGAAGGATGACCTCTTCGCCGTCGCCAATGACCATGGCATCGAAAAAATCAGCGACCGGCTCCGGGTTGCAGGTGCAGGGACCGCCGGCCACGACAAAGGGATGGGTCGCTTCCCGGTCTTTCTGGCGGAGGGGAATACGGCCCAGGGACATGATGCTCAGCACGCCGGTGTAATTCATTTCGTAGAGCAAACTGAAGCCGACGATATCGAAACGTCCTACGGGCCAGCCCGTCTCCAGGCTGCCAAGGGAAAGACCGCGCTCCCGCAGCCGCGCCTCCATATCCAGCGCCGGCGCATACACCCTTTCAGCGGCAATGTCTTCGCGCTGGTTGAGGATGTCGTAGAGGATTTGAAGCCCGAAATGGGACGTGCCAATCTCGTAGAGATCGGGAAAGGCCAGGGCGATGCGCAAGCGGACCTTGTCGGGGTCCTTGCGAACCGCATTGATTTCATTGCCCAGATAGCGGCTGGGCATTTCGACTTCCGGGAGGATATCTTGAATGTGTTCAATGCTCATGATATTCGATTCTACCGGTGTTTTCTTTCACCAAGCGTAAGCCAATGAAAACACCCGCTCGCGACGATCTGATGGTTTGGAGGCTCCCCTTGTCAGAAATGGCGGCACAAATCAACCGCAAACCGCGAGGTGCGCTTTGCGCAGCCCTCGTTTGGGCGTTGATCGTGCTGGCCCCCAACTATCCCGGCGCCAAGATCTATCCCCGCCGCGATGCGGTCGTCGAAGCCTTTGAAAAGGTCAGCCCGGCGGTGGTGAACATAAATCTCGAGTACGAGGTCCGCAAGCGTCTTAGCCCGTTTCCCGAGTTTCAAAACCCGCTGTTTGAGGAGTTTTTCAAGGATTTTTTCGACCCGGGGTTTGATCGCCGCTACAAGCGCAACAGCCTGGGCTCCGGTGTGATCATCGACGGCCGCCGCGGCCTTATTTTGACCAATGCCCATGTGGTCGCCAAAACCGGCAAGGTCAACATCGTTTTAAACGATGAGCGCGAATATACCGCCGTCATCGTGGGCTCAGACCCGGATTCGGATCTGGCGGTCCTGCGGATCGAATCGGATGATCCCCTGCCGTCGATCGAGATGGGTGACAGCGCTGACCTCATGGTCGGTGAAACCGTGATCGCCATCGGCAACCCTTTCGGTTTTGCCAATACGATCACGACCGGCGTGGTCAGTGCCGTCAACCGTAGTTTCCGCAGCCGCGAGCGCGTCTTTTATGATTTCATTCAAACGGACGCCTCTATCAATCCCGGCAACAGCGGCGGGCCCCTGTTGAACATCAACGGCGAGCTGATCGGGATCAATACGGCGATCTATGCCGGCGCACAGGGAATCGGCTTTGCCATTCCGATCAACAAGGCGCGACGGATCGTCAATGACCTGATCCAATATGGTGAGGTGATCGAAATTTGGCTCGGCATGGACGTTCAGGATCTGGACAACGGCTTGAGCCACTATTTTAGTCTACCGACGCGAGCGGGCGTGCTGGTATCGGCACTCGATGGGGACGGTCCGGCCCATCAGGCCGGTGTTCGTCAGGGTGACGTCATCATTTCCATCGGTGATCGCAACATCGCATCGACCGAAGACTTCAATGCCCGCATCCGCGACTTTGCCGCCGGCGACCGTTTGGTCTTCTCGCTTTGGCGCCAGGGACGCGAGAAGGATGTGTTAGTCGAAGCCCGGATCTACCCGCTGCACAAAGCGCCGGCGCTAGCCTACGAGCGCACCGGTTTGGAGGTCGACAGCATCACCGCCGCGCGTCAACGCTTCGGCAAACGCCGTGTACCGGCCGAATCGGGCGCCGTCATAACCGCCATCCGCAACACCAGCTCCCTGGCGCGCTCGGGGGTCAAACCCGGTGATATTATCCGCCAGATCGGAGATCTGCCGATCACCGATCCGCAAGACTTCTATCGTGCGGTGGTGCGCTATCGAAAAAAAGAAACCATTGTGGTGCTGCTGCAACGTAAAACCCAGCGCTATTTTATCACCATTCGCATGACCCCGGCCAACAACGGATAAATGCTTCGGAAGTCAAAGGAGCCTTAAGCCATGAATCGCCAGAAAATTGCCACTTTGATCAACGCTGACCGCCCGATGGCCAAGGTCTTGGTCAAGGGCTGGGTCCGCACCCGCCGCGACGCCAAGTCCTTTTCGTTTATCGAGATCAACGACGGTTCCTGCCTGGGCAACATTCAGGTGATTGCCGACAGTGCCATGGCCGACTATGACCTGGTTCGTAAATTAACTACCGGTTCGGCCGTGTGTGTCACCGGGGCCTTGGTGGCCTCGCAGGGTGGCGGGCAGCGTTGGGAAATCCAGGCCGACACGCTCACCGTCATCAGCGTGGCACCGGAGAGCTACCCCCTTCAAAAAAAACGGCATTCCGACGAGTTTCTGCGCGCCATTGCCCATCTGCGCCCGCGCACCAACAAATACGGGGCCGCCTTTCGCATCCGCTCCGAGCTTTCCTACGCGGTACACCGGTTTTTCCGTGACCGTGGCTTTCGCTACATTCACACCCCGATCATCACGGGATCCGACTGTGAGGGGGCCGGCGAGCTTTTCCGCATCACCACCCTGGATCTGATGAACGTCCCCACCCAGGACGCCCAAGTGGACTATGCCCAGGATTTTTTCGCCACCGAGACCAATCTGACGGTGTCAGGTCAGCTTTCCGTGGAGATGTTCGCTCTCTCACTGGGCGATGTCTACACCTTTGGCCCCACCTTCCGGGCCGAGAATTCCAACACCCGCCGGCATGCCGCCGAATTCTGGATGATCGAGCCGGAAATGGCCTTCTGCGATCTGGCGGGCAACATGGATCTGGCGGAGGACCTCATTAAAGCGACGGTCGGCTTCATTATGGAAAACTGCCAGGAGGATTTGAACCTGTTCGCCCGCTTTGTGGACAAAACCCTGATGGCCACCCTTGAGAACATCACCGCTTCGCAATTTGAGCGTTTGCCCTATCGGGAGGCTGTCGCCATCCTCGAGCGTGCCAAGAAAAAATTCGAATATCCGGTCTCTTTCGGTACCGATTTACAGACCGAACACGAACGCTACCTAACGGAAAAGCACTTCCAAAAGCCGGTGATCGTCTACGATTACCCCAAGACCATCAAGCCGTTTTACATGCGGATGAATGACGACAACGCAACCGTGGCGGCCATGGACGTACTCGTACCGAGCATCGGCGAGTTGATTGGCGGTAGCCAGCGCGAAGAGCGCCTGGCGGTTTTGGAAAACCGCATGGACGCAATGGGCCTGGACAAGGAGCCCTACTGGTGGTACCTGGAATCGCGCCGCTACGGCACGGTGGCGCACAGCGGCTTCGGCCTGGGTTTCGAGCGTTTGATGATGCTGATCACCGGCATTCGCAATATTCGCGACGTGATTCCGTTTCCGCGGACGCCGGGATCGATCGATTTCTAACGCTCGATTTCAAATTCTGCCGCGAGCATCTTCTGGCGCCCGCCGTGCTCCCCGAAGCGCGCGTCCGTAACAGCGTAAAGCTTTTCGCGCGAGGCATCCACAAGCCAGAAGAACCCTTTCCAGCCGGCTTTGGCCAAATGGTACTGCAGCGGCCCGATCTGTTGCATGCGCCAATCGTCTCCATAGGATAAGACCGCGCCCCCGACGATGAGTTGAAGCATTCCTTCGGTGGGTTCGGAGACAATATAGGCGTCATCGAAGCGAATCTTGATCCGCTCCGGGCGATTCGTCTCCCCGGTCAATTCTTCCATGACACCTTTCACTTTATCCGCCGAACCATGTTCCGCTCGATAGAGCCGCCTTGTATTTGTATTGATTTTCCAGGAGAAATTACGCCAGCTCTTCTTCTGGAGCAAATAAAGGTGGGACCGTAGCGTCTTGGTCTCCCAGGCCTTCGCGCTCGAGACCACCGCGCCCGCGACACTGACCTGGACAATGCGCTTAGCGGGCACATACACGAGATGAGCGGCCGGGAAGCTCACGACCAGGCGTCGCGGTCCAGTGGCTTCTTCGGGTAGTTCGGCCCCCGTTTTGGATTTAACGAGCTTGCCTGAGACCCCCATGCTCGCGCGATGCAAAAACGCCCGGGTCGGCGGTGAAGCATGGTGCCGATTTTTGAGCAGAGGACAGACTTCGCAGTAATTGATCACATAGTCTTCAGGTAGCGTACCGTAGCCGTTACGCCCCCAGTTTGGCCCATAACTATTGCGATAGACGAAAGTCCGCGTGCGCGGATTGAAGCCCACCAGGGTAATTACATGGCCACGATGATTTCGGATAGCGTCCTGAACTTCGGTATTGGTAGGCAATCTGAAACCGCCGGTGCGTCGATTTAGGGCCCCTTCGCACCAGAGGACATTGAGCACTACCGGTTTGTTATGTCTCAAGATAAAATTCCCGATTTTTTCTCGCGGTATGTATGTGGGTTCGATGGCATAGCGCAGAAGCTGCGCCCTCTTCGGAGGAAGACCTGTGAAGCATTCCGTAGGCCCCTTGTCGGCAACGGACCGACAGCGCGGATCGTTCTGCCGCAGCTGCGTCTGGTTTTGATAGGGCCACTGCGATTCAAGCATGCTCCCATGACGGTAAGCCTCGACGGCCAGAAAACCTGCAAGCCCATCCATGTTCGCGTAGCGTTCTCTGAGAAAGTCCGACGTCAGCGCGCGTTTCTTGCCAGCCCAGTAGTTATAGGACTCGGACAGATCGACTGTGCGGCCTGTCTTGTCTTTAATGAGGAATTCCATCAAAGACGTCGCGGCAAAGACGCTGCAGGTGTTTCGACTACCCTGGTGCTTGACCGGAGTCATATTGCCCCTCAAATCCACGGCCGTCTTCGACCCGGCAGTTGCCGGCACGAGACTGACGCCGACATTAATCAGCAAGACGCAAAATAATTTGGACAGTCGACGAGGGCATCTCCTTTTTGCTCTAAACATGCTGCTCTCCATGATCGTGCTCTGCTCGCGGTATATAAATAAGGTCTTTAAAAGAGCAACGGCCTTGCTAAGAAACCAGCGCTTTTCGCGACCGATTAGCGCCGTGTGGCTGACACAACCTCAACGTGTTTCCGGGCGCGTTCAGGCCAGCGCTACCGCAAGCCGGACACAAGGCCCCAAGCGCAGCCTCGGCCTTGTCTTACTTGGGAAGATCTTGGGGTAGATCACAACCTTGGTTACTAATTGATTCGTCGGGCATCGTGGTTCCACAAAGGATCGCCCCCTCGAGCTTTGCGTGGTCGAGTTTCGCTGCATTCAAATGCGCACCCGATAGATTTGCCCCGCGAAGGTCAGCACCACTGAGGTCCGCCCGCTGTAACTGACACCCACCTAGATCGGCGTGCCGGAGGTCGGCATTGGCGAGTTGAACATCCCTCAAGAATGCCTTTCGCAGTTGCACCCCTCTCAAGTCGGAACTAGGCATAATCGCATGCATCGCATGGTTGTCCACAATAAAGCCTTGTGGGAATATCGTCTTTTTCGAATAGAGCGCAGCATCGAGACGGGCGCCGGTTAAATTGGTGCGGCCCAGATCCGCGTCAATCAGGTTGGCCCCAGCCAAATTAGCGTTAATTAGGCGAGCATATCGCAAAAACGCATTACACAACTGCGCGTTCTCGAGGTCCGCATCCTGCAAATCGGCGCCCCCCAGAATCGCCGTCGAAAGGGTCGCACCGCTCAGGTTGCTCGCCCGGAGATCTGTCCCCCCCAGGTTACTGCCCCAAAGGTACATCCCACTCAAGTCAATGCCGCGTAAGTCAGCATCTTGGAGGTAGATCACCGGCCGGAAGCCCGTGATCAGCTTGGCCTCTTTAAGAAATGCGACCAATGCTCTCTTGCGTCTTCCGTCAATTTCTCGCAGTGCCGTCAAGGTCCGGGCCCGTGCAACAGGCTTTACAGGATCCGTATGTTGTGCCTGCTCAAGTCCGTGTGTTAATAACATCCCCGTGATGGCATCTAGAAATTCGCTCAAGATCGCCTCTTGGTAACGTTCTGTGGCTTCCAAGCGTTGCCGCTCATCGGCGGCAATGTTCAACTGATGGGCAACCACCGCCAGAAGCAGCGGCACAATCAGTAACTGTAAGAAATCCCAAAGCGTTCGTCCCCGGAGACCCGTCCGCTCCCAAATCCTCGAAATACGGCTTGCGTTGCCTTGGGCCATCGCCTAAGTGCTCCTGTAATCCTACCGCTATTTTTCCTTGCAACCGATGACAAATTACTGCCTGACGCACAATTCAAGCCTGATCCAACCAGTATTGCAAACTAACCTTTTGCATCGGGGGCATGAAAATCGGCCTATTGGTGGTGAGCGGGTGGCGAGATTTACTAATGAAGTGAATATTTATCGACGTCGGAATGATTGCCGTTGTGATGAGTGCAATTAATTAATATTTATATTAATACCTTATGACAAATAATCAAGATTATATTAAGATATTGACAAGCCAACCGCAAATTAGCATTTTTTTAAATGTTAGCTTCTCGGGCCACAGCGCATCGGTCCGATCCACGCTCACGAAACCAACCTTCAAGCAAGCAGCGATCATCTGGACTTACAGTCCGTGCACGTGTTCTTAACAATTCTTTTGGAGTATCAGTTCGATTCAAGAAACCGTTGGTTCGGTTTATCTGTTTTTTTGAACCCCATGGAAAGGAGAGATACCATGCCAGACGAAAATCCCCCCAAGATTCCTTTTTTTGATCGCGTGATGGAAAAAGCCAACGACCTGACGACGCTGACGATTCACACGATTGTTGGAGAATTTAGTTTAAGTCCGGATCAAGGCACGCTGAAGGCGACTGCCGATACCTCTAACAGTGAGGAGATGTTCACGCGGATCGATCTCATTGATGGCGATATTACCACGGCCCTGAACGCCAAATTCATGGAAGATCAATACCAGGAAATCAGAAAACTGCACATGGAGCGTGAAAAAAACGGAAAGGAAATAATCCAAAAAAATTTGGAAACGCTGGAGAAGATCGCCGAGACGCTTGTCAGTATCATGAACAAGAAGCCGTCCAAACCATCGGGATCAAGCGAATAGCCGCGATTCAGCGCCACGGCCGGAGATCAATATCGGCGTGGAATGGCCTGCAAACAGGTGAGGTGTCTTTATGGGCGATAGTATTCTAGGGCGCATCGGCAAGGATCTGCTCAAGCTCGAGGTCAATACGATTTTGAAGGACAGCTCCTCCGTGGGCGATAAAATGCCTTCCAATTTCAGGGAAGCATTTTGCAAATTAGCTAAGAATTATCATTTCCAATTGATCGACATCAAAGATGATTTCGGGGTAGATGTCCGCGGCGATGAATGCTGGACATTTGGGGGCATGCGATCATTCGGTGAACTGCGGCAAAGGGCGTTGCAAGGTGAAAAAGCTTTTAAAATCAAGATCGCATCAGAAACAGCTAAACTCAAAGCGCCGGCATCCGGGAAGGATCTATCCTTCAGTCGTGCCGAGAGACAACAAATTGAAGATAACCTCCAAAATATGAAACGCGCGCGGCGTATGCTCCAGAGAATCCAAGCGCAGTCCGAACTGATGGTGAGTATCTTCAAGGAGTTGGAACGCATCATTCCTAAAAAGAAAAAAGGGAAGGAAGGGTACGCCACCCTGAGCGGCAGCAGCGGGCCAAAGGAGCTTCCGACAGCGGAAAAGTGCGCGGAAAAAAAACCGGAGCATCTCGAATCACGTTGCTGGAACAATGATATCTCTTTGGGTTCGATTCAAACCGTTGACGATCTGAATCTGTCGCCCAGCCAGATTTTACGGCTCCGCAAAGCCTGGGATCTGGGCACCGAAGAAATTGTCATGCAGACCATCATCGATATCGAAGGTGACGTTACCACACGCATCATGCGAAGCTTTGCCCAATCTCCGGAGCAGACCGTCCTGAATATACATAATCAGGCAGTCCTCACATCCACCAACATGTGGAAGAGCCTGGTTAAAACGGTAGCGGATATGGTGGGCAGTACTTTCGAGGCGCTGCTTCGCAAATAGGGTAACATCAATTCGTCTCGCACGAGGGAAGGTATAGAGAATATCTAATGGGCCAACTGATGAATATCAATCAGATGTTTGCCCATGGCTGTATCGTACTGGAAACAGCCTTGAAAGATGGGGCCAAGTTCCAGACGACCATCCAGATCGACGGCGATATTATTAACTTCATTCCCGATCCGCGTAAAATTAAAGACGCGAACGCCCTGCGGAAGTGGGCCGAAGCCGCCAATCAGCACAGCGAAGCATTGGCCAAACAACTTCAGACCATTCTTAAAACCGTGCAACGTCTTCCCCGGGGTTTGGCCGCACTCGGCTTGATCTGGATGTTCTACGATCTTGTGCCGTTGGTAAGCTTGTTGACCAAGCCGCAACAGGAGCCGATCGTGTTGCTTAAAATCATCCGGTCCCACGAGGGATTGGTCGTTGGGCCCCTGTTGATGATCGTTAGCAAAAAATTACTGTCCTGGATACTGACCTTTTATCGCAGCCGGATAGGCAGGAAACTAAGAAACAAATTAGAAAAAACGATGCGTTCCGGCGAACGGCAAAAACGGCAGGATTGATCTAAGTCGCCACTATTCCCGCAGGCAGCGCAGTTTGGCCAGATCCTCGGCATAGCCGTAGAGGTGCAAGCCCTTGCTTTCCACGATCATCTCCCCATCTTTAATGCCGATTTCACCGGCCATATAGTCTTTGAGATTCTGAATGCCGGCCAGGTTGGCCGGCAGCCCGCCCCATAGATCCCAGGACCGGAAATAGACGAAAAAGTGCAGGGTATCATCCTGGACGCGGGTGTCGATGGCACGCAGGCAGGGCGGGTCCACCAGGGTTACGTCGGAGGGGTGGGCCACCTGAAGCACCATCTGGTTGTTGCGCGCGCCGAACTCGCGGTAGGTGTTGATAATCCACTCGATCTGGTTGAGATAGAGCTGACCGTTCTCCTCGAAAAGCATCTTGCCGTCCACCGGGCGCCGGTCGATAATTTCACGATTGTCTTCCTGCCACCAGTCCAACTTGTCGCCGGTGAGGGGCACCCGGGTCAGGCGTTCGCCGTAGGTGTAGGATTCGCCGGGTTCCTTGTGGGGCGTCATCAGGTATTCGATATAAGAGCGGTCGTAACCCTCCCCGCCGTAAATATAGTCGTGCTCGACCGGGTTGGGGATCCCGCAGGTGGGCGGTATATCGGGAATCAACGGCTGAGTTCCCGGGAATTTGACGTACGCGCTGAAGAAATCATACTCCAGACGGGTCTGGCCGGCGTAGGAGCCGCGGTCGATGGTAAACCGCCGGCCATGATCCAAAATATCGTGAACGGCCTGAAACCATAGATCCGGCAGATCCCGGGCAACGATACGATGAATGTTCATTTAAACTCCTGTTGATCTTGTGCCGATACCGTCCCGGCCGGCGTCATTAAATATCCAGAAGCGTCACTTCCAGCGCGTTGTTCTGGATGAATTCGCGGCGCGGTTCGACTTCTTCGCCCATGAGAATGGTGAAGATTTCATCGGTATCCAGAACGTCTTCGATCTTGACCTGCAGCAGGTTACGATTTGTTGGATCCATCGTGGTTTCCCAAAGCTGGTCCGGGTTCATTTCCCCCAGGCCCTTGTAGCGCTGGACGGCAAGCCCTTTTTTGCCTTCCTCGAGCAATGTCTGTAAAAGATCCTTTTTGGATGGCAGCGCTTCCGCGGGGGCTGTTTCTTTATCCTTGTCCTGAATCACAAAGGGCGGCTGATCGTAGCGCCGGATCTTGTCATGCAGCACCAGGCAGTTCTGATAGTCCTTGGAGTGGATCAGTTTACGGCCGATTCTAATGGGTGTAAAGGTCTTGCCGATGATCTCGGCACCGGCTTCGTCAGCGCTGATTTCCTTTTGGTAGTCGATCACCGTCAGCTCGAACAGCTCCTTCTCGGCATCCCAGCGCGGCGCTTCGCATCTAAATCCCCGGTCCTCGATAAACGACCGCAGTCGCTCGATGGCCACCTTATCTTTTAAAACGCTGCGATCAGCCACGCCGAAGGCCAGGAGGCTTTCAACCAGATCGGGATGAATCGACTTCTTGCCCATCCGCGCCAGTGTTTCGAAAAAGGCGGCCAGATCACCAATAAACAGGTAGAGTTCGTGACCGTCAAGCCACACGTCTTCAGCACCGTAACCAACTTTTTTCAAGTCGCACAGGCGCCTTACGATATGATCGTTGAAAGCGGTTTCATCCTTCAGATAAGCCGCCTTCTTGCCCTTGCCCACTTTGAAAAGCGGTGGCTGGGCAATATAGAGGTAGCCTTTTTCGATCATCTCCTTCATCTGACGATAGAAGAAGGTTAGTAGCAAAGTGCGAATGTGGGAGCCGTCCACATCCGCGTCGGTCATGATGATCACTTTCTTGTAGCGGATCTTCTCGATATCATATTCATCCGTGCCCGCGCCGGTGCCCAGGGCCGTGAGAATATTCTTAATCTCTTCACTGCGGATGATTTTATCCAGCCGCGCCTTTTCGACATTTAAAATTTTGCCCTTGAGAGGCAAAATGGCCTGGAATTTACGGTTGCGGCCCTGTTTGGCCGATCCGCCAGCCGAATCGCCCTCCACCAGGAAAAGTTCGCGTTCGTCCGGATCGTTGGATTGACAGTCCGCCAGTTTCCCCGGCAAAGTGGCATCCACAAGGGCCCCCTTGCTGCGGGCCAGATCGCGCGCCCGTTTGGCCGCATCCCGGGCCCGGGCGGCCTCAACCCCCTTGGCGATAATCTTACGGGCTACGGCCGGATTTTCCTCGAAGAAAAAACCGAGTTGTTCGTTGATCAAGGATTCGACCAGGCCCTTGACTTCGCTGTTACCCAACTTGGTTTTGGTCTGTCCTTCGAATTGCGGGGATTTGATGCGCACACTTATCACGGCGGTAAGGCCTTCGCGCACATCCTCGCCGGAAATTTTGGCCTGCATGCTCTTGGGAAGATTGCCGTTGGCGGCATACTGATTAATGGTTCGGGTCAGGGCCGCTTTAAATCCGCTCAGATGAAAGCCCCCTTCCACCGTGTTGATATTGTTGGCAAACGAAAACAGCTTTTCGGTGAAGGTATCGTTGTATTGAATGGCCACTTCGATCTGGACGTCGCTGCGCGTGCCCTCGATGAACACCGGGGGATGAATCGCCGTGTGGCGCCGGTTCAAATATTCGACAAATTGGACCAGACCACCTTCATAATGGAATTCTTCTTTCTGATCGTTGCGATGATCTTCAAGGACGATGCGCACACCCTTGTTGAGAAAGGCCAACTCACGCATCCGTCGGACAAGAATATCAAAACTGAATTCCGTGGTGGTGAAAATTTCGGGATCAGGGATGAAATGGACTTTGGTTCCCCGCTTGGCGGTTTCACCTATAACCTTTAACGCCGAGGCTTTAAACCCACGCTCATAGGTCTGGTAATGAATTTGGCCATCCGCGTAAATTTCGACTTCCAGCAGCGTGGATAGCGCATTGACCACCGAAACCCCGACGCCGTGCAGCCCGCCGGAAACCTTGTAGGAATGGTCGTCGAATTTACCGCCGGCATGCAGGCGCGTCATGACCACCTCTACCGCCGGCACCTGTTCGGTTTTGTGAATGCCGACCGGAATCCCACGGCCATCGTCGGTGACACTGATGCTGTTATCCGTGTGGATCACCACGTTAATCGTGCTGCAGTGACCCGCCATGGCTTCATCGATACTGTTGTCCACCACTTCATAGACCAAGTGGTGCAGACCAGCCACATCGATATTGCCGATGTACATGGAGGGTCTTTTGCGAACGGCTTCAAGGCCCTCCAGGATCTTGATATTGTCTTCGTTGTAGGTGTGATCGACTCTCGTATTCATATTCGCATGGGCATGATGACACTTAAAAACCGCTGGTCTTCCTGATCCTCCACCAAACAGGGGTGTTCGCTGTCGGTAAGGTGGATGGTCGTGGTATCCCCATCGACAACGGTTAGGGTTTCAGAGAAAAACCGTGGATTAAATGCCGCTTCGATTAAGCCCCCCTTATAGTTAATTTCCAATTCTTCCTTGGATTCACCGATTTCAGGGTTGTTGGCCCTGATCTCCAGGCGATCGGTGTCAAACTTGAAGATGATTCCCTTGTAGTTTTCCGACGACAGGATAGACATCCGACGCAGGGTTTTCTGAAAGGCTTTTTTATCCAAAAGCGCCGGTACCGCCTGATCGGGTTTGGCGATAATTTCCTCATATTTGGGAAATTCCCCTTCCAGGAGTCGCACGATGATGGTTTCGTTGGCTTTCTTGACGATAAAATTGTTGTTTTTGATCCCCAAATGGACGCTTCCGCCGGCCTCTAAAAATTTACCAACTTCGCTGAGACCTTTCTTAGGAATGATGATCGTCGGCATTTCGGGCAGGACGAGATCTTTGGCCAGCGGATAGTCAACTTTCGACAGCCGGCTGCCGTCGGTTGACACCAGGCGAAAAAGCGGCCCTTCCTCGGCGGGCAGGATTTCCATGAGCACGCCGGTAATGTGCGCCCGACGATCGTCACTGGCTCCGGAAACGATGACTGTCTGGTCGATCATCTTGGCCAAGGCTCCGGAATCCACTTCAAAAAGCGGTGCATCATCAATTTGCGGATGTTCCGGAAACTCTTCCGGGTTCATCCCCATCAAATGATATTCGACATTTTTATTGCTGATTTCGATCCACTGGTTTTCGGTTTCGTTCAGCAATATGTCTTCAGACGGAAATTCTTTTATGATTTCGAAAAGCTTTTTGGCATTGATGGCAACACTGCCCGGTGTGGTGACATCAGCGGGATAGTGGCCTTCGAACCCCGTTTCAAGATCGGTGGCAATAAGACAGATTTCCGATACATCCGATCGGATCAAGACATTGGTTGTAATGGCCAAATTGGTTTTACGGCCCGCCAGACTTTGAACTTTAGCCAGGACATCCTGAATATCCGCCTTTTGGGTTGTACATTTCATAGGCCTTTTCCTTTAAATTAAGATAAGAAGGGAAAAGAAGAAATTTTGTCGATAACCGTAATAAGTATATAACTATATATAATTAATATGATTTTTATTATATTCGGGGTTCATAACCGGTTGAGAAAGCCTAGTCGTCGGGCGTTTGTTGTATACAACCGATTCGGTTTTGTTCATAACCCTCGTATTATCGACCGGCCGATCAACACCCCCTCAACAGGGTCAGTCGGCGTTGATCCACTGGCGAACGGATGGAACGACCTTCCGGTTCCAGTCGTTGCCCAATCTGAGTTTGATATAATGGCCATACAGCCGGTTGATCAGCCCGACAGCTTTGTAGCACAGATCGATTTTTTCGATCACCGCGCCTTCGATATCATCCCGGGATTCAACCTTCCCGGTGGTGGGAACCCTGAGACTTGAGAGGTTAAGGCTTTCACCTTTCAGGCTGAACTGCCACTCGTGATCGCCGGTTTTGTAGACCAGGTGCATTTCCGCAACCATGCCGCCTTTGCGCAGCGTGAGCATCCCCTCATCCATACCGGTATGATCCCCCCGTATGGTAACCGTTTTACCGGCGTCATGGTTGCGGCGATTGACAAGGACCATGCGGTTGCCGATCTCAAGGGCGGCAAGATCTTCATCCAATTGGCGCAGCAGTTTCAGGTCGTTGTCGATAACGTACCAGAGCCAGGTCAGAAATTCCTCTCCCAGAAACTGAAAACGGTTGTAGGCGACCGCAATGTCGAGCATAGGCTATTCCACGAACAGGGTTGGTTGGAGTTGGTTGAGGTTGTCCCTTTCAGGGGCGGTGAGTTCGGGATCATATTCAGCCGCGGTATAGGGAAAAAGACGAATCAGGCTCAGGTTGAAGGATTGCGTAAACAGGGTCTCCAGGGCTTCGTTGGCGGATTT
>JASJED010000059.1 GCA_030065585.1 Desulfobacterales bacterium | reverse complement strand
GGCCGCCACAGGGGGCGGGCTCTACCGCTCCGATGACGGCGGCCAGTCCTGGCGGAATATCTACCCCAGCTATATGCGGGCAACGCCGTCCGCCGGACTAGCGACCAGGTGTTGGTCATCGGCGGGATCGATCCAGACGGCCCGCATATAGCTGGGGTAGATATTCCGCCAGGACTGGCCGCCGTCATCGGAGCGGTAGAGCCCGCCCCCTGTGGCGGCCAGAACCAAATCCGAATTTCCCGGGAATACAACGAGACTGTGGACATCGGGGTGCACCCCGGTGCCCAAATCGCGATAGAAATCCGGATCACCATCGCTGCCGGCCGCCATACGCCAGCGGCCGCCGCCGTCATCGGAAACCAGCACACCTCCCACCTCGGCCGCGGCGTAAAAGCGGGCCGGATGACTTCCGCCGTCCACCACGGCAAACCCGCGAATACAGCCTGCCTCAGGCGAATAGGGCAGCCGCCAGCCATGCCGGTCGCGCAGGGCCATCACCTCGGGCCTGGCATCAAAGGTCAGGCCTCTGTCCAGGGAAACAAAGATCCCCGCCGGCTCGGTACCGACCAGAATGGCCGCGGGCCGGCCGCGAACGGCAATCATCCAGCGCACGTAGGGGATGGTCAGCCCTTTATCGACGGCCTTCCAGGTGTCACCTCTGTCGGTACTCCGCCGGATGCCGTCGCGCCCCCCCACCAGGACCACTTCCTCAGCAACGACGACACTCGTGAGTGCCTGGTCGACAAGGGTATGGCGGACAATTTCCCAGTCGCCGCCGGAATGCGCCGCCAGAAAAAAGCCGGCGGCCGTAGCGATGTAAAGAAATGTTTGCATGGGATGTTTTCCTTTTAAGCTGCTACATCCCCGTTGCTGGTATTCGATACGTTAACAGGCTGTTTAAAAAACGCCATGAGCGCAGACCAGACAAGGCAAAATCCAACGAAAAAGCGCAGTTTATGTGCAATAAATGAGCATTTTGAGGAGGATTTTAACACCGTATGGCCAAGCGCAATAGTTTTTCACCAGCCTGTTAATCTAGGGGCCTGATAGTCGATCGTCAATGGCGCGCTGATTGTCGGGATCAGACAAAATTAATCCTAATACTACCAAAACGACCAAAAGATTTCGAAAACCGATTTTTATCCCTTAGTTTTTCAACAAACTGCCTCACAACATCAAAAAGGCGATCGGAGTTCCGATCGCCCGCTAGACTAAATGGATTGAAACCATTTCATTTCATTTGATCATGTCCCTCCCTTGCCCACAAGGGAATAGATCTCATTCTTTCGATAATTTATGCAGGCTGATAGTTCCATTTTTCCGTTTGGGCATCCCAAGTTGCGATAAGATCTTGTAAATTAGTCCTTTGGGGACGCGGCAACGAGATATGAATCCATCCGGAATTGGTTTCGGGATCATAACATTCCAAAATCAACTGGCCGTATTGGAGCCCCGATTGGTCGCGAATCCAATCGAAAACCTCTCTTAGATCAGAGTCCGTGACGCGAAAATCAGCGGCTTCACCCTTACAATGTTGACTTCTGGGAGACCCTTTGACCGCCCGATTCAGTTTCGTTCCTCGATAACCCGAACTGACGTTAACTGAGCGATTGTAGTGATTACGTATCGGTTGTAGCAACTCGTTAGCCAAACGTTTCAATTTATCCAAAATAGGGGGTTGTTGGGCCTCTTCCCGGTTTGCTGCTAAATATTTCCGATGGTCGGTTCGGGTCATTTCATCAAATGTAAAATTTGTAGATAACTTCATAGATCCTCCGTAAGGTTTAAAAGGCGATAGACGGAAGCGTCATAATATCTACGCTACTATGTTTTCGATCGCCATTCAAATAATTAGCACTGCAGTTAACAATAAACCGACCATTTTATTCATGGCAACCTCCTATTGAGGTTAAATCCTTCCTGGAACAGGAGCTATTCAAAACTAATGGCCTCCGTCCATGTTTCGTCATACGGGTTTGTAAATTTACTGACATCCTTTTTTATTTACTTAAAAAGAAGCATGCTGTCCTTGAATCAATGCTATTCATTCTTTGTGTGGATTCGAGATCTATATGTCGTGTTCTTGGATAATGTTTCTAAATTAGGACGGTGGTCAGTCCGATGGATCCTGATGTTTTTTTTTAATACGTTGTTATGTAGATACAAAACGGTAAATGTTGGGAATGTCCCCACTACTTCCCTCTGAACTTGTCAATGGCCAATTCATACCGTAAACCTAAAATAAGACCATGGCGACCAGGAACACATTCGGCTGCCTACCTTGGCACGCACGCGCCATCTGCCTCGCTGGGCACCCACAAAAGTGTGGTTAAGTTTGTTCGAAGTAATGTTGTGATAGTTATAACAGTAGGCACCCGTTTCCTCAGCCCATTTACCTGCGGTTACCGCTCCGAAAGCATCGACCTGCACATGGTATTTCACACCGGGTAAATTTACAGGATCCCATCTAAACTGCATTTTTCTGGGCCAGTGGTCAAATATATCTTCTTCTTGCGGTTGTTCAAGTTGTGGCACCGCTCCTTTCCACCATGTCAATGTTGGATCGCCGAGTAAAACAAGTCCGTAGAACCACCGGCGCTCCCAAAGCTCATGATCTGGACCTCGGGCTTTCCACCAGTCCACAAAAGCATCTCCGATGACCTTACCTTGTCCCATGGGGCGATAAAAGTCTTCAAAAAACAGCATTGAGCCGGACTTAGCGCTTGCAATGGCAGTCAATCCAAGGTTAACTCCGCCTCCCGATTTATCGAATATGTACCAGCCGGCCAGATAATCACTCTCGGTGAACTTGCCGGGACCACAGCAAAACAAATTATAAAAGTGAGCATTCGGAGGGTTCGTATCCCTAAAATAAGAAGTCTGAATATACTCATTTATCGACCCAACCCGCAAAGCGTGGCCATGCACCCAGGAGTGGGCGCACAGTTGAACCCACGAGCGTAGCGAGTTTACTTCAGCCTTATAGAGATCGGCATCTGTCTGCGTGGGCACAGTGTACTTCGTGATTACGGATGAGGGAAACATTTCATCAAATGCACAATCGTCAAAGCTGGTCCAATCATCATCGACATAAGCAAGGGCTGAGCGCGCATTTCCCAACAGGCCTAAGCGGAACTTATGATTTCGAGAAAAATAATCGTTAATTAGTGACGCATCATTACCACTGGCAGTCGGCGTCCAAATTCGTGCGACCCAAATTTCAGGATTCAGGTCCCCGGTGTGGTTGCTGAATTTGCCATCTCCGTCCGGGTCGGTCCAGGTTCCGTTGGTGTCCATATAAAAAAGATCGCAGGGAAATTCAGAGTGCGCGCCATGAAAGTCATCATCAAGTTCAAACCATGGTGCGGCGATCGAACCCACCAGCACGGCACCGACAGGCTTCCGCCGCTTGATATAGGACCGTATATTTGCAGGCGTTCCACCACTGATAACATGAATGGTCGCCCAGTACCCATCTCGTCCTAAGTCGAGAACGTATTTATCGATACTGGCAGAGACGGCTTCGTAGATAGATTTTTCGACCAGTACGAGCACAACTCCGTTCGGGTAATGGAGCAGCGTTTTCCTATTCCGGTATCCTTCATCGCGGGGAAAACGCGGTCGTCTCTTTGTCTCCGCGGAAAATCTCACCCTGATCAAATCTCCACGTTCTTTTAAGTAATCTTTAAAAGTTTTCGGCTTTACAGGTCTTTCAGATCGAAACTCTAAGTTGCGAATGCTCCTATACGCTCTGGAAAGCTTATATTCACGAGAAAATGCTCCTAAATTGATAACCGTTTGATCTCCTACAACATCCCCACGGGGCACTTTATCTTTGGTGAACAATTCGCTTTCCGCTAAAGTCAGGCGTTTCTTCCAATTAATTTCATTGCTCATGGCTCCCTCCCATTATGGTGTCTTGATTACTTTATCGTGTTAAACACTTGAATTACCAACGATGTTGTAAGGCTTATCCGGGTAAAAGTTACCCTCTTCATCCTGCACACCTTTGACATAAGGTTTCACCTATTCAACGGCTGTTACATCTGATATAAACCTTAGACCGTTGAGCTCGACTTAGCCGGGAGTGATTCCCTCTGATGGAGCATCGACGAATGGTTTTCCCTCGATTTCAGAAGATGGAATGAAATTGTTTTCTTTTTCAAGATCGCCCTTCGAAACTATTCTTGGACTTTAAAACGTGAAATCGTCCCCCCGAAAAAACCCCTGAGTCTATCAAAATAATACGCTGTTGAGTGCCAAACAGAGGGTGAAAATAATAAAATCGGATGAAACTACGAGCAGCTTGTAGTGGAATTTGAAGACAGTGCGAGCGCTATATTAATCGTGCCTAACAAAAAATGTACCAACCAGGTCGCGGATGGGCAAATTGAATTAAACGCTTAATTTTTATTGGAATAATCTTGATATAAGGACTCATCGATGTATTAAGTTTTCCATTGAATCTGTTAAGAAAGTAGGCAATATGATGGCTTCCTGTGAATTTCATTTACATGGAACTAAATCTCATCCTTGCCTAAAGGTTCGCTGACACAATAAGCCACAAGGCGTGCTGTGTCGAATCTGGATTATAGGCCTGTCTATTCCTATTTTTCAGATTAATCCTGTTGTTCTTGGATCATTTCCTCCCATTATTTTAGTGGATTCGAGATCTATTTGTCGTGTTCTTGGATAATGTTTCTAAATAGGGTGGTGGCCAGCCCGATGGATCCTGATGTATTTTTTTTTACGTTGTTATGTAAATAAAAACGGTAAATGTTGGGAATGTCCTAGTATTTCCCTGGCTGATTTTTTAACCACCGTATTGTTTGCGCCAACGATAATAGGTCTGCTCGGAAATGGACAACTGGCGGCATAACTGACCAATTGTCATCCCTTGGGCTAAGGAAACTTCGGCTTGCGGTACGCTTTCTGATGGTTATTATAAAAGATTATTACAGCCGCATTTTCTTAAATCGTCATCATTTAGATCCAAATTTTCTTCCTTTGTGCTGACTCTTGCATTGTTGTTTCTCGCCGCGTGTACTTATTCGATTTGATGGGATTGTTAAAATATTCTTATTTGGTTATCCGTTTCGTCCAGGTGACGAATCGGCCAGCGACTCCACAAAAACCCCATCTTTAATTTGTTTATAGGGTCTGGGTTGAATGACAACAGCCTGCTGAACAATTCGGAAAAATTTTTGCCAACATATTTGCAGTTCCTACGGTTGAACAGGAACGTATATTCATTCAGATAATCTTGAAGATACTTTTCCTTTAAACAGCCTTGAAACAGTCAAACGAACAGTCGCTTAATCAGTGCGCTGACCAAATGCATAACAGGTGAAACGCTCTATATATCGGTGACTTTGTCTTGGAAAATCTGATGATGGTCATACCCTTCTTTTTTCAAATCATTGAATCCTTTCCATCCGTCCGTGACAATGGCGTTTTCAGGCTCGATATTGCCTTGGATAAATGGTGTCAATTCGTGCACCGAATAGTGCTCAAATACTTCCATTCATACATGCTCCAATTTTTTATCTTTACGTTCAACCGCCATAGTCACGACGCATTTGTGCAATGCACCGCGACTGCGCTTTCCGCTATGTTCACCACCAAGATAAAACTCAATGGCTCGAAAGGTTCACTAGTTAAAAAGTTGCAAACCAAAATGAAAAAGAGAGATAGAGATTACGATGAAGGAATCGTTGACGGCGACTTTGCTCCAAGAACTTTACGTGCTGTCTTGCCGTTTTAGGCCAATCATTTCGGGCCCTGCGCCGATGACGGCATCGTTGGGCCGATCACCGCATCAGCTCTGGATCTCAAATTGCCAAGTGTTTGAAACAATTTTTCAGAAATCATATTTTTGGGGTATGTATGGAATTCTAATTGGAGGTCGATATGAATGCTCGCCATGCGTTACGCATTGTTGTGGATCGCCACATTTATGACTATGTCACCTATTTAAAGACTTTGCTGGCCTGCGAATTACTGCTAATAAATAGACGTCGGATCAGTTTCCGTTTAATCCAAGACCGAAAACCCCACCTTGTTCTCCTGGGCGGTTCGCGCGGGAATTTCAGTGAAGCCCTTGCCCTTATTAATGATATTCGTAGCATGGAACCTTCCCTGCCCATTGTTATCATCGTACAGCATAGTTCGGAGGATTCTGCTATTGCTGCTTTTCGGGCTGGGGTGACGGACTATTTAAAAATACCTTTCCGAAAGAGAGATTTGGTAGAAAGAATCAATGTAAGTCTAAACGGAACCTTTAAGCGCATAAGGCTAAAGGGTAAAAATAATGGACCGCATGAACATCCTATGATTGGTGATAGTCACACCATGCAGGAGATTCGGGCGTATTTGCAAGATGTTGCCACAATCGACAGTAACGTGCTTATCTCCGGAGAAACAGGCACCGGCAAGGAACTGGCTGCACGTTTTATTCATGAAAACAGTCCTCGCAAAGAACAACCTTTTGTTTGCATCAACTGTGCGGCATTGCCGGAAAATCTGGTGGAGAGCGAACTCTTTGGATATAATCGTGGCGCATTTACCGGTGCCGTCGGCTCTAAACCGGGAAAGTTTGAATTGGCAGACGGTGGCAGTCTTTTTCTGGATGAGATTGGAGAAATGAGTATTTATGCCCAGGCAAAAATATTGCGGAGTATCGATAACAAGGAAATAGTGCGGCTGGGGGGTAATGCGGAAGTCCACGCCAATGTACGGGTGATCGCGGCCACAAACCTCGACCCAGAAAAACTCGTGGAAGACAGACTATTCCGAGAAGATCTGTACTACCGACTTAATGTGGTTCGGATTCATATGCCGCCGCTAAAGGAGCGCAAGGAAGATATTCCTCTGATAGTGGATTGGGCCCTTGATAATTTAAACCGCCGATACAATGCGCATGTGTCTGGCATGTCGGATGATGTAAAGAGATGTCTTATGCGCTATGATTGGCCTGGAAACGTCAGGGAGCTGCTGAATGTCATAGAAGCCGTCTATATCAAACCGCCCCAAAGTCACATTGATGCCGACCACTTACCGAAACCCTTTGTCAAAAAGATAAGTGAAAACGGAAGCCATCCTCCTAACGAACGCCGCACCATTGTCTCTACGTTGATTGAAACGAAATGGAATAAATCAATCGCGGCACGTCAGCTAAAATGGTCGCGCATGACGCTCTATCGTAAAATGGATAAATATAACATTGTAGAAAGACGCCACCCCACAAGGTAATCTCGAGCCACCTATTTCCCCATTACGGGTAAGAACGAGACTGCTTTGGCGTTGGCGCGTATCCCCTGTAACAGTGTAACCTAACGGTGTAACTTGGCGGCGACCTCGCCATGGTGCCATTTACCTGGTACCTTTCCCTGTACACCCAAAATAGTGTAACAGGCTTTCCGCTTTTCATCACCTCTCAAGATTTGCCATCGAATCCAAAAAAACCATGATTCCAGATGGATAATGATTCAATGCGTATGGAATTCACATAGGTATTTTTTTTGCTAAGAGCGAATGCAAAGCTTTGTATAAATTTTCTCCTCCACTGTCCTCTATAAAGCAAAAATAAGCTTGCACTATCCAGGCCTGTAATCGGCCATGCGGAGCTATACCTTTGCGAGCACAGGGCTTTTAATTGTCAATTGATGTATTCTGCGAAGGATTGCAAAAGAAGCGAACGCCTGAACTTAGACCGCCAATGATTTTTTCAATTCCAGCTTAAATTCCATCACAAACGATTTCGATCCTCTGCTTAGAAGGAATACCCAAGGCGATGTATTTAATTCGCGGCTGTTCGCTGTTGGGCCAACTTTTCCTGATTAGCGGCATGGCCTTAAATGCAAGCTTTCCGAAAAACATGTTTACACGGGTATCGCGTTCTTAACCATTCAACACAACTTTAGCGAAAACAAGGGGGCAATATGGCGGAAACACTCAAATGGAAGCTATCTGTGGAGATTGAGGGAGGTCCCAAAATCGAGGCATCCCGTTCGGTGCAGGTTACGGCCTATGACAAGGTCGATGTAGAACTTCCGGGTGCTGCCGACTTGGTGTCTGCCACACCTGTCAGCGTCGATGTTTTGCCTGACACAGCAGCCGATCGGTTGGAGGTGCTAGTGTTGATGTCTGATCATTATGGACCAAACCTGACCTACACCGTTGATGGCGGTGGGGCGGCCGATGTACTCTTTGACGGTCCGCAGACTTTCATCGGAGATGGTGCCGTCGGCCTATTGCAGGCAGTTCCCCAAAAAATCATTTTCAATAATGGATTGGGTGAGGATGTTACCGCCCGCATCACCATTTTGGTGGGTCGACAAGCAACCGCTTGACGGCCGTTGAAACCTGATTGAAATAAGGGAGGATTTCTATGCCGATCTTACCGACCTACCCCGGCGTTTATATCGAAGAGATTCCCAGTGGTGTGCGGCCCATCATAGGTGTCGCAACATCCATTGCTGCTTTTATCGGCAACTTCACCCGAGGTCCTATGAATACGGCCGTACGCGTCCTTAACCGTGAGGCTTTCGAACGTGAGTTCGGCGGCTTGCGATCGGACAGCCTAGCTTCATACGGTGTGGAACAGTTCTTTCTCAACGGCGGTTCTCAGGCGTATATCGTGCGCACGGCTGCAGGCACACCGCAGGCACCCGAGATCGTTCTGCGTAATCCGGCGAATACTGCCGACGTACTGACCGTACAGGCTGCCAATGAGGGTGCCTGGGGCGACAACCTGTATGTCGAAATCGATTGGGGAACCCCCCATCCGGGAACGGCTTTCAATTTGACGGTGAACGAGATTGTTGAGGGCGCCGTAGTGAACACGGAATCCTTCCTCAACCTTACCATGAACACTGCCGACACCCGGTACGCCGTCAACGTGATCAACGATCAATCCAAGCTGATTTCCGTGGCACCAGGTACCGTAGCGGAGCCGCCGGCGCAGACCGGCACCGTCAGTCAGCAAATTACCGATGTCAGCGCGCTAACCCTCACCGGTACGCTTAACGTGGACATTAACGGCAGTGGCGGATCGTTGACCCTGGGTTCTACCCCCACCACCATGGCCTCATTGGCAGCTGCACTCGAGGGTGCCATCCGGGCAGCCGATCCCAGCTTGGATCGCGTCACCGTCAGGGCCGTGGGCAGTGTGGGCACCGGCGCTTATCTGCAGGTCAAGGCCGGTACGGATGCAGTGGCGGATATCGTAGATCTCAGTGGCGACTTCGCTGACGATCTTGGCTTTTCCGGGATTTCACAGCAGAATGTGCAGAGTTACTGGCTGGGAGGTGCGTCGGCCGGGAAACAGGTTACCAATCAAACGTCAGATGACGGCAACCTGCCCACCGCCGCTGAACTGACGGCGGCACTTACCGCATTGGATCCTGTCGATATCTTCAACATCCTTTGTATCCCGGGCACGGACCAACTTCCCGACGATCAAGCGTTTTTGGTCGCTTCGGATGCCACAACCTACGTAGAAGGCCGTCGCGCCATGTATATCCTTGATCCGCCCCATGCCGATCTCGAACGCAATGAGCCGGTGGAGATCGAGGCCTGGATGGACGATGACGGTAGTTCCCTGCGGCATCGCAACGTGGCGGTCTACTACCCGAGGATAAGGATACCGGATTCTCTGGACGAATTCCGGCTGCGGAGCATGCCGGTAAGCGGCACCATGGCGGGCCTTTGGGCACGCATCGACGGAGAGCGGGGGGTTTGGAAAGCGCCTGCTGGGATCGAGGCCAGCCTCAGAGGAGTACCGGAATTGGAATATAAACTCACCGATGCAGAGAATGGTATACTCAATCCTTTGGCCGTGAACGCGCTACGGACCTTTCGCGTATCGGGCAATATTTCTTGGGGCGCGCGTACCATGGACGGCGCCGATCAACTGGCTTCAGAATGGAAATATATTCCCGTGCGCCGTTTGGCCCTCTTTATTGAGGAAAGCCTATACCGTGGCACTCAGTTCGCCGTATTCGAACCCAACGACGAGCCGCTCTACGGCCAAATCCGCCTGAACGTGGGGGCTTTCATGCAGAATCTTTTTCTCCAGGGTGCTTTCCAAGGTTCGACGCCGCGTCAAGCCTACCTGGTAAAATGCGATACGGAGACAACCACCCAGGACGACGTCAATCGCGGCATCGTCAACATCGTTGTGGGTTTTGCGCCCCTGAAACCCGCCGAGTTCGTCATCATTAAAATCCAACAGCTGGCCGGGCGCAGCCAGGGCGCTTGATAAACGGAGGTTGAGATGGCTCAATTTACAGTCAATGCAGAGCGATTCGATCCTTACAAAGCATTCAAGTTCCGCGTGAAGTGGGACGGTCGCTACGTAGCCGGGGTGAGCAAGGTCAGCGCACTGACGCGCACCACTGAAGTGATCAGTCACCGTGAAGGCGGCGATCCTTCTTCGGATCGTAAATCCCCCGGGCGGACCAACTACGAGGCGATTACTCTGGAGCGCGGTAAAAGCCACGACCGTGAGTTTCTCAAATGGGCCAACAAGGTATGGCTCTTTGGAGCGCGCAATGGCTCCGAGGTCTCTTTGGCCGATTTTCGCAAAGATATCACCATTGAGCTATACAATGAAGCCGGTCAGTTGGCCCTGGCCTACCATGTCAGACGTTGCTGGGTGTCCGAGCATCAGATTCTTTCGGAACTGGACGCCAACGGCAACGCGGTGGCAATTGAAACATTAAAGCTGGAAAACGAGGGCTGGGAACTCGATACTGCTGTTCCCGAACCCCAAGAGCCATCATTTACCGAGCCGGCTGAATAATCACTATGCGCGGGCTCGATGCCAGAGATGTCATTGCCCTTTACGAAACCGGCGCGCACTGCGGCCTTTTGAAGCGTGGGATGGTCATGCTGAACTGGGCGTTGCCTGAGATGGACGAATCTCAACGTTGGCAATTACCCGTCGGAATGCGTGATCGGTCCATCATGCAGTTAAGGGCGTTGACATTCGGCAGCAACCTGGTCGTACGATGCTCTTGCCCCCAGTGTGATCTTGAGCTCGAGGGGCAGTTCGACCTTAGTGAGGCCATAAAATCAGCACCCGATGAAGTGCCGTCTGAATTTGAGGTCAGCATTGACGGTCATACCGCGAGTCTTCGCTGCCCATCTACCCAAGATCTATTGGCCCTGGCGGTTTTGCCCATTGACCAGGCCGCCACGGAATTGCTGGCCCGTTGCATCGTTGCGGTGGATGACGAGCCCCATGAAGGAGACTATAAGCCCGACCGCTCGGCCATGGCCCGGAAACTTTCCGAGATAGACCCCCTCATGAACCTGGGCTTGACCTTTCATTGCGACGCATGCGAGTCAGAATGGGAAGAACCCCTTGAGATTATCGATTTTTTCTGGCAGGAGCTTGAGGCTGTCGCCCAGCGGCTGTTGGCGGAGGTCCATGCCCTGGCATCAGCCTATGGTTGGAGCGAGTCGCAAATTTTATCCCTCAGCCCGATTCGGCGGGAATTGTATCTGAATATGGTGACGGCGTGAGGGACCTTTTCACGGAGTTGATCGAACGCAGCCGTGGTGCGCTTCCGGTAGTGCGTCCGAGGCTGCCGGGGCGCTTTGAACCCACGGGCCTGGATTTCACCGATTCTGAGAAAGCGGCCGATTTTCGCGTCGACCCATCATCGCAATCGATCGCTCAACCGATTCCGTCGCCAAATCCAATGCCACAATCACATGCTTTCAAGGAGGTGCGTCCCCCCACACCAATCGAGGTGCAGACACGCCGACCCCGCGCGAAGGGCAACAATTCACAGGTTAAAGGCGTATCGGACGATCATCGAGACAGCGACCACCCACCACCGCCGGAACTTCCGAAACCTATGAAGGCAACACCAACCCTGCCGTCGAAACCGGCGTCCGTGCTGAATCCACATGCGGCGCTTGGTAAAGATGAGCCCCTTTTATCGCCGCAAGCAGTCCCATCTTCAACACCGCCGGCACCGACGCTGGCCGAACTGATGACGCCAACCGCAGCTTCCGACCCCGGCCCCGCGTCCCCCTCACCCTCAGCGGCCGGCAATACCGCCGCGAATGAAAGCGATAGGGAACAGTCCCGACGCTCTCATACCATGGAACCCCGTCGGAAGCCGGAAAGAAAATCAACGCCCATCGAGGTGCGTATCGGAAGCATCGAGGTTCGTGCAGCCAAACCGGCCCCGCTACAGAAAACAACCCAAAAATCATCTCGCCAGGGACCTCGGATTTCCCTGAACGACTATCTCCAACACCGCAATCGCAAAAAGAGGTAAGATGGCCAACGCCCTCAGTATTGCCGCCGTCACCGCCGTTCTTCGCGACCTGCTGAACGACGGGCTGATCAATCACAACCTGGATGGCATGTTCGAATTTCAGGTAACCACCCAGCCGCCGGATCGACTGGCCGCCAACGGCCTGCCAGCCAATCTGGTTAACCTGTATCTCTACCGGGTCACCCCTAATACAGGCTGGACCAATCTGCGCATGCCATCGCGTTCGAGTACCGGGGAGCGCACGACCAATCCCTTTCTGGCGCTGGATCTGCATTATATCTTATCTACCACCGGTGCTGAGGATTTGGTTGCCGAAACCCTGCTGGGGTACGCCATGCTGGTGTTGCACGACACCCCTGTATTGGATCGGGAGCTGATTCGCCAGAGCCTGGGTCCCCCTGCGCCTGTAGATGGGACGATTCTGCCGCAGGCGTTCCAACAGCTTGCCGCTGCCGATCTGGCGGACCAGTTCGAGCAGATCAAGATCAGTCCCTTTTACACCGATCTGGAAGAACTGTCCAAAATCTGGACGGCCATTAACACCCCCCTGCGTACATCGGTTTTCTACCAGGCTTCGGTGGTTTTAATTGAAAGTGAGCAATCCACCCGATCGGCCTTGCCGGTGCGTCAGCGGGGAATTTATGTTCGTCAACTCAAGCGGCCGCGCATTGCGCGCCTGCTTTCAAGGGCCGATCCCGGGGATACCGCCCAGCTCAATCGCCGCATCCAGCACGGTGATGAACTCCTTATGGAGGGCCACGGGCTGCGTGGTGAGATCACCCGCGTCCGGGTGGGGGATGTCACCGTGTCTCCCACCGATGAAAATATTACCGACCGGCGAATCGTGGTGGGCATCCCGGCCGCTCTGCTGGCAGGCGTCACCGGTGTACAGGTGGTTCACACCATTGCCAAGGAGAGTCCGTCCATTGGCGAGATGCCCGGCGAAACCTCCAACTTGGCGCCGTTTGTACTAAGTCCCTCCTTGGCCGAAGTCAACGCGATTACCCTCACGGATAACGAGCTGGTGGACGATGGCGACCCCGCCGGTCCCATCAACGGTGTTATCCGCATCAATTTCGCCCACAGTGTGGGCCGGGATCAACTGGCCAACCTTATTCTGAGCGAATTTGAACCGCCGGCGGACCGACGGCCTCTTGAATATGGCTTCCGGGCGGTCCGACCGCCGGCCAATGTCAGCGAGGTGACCCAGCTCGATTTCAATCTGCGGGGCGTCCACCAGGCCACCTATTTGGTACGGGTGCGCATCGATGGCGCGGAAACCGCCCTGGGTTTCGATGGTACCCAATACAACCAGCCGCAACTGCTGATTCAACCATGACCACACCAACCCAGATAAATCGGCACAACCACCACCAAGCGTTGTGCACGGCGCTGGATGACCTGCGTCATCGGATGACCGAAAGGGAGAAATATAAGACGGAAAAAGCCTCGGTGTCGTCCGCACCCATGTCGGCTAAAACTGCCGGTGAGGATCGTGTCGGCAGTGATGCCGGTCCGGAAAGATCCGCTGGGGTGGGACATGATACCCTGCTCCAGCGCCTGGCTGCCAAATTCGGGCTCACGGATTTCGAACGCGACCTTTTGCTCCTTTGCGCAGGGGTGGCGTTCGACGCCCGCTTCACCGAACTCATGGGGCGCCTTCAGGGCGAGGGACACCCGCAACACCCCACATTCTCCCTGGCCCTGTCGGTACTGGGAGACCCGCATTGGCGTGCGCTTTCACCCGAAGGCCCCTTGCGCCGAGGCCGCCTGCTCGCCCTGGGACGCGGATCGGTTTTGGTCACGCGTCCGTTGTACATCGAGGAGGCGGTACTTCATTATCTGACCGGCATGCCGCAACTGGACCGGCGACTGCACCCATATGTCGAATCCCTTGCCGTGGATCAGGCCGTCACGAACAGCCAAATCGTTACCGCCCGGCAAATGGTGTCGGGTTGGAAACACCATGATGCCGGGGGCCGCCGCCGAAAGGTGCTGTTAAGCGGGAGCACCCCCTCCGATCAGCGGGCCGTCTTTGCAGCCGCCTGTGCATCCATTCGCTTTGCACCTTACGCCCTGGAGACCGCAAACTTGCCCATCGACCGTGATGCCTTGGAAGCTATTCTATCCCTGTGGGAGCGCGACGCCGTGATGCATGATCTTGCCCTTCTGGTGGACGCCCAAGCAGGTATTGGCCAATCGGAGGAGAGCCGACTTCGCTGGATGCTTAACCGTCTTGAGGGGATTGTGGCCTTCACCTCTGAGGGACCCGTGCCGGCATTGGCCGCACCGGTGCTGCCGCTGGCGGTGGCGGCGGCCACACCGGCAGAGCAGAGCCATCTGTGGATCCATGCCCTGGGACCTCTGGCACAACAACTCAATGGTCAGGTGGGGCGCCTGGTCCAGCAGTTTTCGTTGTCATCTACGGCCATCGCCGAAGTGGCTGCTGAACTGCAGACCATCGCCGTCGATGCTTCGGCAGAGACCATCAGCCGCCAACTGTGGAAGACATGCCGGCGTAAAGCCCGCGGCGGTCTGGAGAGCCTGGCCCAACGCCTTGATTCTTGCGCCGAATGGGATGATTTGATTCTGCCCCGGGCCCAGAAGGAAACCCTGAGGAACATCGCCATCCAGGTTCGGCAGCGATCCAAGGTGTACGAGCGCTGGGGTTTTGCCGAAAAGCGCAACCGTGGTTTCGGTATTGGCGCCCTTTTCTGGGGTCCCAGCGGTGCCGGTAAGACCATGGCCGCAGAGGTGTTGGCGCAGGACCTCGGCCTGGATCTGTATCGCATCGATCTATCGGCGGTGGTCAGTAAATACATCGGTGAGACGGAAAAAAACCTATGCCGGCTGTTTGATGCCGCAGAGATGAGCGGCGCCGTTCTTTTATTTGATGAGTCGGATGCCCTTTTCGGTAAACGCAGTGAAGTCAAAGACAGCCATGACCGCTATGCTAACCTTGAAATCAGCTACCTGCTCCAGCGCATGGAAAGCTACCGTGGGCTGGCATTACTGACCACCAATATAAAGAGCGCTCTGGACAGCGCCTTTTTAAGGCGGTTGCGGTTTATCGTCCAGTTTCCATTCCCCTCGTCCACCGAGCGCAAGGCGATCTGGAAGGGCATTTTTCCACTGCAAACCCCCGTTCAGAACCTCGATTTTGAAAAGCTCGCGCGATTGTCGGTCACCGGCGGACACATCGCCAACATTGCCCTGGATGCCGCCTTTCGGGCGGCGGAGCAGGGTTGTCCGGTCTCCATGGCGCATCTGTTGAAATCCGCAGGTGCGGAATATGCCAAGATGGAAAAGCCCCTCAGCGACACCGAAATCCGGGGGTGGGTATGAGCGCCGGGCCGATCACGATCACCATCGATCGGTTGACTTTCGAAGGTTTGGCTGCCGCACAGGCCAATGTGGCCGGGCAGGCGTTCATAATAGAATTCCGTTACCTGTTGGAGAAGCGGGGCATACCGTCCGCCTTGGAAAACTGGACCCGGAAGACCCACGTGGTGGTGGATGGATTCGAGGCCAAATCGGGTGACCGCCCCGAGAGTGTGGGACGGGACGTGGCCCGGGCCATGTACTGGGGGATAGAACGGGGAGAGGCAAAGGGTCCCCAGGATGCGTAAAACTGCACGCAAAACCCGCCGCAAGGACCGATCTCAGGACGCCCGTAGCCGCAACGCGCAGCGGCGGCGCTCCCCACGGTCACAAGAAGGCCGGTTGGACCAAGTGGGGCCTCGCTGCCTGCACCGGCTGGAGGAGGTGCGGCTGACCACCCCAGCGGGCGCAACAGCTTACGGTGACGAGCATGGGGCTTTGCACCTGACGTTACCGGAAAAGCTCACGGTGGGCGAGGCACCGTACCGGCTGCTTGATATGGCGCACGAGAAGACAGCGGACCGCATCGACCTGCCCCACGGTGACCATCTGCAGGCGTGGTTTGGCAAACCACTGGATCATATCGATGTGATCTCAGGGCCCATGGTGGCGGATGCCCTGGCAGTGTTGGGTGCTCAAGCCGCCAGCCTTGGAGAGGTGATCTTCCTGGCCACACCGGTTGTGTCCGAAACCCTGGTTGCTCATGAAGTAATCCACGCACTGCAAAATCAGGGCACAAGCGGACCCGAGGCGCTCAAGGTGTTGGAACCGTCGGAGCCGGCTGAAAAGGAAGCCGTCCGATTGACCGGAGCGATCAGCCTGGACCATGCCCCGGACCAGGAGGCCGAGATCACCGAACGTCTGTCCCCCGATACCCTGGCCCTGCGCCGCATCGCGGATACACCGCCCATTACGCCGTCACCCGGTCCCCCCACAGACGAAGAACGATTCGAGCAGGCGACCACCGAAGCGGCCGCAGCACAACCGGCCCCAGCTGAGGAACAGATTGAACTTGCGGCGGATGCGGGTGAGGCGTCAGCACAGGAAGGCCCGACCGAGGACCTGGACGGCGCACTAACCGAGGCTGCTGAGAACGGCGAATTGGAGCCCCAGCCCACCTTTGAACCGGCGGCTTTGCCCGAGACCGAGTTGTCGCCTGAGGAGGCGGCTGCCCGCCAGGCAGAGCTGGAAGCCACTGAAGCCGCCATCGAACAGGCCGAGGATGCCGGGGGGTTGATGGGGGCATTTGCCGACGCGCCGCCCAGTGTCAAGGCGGCTCATCAAGCAGCCCTCGGCGAGCGCATGGATGGTGTGGTGCGCAGTGACCAACAGCAGTTTGAGGAGGGGCTGCCCGAATTCAAAGCCACCATGGGCGGAGAGATCGAGGCGGGTGCCGTATCAGTGGTTCAGGCCCCGGAGGAGGTACCAACGGTACTGGAGGAGGCCCCCCCACCACCGGCGCCGGAAGTCGCGCTGCCGCCTGTGGAAACCCCGGCCCCTTACCGGGGCAATGAAGGCGTGGTTGGTTCCATATCGCGTCTGTTCGACAGTGATCCGGCAGATGCGGTGGGCCGCTCCCTTAGTGAGGTACGCACCACCGACAATGTCGATACGTCTCCTGGTGACCCGCCGCAGGTCCCTTTAGAGGGAGAAAACGATCCCGAGCGCATCGAAAATCAAAACGCCGCCGCCGGCGAGCAGGCGGCGGCGCAGCGTCGGCAGGCCAATCAGGCGGTGATCGAGGGCCCGGGACCCGAGCAGGCGCAACTGCACCAGATGGACGAAGCCGTCCCGTTGCCGGAATTGGTGCAACCCCAGGTCCAGGAGGTGCCGCCGGTCGAGGGCGCCGAGCGGTTCAACCAGATGCAACTGCCGACCGAGGTGGCGACCCAATTCGACCAGGATCAAGGCGCCCGCATGCAGGCCGGTATGGCCGAGGCGCGCACCCAGGTGGAGCAGGCCGAAGCCAATCGCGACCAGCAGCGTGAGCAGGCGGTCCGGGAGGCCGAAAGCGAACGGGAACAACTTGAAACCACGGCCGATGATGATCAGCGCGCGGCGGTTCTCGAGGCGCGTCAGACAATCCAGAGCGAGCGTCAGAACGCCATCGACGCCCAGGACCAGGCCGTAAGGGATCTTGAAACCCAGGCCGAATCCGAGCGTGCCAGCCGGCAGGGCGAGATCCAGACGCGGGTGCGTGAGGATGAGGTCCAGATCACAGATCGCTACACCCAGGCTGAAACGGATGCAGATGCCCGGGTGCAGGAGGGTGAACGGGAGGCGGAAGCGGAACGGGACCGCGCTGAACGCGAAGCCCGGGAACAAAGCTGGTGGGATCGGGCGGTCAATTTTGTCAAACAGGCCTTTGCCGCCCTCACCGCTTTGATCAACACCATCTTCGATGCCGTCCGGTCGGCAGTTAAGGGGTTGCTGGACGCGGCTCGGGATTTTGCCAAAGGGTTGATCGACCTGGCCGCAAGCTTCATCAAGGGGGTGATCGAAGCCTTTGGAGAATTACTCAAAGGACTGGTGGATCACTTGCTGGGAGACATTTTTCCCGGCTTGGCCGCGGCCCTCACCCAAGCGATTGATGACGCGGTGAACCTGGCCAACGCAGCGGTGGATGCGGTAGCCAACACCCTCAAAGCGGGGGTGGATGCCTTGGTCAATGCTTTGCAGTCCGGCCTGGATGCCATTTTGGATGCCTTCCAGGGGGCCCTAAATATTGCCCTCGGTGTGCTACAGGCGGCTTTGACAGGTGACTGGGCCGCACTGGCCACCATGGTGCTGGAAGCCGCATTGCGCCTGCTGGGAATCGATCCCGTGGCCTTCTACGCATTTATCGGTCGGGCTTTAGATACCATCGATCTGATCATCAACGATCCGGTCGGGTTTTTAGGCAACTTGGTGGACGCCGTTGTGCTGGGGATTCAGAAATTTGCCGACAACTTTTTGAACCATTTGAAAGCCGGCATCATCGGCTGGCTGACCGGCGCCCTGGGCGATATCCAGATTCCCGACCGCTTTGATCTGATCGGCCTGCTGGATCTGGCCCGCCAGATCCTGGGCATCACCTGGGACTGGATCCGTCAAAAGGCTGTACGGCTTATCGGTGAGCAGAACGTCCAGCGCCTGGAGTTCATCTACAGCTATATTCAGACCCTCATTGACGGCGGTTTTCCCGCCCTGTTTCAACGCCTCATGGACGATCTGTCGGGTCTGGTGGACACCATCCTAGGGGCCATCAAGAGCTTTTTAGTGGAAAAGGTGATCATCGCCGGTATCACCTGGCTGGCCAGTCTCTTCAATCCTGTTGGGGCTCTGGTGAAACTGCTTTTCACGATCTGGAACCTCTACCAGTTTTTACGCGATCAGCTGGCCCGCATCATCCAGGTGGTCCAGACCGTTGTCGAGGGTATCGGCAACATCGCCCGGGGCATTATCGACGGGGCGGCCACCCGCATCGAAGCGGTACTGGCCAACCTGCTGCCCATCGCCATCGACCTGGTGGCCAAACTTCTGGGTCTCACCGGTGTGGCCGCCCGCGTGCGGCGGATCATCGCCGATGTGCGTGAACGGCTGGACCGGGCCGTGGACCGGCTCATCGAACGTGTTTTGAGCGCGTTTCGCGGCGGAGGGGCCGCAGCCGAGCAGGTCGCGGACGAACCTGCGGCGGATGCAGCCGTCGATGGGCAGATCGGTGCGGTGATGACCATCCCCGTCCAAGACGCCCCCGACCACACCCTGTTCATTGATGTTGAGGGCGCCAATGCCACCGTTATGATGCGCAGCGAAGAAAAACCCGTAATGCGGTGGCTTTCGCGCTTTGAGACCGATATTGCCGCTATGGAGGATGCGGAGAAGAAAGGGGAGGCCCAGGGGTTTTTGGACCAAACCCGTACGGTTCTGACACAGTTGGATACCCGTGCCGATGAAGAGGCCACTGAGACCCAACCGGCGACAACGAACCAGACATCGCAGCCTGATGCGGGGGATGCCGCCATTATCCAATTGGAAGGACAGCTCAGAGACGCCCTAAGCAGCCTGTTCAATGCCCTCGGGGTTGATAGGGCGGGGCTGCTGGCCCAATTTGCCGATCAGACCAGCAGGGCCCACCCGGATGTGTTGCCGGATCTTGATCGCGCCCTGCGCAGTAATGCCGAAGACTGGCAGTCGCTTAGTTGGGAGGAGATCGTCGATCGACTGCGCGAAGAGGTACAGGTGTTTTCCCGACCCCTGTTGGTGGAGCATACCTTCGGCGCCAATGCCCAGAGAGGCATACGCGATCGCCTGCCGGCGTTGGCGGCCCAGATCGATGCAACGCTGCCGGACGACCTGGGCAACTTCATGAGTCATACGGTGGTGCGCCAGATCAACACCGGTAGTGACGCTGAGTATATAGCCGCCCGGCAAGAGCTTCAGGCCATCCAATTGGGAGAGGTGTCACGAACCCAGACCACGGCCACGGATGCGGCGGTGCAAAAGGCCCTGGAACCCAGTGAAGTCGATCCCCGGTTAGAGAACAATGTCAAAGGTTCCACCGTGGTGGATTTTCTAGTTGCCATGGCCAAAAACCAGGCTATGTACGATATTCAACCAACGGATTTTTCAGGGCTCTGGGGTGAAACACCCAATCCCAACCGCACCCATATCAAAGACAAGTTTCTGGACGCCCAACCCCGCAGCCACGAATGGGTGCCCCGTGACTTTATTGGTGCCGTTATCGCCCGCGGCCAGCAGGCCGCCAATCAAGAAGGAATCGAAACCGCTGCGAAATGGGTCGAATTCCAACACGCCTTCCGCAGCCCCACCCAGGTGTTGATTTTTCCCGCCAGGGATCCGTACCGAAGAACCGTACCGTTTCAGCGGAATCCCCAAACCAAAGCCAAGCTGAATGACCGCAGCGTGGTCGTCTTTCAGGGCCATCCCGGGGCTGTCTATGCACCGGTAAAGGCAAGCGGTTACCGCGACAAGGCCGCCGGCGATTCCCCTGAAGTGGCCCAGCAGACCCAGGGCTCCCCCGGCTGGCACCGGGAACTGGGTCTAGTCTTCACGGCCAATGTGAATAATGCTGTCTCATCAAGCGGTATGCAGGCGGTGTTGGACGGGGTCAACGATTTCTTTATCAACAACGTCTGGCTTGGCACCAGCGCCCCCAGTCCTGTTTTCCGCGAGTATTACGCATCCCAGCAAGCCGAGGCCGACGGCAACACCATTGCCTTTGCCGAACTTCAGCGAACGGCGCAAAGCGCAAAAGAGGAGTTTGAAAATAACTTCAACAGCGCAAAAGGCGTGATTTAAGTCTTCATATCAGAATTTGGCTGCAGTTTTATCGCTAGCCAAGGAGGGCATATCCAACAATGGCCGTGTTATCATCCGCACCGAAATTGCTCAAAGGCGCCATGGTGGCGTTTCGCCTGCCCGATCCCACCCCGCAGGTGATCGCCTTTCAATACAATCCCGCCACCCAGGAGCGCTCCTTTGAGCCCCAGACCACCGGCGGGGGGGAAGGCGCGCCGGGGGAGGCCTTTCGACTGACGGGGGTGCCGGTGGAGAAGATCAAGATCGATGTCGAGATCGACGCCACCGATCAGCTGGACGCCGGTTCCCCGGCGGCCGCGGAAATGGGTATCCATCCTCAGTTGGCCCTGCTGGAATTGCTGCTCTACCCGCACAGCGCCCTAGTGGTGGCCAATACGGTCCTGCTGGCCGTCGGCACCATCGAGATCATTCCCACCCAGGGCCCCTTCGTGCTTTTCATCTGGGGCAAAAACCGCATTTTACCGGTCCGCATCGGATCGTTCAGCATCAGCGAAGAGGAATACGACAACAACCTCAACCCCATCCGGGCCAAGGTCTCTTTGGAATTGCGCGTGTTGAGCACCAACGATCTGGCCAAGACCAGCCCGGGCTACCACCTTTTCATGGCCCACCATATGGCCAAAGAGGCCATGGCCCTGGTGGCCAAAGCCCAAGCCCTGACCGATGTGCTGGGAGGGGAAACGCCGCTATTGTGAGGTGCCCATGTTTGATCAAACCAGCCGCTACGCCCGCCTGCCGGTGTTGATTCTGACCCGTGCCGGCGCAGACCCAATCCCCTATGTGGCCCGACGGTTTGTACCGCCCCTGGAGAGCTTGCAGACCCTGAGCGAAGAGATCGTGCAGAGTGGCGACCGGCCCGATCTGATCGCTTCGCGCAGCCTCGGGGATCCGCTTCAGTTCTGGCGCGTGGCAGACGCCAACGCAGTGATGGATCCCGGGGAACTGGCGGACGAACCCGGCTCACGGGTGCGCATTCCCATACCCCAGCCCTGAACGCGATCGTAGGATCGCCTCATCCCTGACAAAGCGAGACGACACAAATGCTGCTCGGTGTTCATCTGACACTGCTGCTCGGACCCACCGTACCCGTACCGGCGCCGCCCATGCTGTTGGAGGCCATCGACAAAATCGAGGTCACGCACAGCGATGCCGAGCGCTCCGGCTTCCAGATCGTCTTTCGCGCCGGCCGGGACCAAACCAGTTTCTTGGATTTTCCCGTCATCGGTAATCCGGCCATCTCGCCGGGGAACCGTTTGATCATGGTGGTCACCCTGGGCGCCCTGCCGGAGGTGCTTTTTGACGGTTTGATCACCCACCAGCAATTGAATCCCGGCCAGACCCCCGGGGATACCACCTTCACCATCACCGGTGAGGATGTCTCCGTGGCCATGGATCGGGAGGAGAAAAACGTGGAACACCCGGCCCAACCCGAGGTGGTGATTGCGCTCAAGATCATCGCCGCTTATGCCCAATACGGCCTGATCCCCACGGTGATTCCGCCTGCAGCATCCGAGCCCCCCGTGCCGGTGGAGCGCACCCCGGTGCAGCGCGCCACAGATCTGCAGTACTTGAACGAGATGGCCGAACGCTATGCCCACACCTTTTTTATCACCCCCGGCCCGACACCCGGGATGAACAAGGCATACTGGGGGCCGCCGCCGCGCCTGAGCCTGCCCCAGCCCGCCCTCTCGGTGGATATGGGGCCGGACACCAATGTCAACAGCATCAGCTTTCAGAACAACGCCGCCGATGCCACGAATGTCCAGGGGGTTGTCCAGGACCGTCAAACCAACACGGCGGTGCCCATCCGCACGGCAGTGGGGCTCCGGCCGCCCCTGGCGGCCTTTCCCGGTTTGGCGCATCCCTTGCTGGCCGGAACCCGCGCCTACCAGGCCGGGGGCGGCCGGTCGGTCACCCAGGCCATGGCCGAGGCCCAGGGGGAAACAGACGCCTCCACCGATATCGTCACGGTGGAGGGCGAGCTGGACATCGGGCGCTATGGGCGCCTGTTGTGGTCCCGGGGCTTGGTGGGGTTGCGCGGTGTCGGGTACACCTATGACGGCCTTTACTACGTGAGTTCGGTAACCTCGGTGATATCACGGGGCAGTTTTGTGCAGAAATTTTCAGCCACCCGCGAGGGCACCGGCTCCACGGTTCCGGTGGTGCCCACATGACCTCCTATTTCGGCAAATATCGCGGCAAGGTGGAGAACAATGTCGACCCGCTGCAGCAGGGACGGATTCAGATCAGCTGCCCGGCGGTGCTCGGTGACGGACGGTTGAGCTGGGCCATGCCCAATGCCCCATACGCCGGTGCCGGGGTAGGCTTTTTTACCATCCCTCCGGTCAATGCCAACGTCTGGGTGGAGTTTGAAGGCGGGGATCCCGACTATCCCATCTGGGCCGGCTGTTTCTGGGGCACCGGCGAGGTGCCGGCGGCGCCGGCCCTTGCGCAGATCAAAATGCTGAAAACCGACGGACTGACCATTATTCTGGACGACACCCCCGGCGCCGGCGGCATCACCATCGAAGCCGGTCCGCCGGCGGTGCCCATGCAGCTGGTGCTCAAGATGGATGCCGGGGGCATCGAAGTGAGCAACGGCGCCGCCAAGATTAAACTGACCCCCGCCAGCGTGTCCGTGAACGACGGCGCCTTGGAGGTGATCTGATGCCGGGTCAGCTGTTGCATGTCAACGCCGCAGCCATGTGTCCCCACGGCGGGCAGATGACTGTGGTGCCGTCCCAAACAAGGGTTCTGGTGGGCGGCCAGCCCGTGGCCACCATGGCCGACACCTACCTGATTGCCGGTTGTCCCTTTGCACCGGTGAAGGCCCAACCCTGTGTCACCGTGCGCTGGCTGGTACCGGCCACCCGCGTAAGGGTGATGGGACAACCTGTAATCCTCAACACCAGCACGGGCCTGGCCCACAGCGCTGAGCAGATTCCCCAGGGGGCGCCTGTGGTGACCGTGGTTCAATCGCGGGTAAGGGGAATATGATGACCGCACCCTTTGAGTTGGCCTATCCCTTTGAATTGGATCGGCGCGGCCGCACCGCCGGTACCGATGAAAAACAGCATGTGCGTGACCTCATCGAACAGGTGTTGTTCACCGCGCCGGGGGAGCGGGTCAACCGTCCCGATTTCGGCAGCGGCCTTCTCCGGCTCGCGTTTGAACCCAATGGCGATATCCTGGAGGCCACCACTCAATTCACCGTCCAGGGGGCGCTGCAGCAGTGGCTGGGGGATCGCATCGAGCTGGAGACGGTGGCCATCACCCACCACGAGGCCACCTTGGAGGTCACTGTGGCGTATCGCATCCGGCAGACCGCGGAACGGGTCGTCGATACCTTCCAGCAGGGAGTGTGAGATGGCACAAGGAGACACCACGCGCTACTATTGTGGTGATGAAGAGCGCCGCGCCGCCCTGGAACAGGCCCTGGCCAGCGGTGTCGTCATCAATGGCATCGATTTTCTCGAAGTCATCGATATGGAGCTTATCGACACGCCGGCCGAGTCCAGTCGACAGCGGATCTTGCTGATCCAGTGTTACGCGGCCACCGGACTGGGGACGCTGACGACGGACAATATCCGATTGGAAGGGGGTGTGCGGGTCACGGATGTGGGGGTGCGCTGGCTGCATCTACTGGATACCATCACGGCGGCCGCACCCACGGAAATTCCCGCGGCTGAACGGGCTTTTCTATCCACCTATCGGATGGGCGAGATACCTCGTGATCGCATCCTGGCTTTGGGTACGGATGCTTACGGTGATTACTCCCAATACCATATCCAGCTGGTAGAGGCCGACACCACAATCCCGCTTGCCGGCTTCGACCCGCGGCTGGCGTCGGTGGACTTTAATTTTAAGGTGGAATGCCCCAGTGAGTTTGACTGCAAGTCGCCCGAGCATTGCCCTCCGCCGCAGCTTGATGAACCGGTCATCGATTATCTCGCCAAGGATTACGCCAGCTTTCGCCGTCTCATGCTCGACCGCTTGAGTACCATCGCACCGGATTGGCAGGAACGGTCGCCCGCCGATCTGGGCATGGCCCTGGTGGAGATGTTGGCCTATGTCGGCGACCAGCTCAGCTATCTTCAGGATGCAGTGGCCACGGAAGGCTATCTGGAGAAGGCGCGGCAGCGCATATCCCTGCGGCGGTTGGTGCGGTTGATGGACTATCGTCTGGGTGAGGGGGTCAACGCCCGAACCTGGATCAACCTTGAGGTTGAACCGGCGGGCGGCGCCGACGGTGCCCTGCTGGCGGGACCAGACCCGTCCCAATACCGGCCAGGTGCCATGTTGCTCACCCGCCTGCCAGGCCGAACGGTCCGTGTCGATGGCAGCGAGTTGGACGACTGTCTGCGGGCCGGCGCCGAAGTATACGAAACCCTGCACGGCATCACCCTGCGCGCCGCCCTCAATGAAATACCCTTTTATACCTGGAGCGACCGGGAGTGCTGCCTGCCCGTGGGGGCCACCCGCGCCACCCTTCAAGGGCCGCTGCCGGATCTGGAAGAGGGGGCTTTCCTTCTGTTCGAAGAGATCCTGGGCCCGAACACGGGTGCGGCGGCCGATGCCGATCCCGCTCACCGTCACATCGTGCGCATCACCGCCATCGAACCCGGTGATGATCCGCTGGTGGCCAACCCCGGCGACCCACCGATTCCGGTGGTGGAAATCCACTGGGATGCGGCCGATGCTCTGCCGTTTGCGCTCTGCATATCGGCAACCACCGACGAGGAACATGGAGAACAATTCCTGCCGGCGGTAAGTGTCGCGCGGGGCAACGTGGTGGCCGTCGATCATGGCCTCACCATTGCCGGGGAGGAGTTGCCTCCCGCCACTGGAGAGCCTCGCAGTTTCCGCCCCTTGCTTGATATGGGGCCGCTCACCCATGCCGCCGGGCTTGCGGCCGACTACTTCCCGGCCGCAGGAGAGGTGCCCGATCAATGGCTGCCCGCGGCGCAGTTATTGGATTACACGCCGAAAGACGCAGGCCCGGTGGTGCGTTTGGTGAGCGATGGTGGTGAACCCTGGGAGGCCGTGGGGGATCTGCTGTCCAGCGATCGATTCGCCGCCGAATTTGTTGCTGAGATCGGAAATAACGGTCGCGCGCGGCTGCGTTTCGGGGACGAATTCAATGGCAAGCTGCCTGCGGCGGGCACCCGCTTTGAGGCCTTTTATCGCATCGGCAACGCCACCGCCGGCAATGTGGGTCGCGATGTCATCGCCCATCTGGTCGACGCTCCCAACGATATCACCCGCATCCGCAACCCCCTGGCCGCCGCCGGTGGCGTGGCGCCCGAAACCCCGGCCGAAGCCCGCCGGGACGCCCCTTATGCTTTTCGCATCCAGGAGCGTGCCGTCACCGAGACGGATTATGCGCAGATGGCCGAACGCATGCCTGAGGTGCAACGCGCTGCGGCGCGGTTTCGCTGGACCGGAAGCTGGCATACGGTGTTTGTCAGCATTGATCGCGTCAACGGACTGGCGGTAGATGATGCGTTTGAAGAGCGGGTGCGCCGCCATCTCAACCGTTTTCGCATGGCCGGTTTCGATCTTGAGATCAACGGCCCGCGGTTTGTTTCTCTGGATATACGCTTAAAGGTTTGTGTGGCCGCCGAGTACTTTCGCGACCAGGTCCGCCGTATGCTTCTGGACATCTTCAGCAATCGACGTTTACCGGACGGCGCTCTGGGATTCTTTCACCCCGACAACTGGACGTTCGCCCAGCCGGTTTATCTGAGTCGGATCTATGCGGCCGCCGCGGCCGTCCCCGGTGTTGCGTCGATCAACGTAGAGCGTTTCCAACGCTGGGCCCGGGAGGCGGGAACAGAAATCGACGACGGGGTGCTGCCCATCGGGCGTTTCGAGATCGCCCGCTTGGATAACGATCCCAGTCTGCGCGAAAATGGACGGTTGGAACTGGAATTGGAGGGTGGCCTATGAGCGCGTTAAACGATCTGATCACCGCCTGCCAATGCTGCACGGGGATCACCCGACTGACACCGGCGGATCTTTTCAACCGTCCCGGACTTCCCGAACTCGCTTACCGGGTGGGCACCCACGCCCGCTTTAAAAACAGCATGCTGGCCGACATCTCCCCGACCGATGCGTTCTCAGCCCTGACCACCCGCAGGCAGGACGATTTTTCCATCGCCCTGCTGGATGCCTGGTCGGTGGTCCTCGATGTGCTTACTTTTTACCAGGAGCGCATCGCTAACGAGGCCTTTCTGCGGACCGCGACCTTGAGGGAATCGGTCTTGATGCTGGCCCGTCTGCTGGGCTACGAACTCAATCCCGGGGTGGCCGCCAGTGCCCTGCTGGCCTTTGAACTGGACACCGCCACCGCCGAAGGTTCCCCCTTGGAGGTCGTTCTTTCCACACGAACCCGTGCCCAGAGCATCCCTGTCGAAGAAGAGACCCCGCAGACCTTTGAAACCGAAACGGAGTTCGTTGCCCGTCCGGGATGGAATGTGCTCCAGCCCCGGCTAACGTATACCCATCCGCTATCGGCCGACATGCGGCAATTTTTTGTGGCGGGACTGAGCACCGGTCTGGCTCCCGGCGATCCCATGCTGCTGGTCGTCGGAGAGGCCGACGACACCCAGACACAAACGTTCTTGCGGGTGGTCAGCATTCGTCCGGACGCCGCCAATGGCTGGACCGAAGTGAATCTGGGTGTCCAGCCCGATCCACCCCCATCGGGCTATATCGCCCCGCTGAAACCCATCGGTATTCTGACCATGGACTATGATTCGGAAGCCACCTTAAACGGGCTCACCGAGGAGGTCGCCGCAGGTCAGGTCAGCACCCAGGTGCTGGGACCCCTGGTGGAAATGGGAGGCTTTACCCTGGGCGAACTGACCGATGCGTTGTTCGGATTACGCCTCAATTTAGGCGAACCCCCGACACCGGGCGGACCGGGGCTCTATGCCCTGCGGGTTACCAGCGCGCCCTTCGGCCATAACGCACCGGCCTATGGAACCACCCCGATAGAGTGGCGAGGTGCATCGGGTGATATATTTTACGGTAAGGACTGGGATCAGTCCGAAGGCTGGCCCATTACCTCCTCGGCGGCTGACGGAGATCTGACACCTGGGGGCACTATTCGACTGGAGCAATATTTCCCCGAGATTATGTCGGACAGTTGGGCGGTTCTCGAGGGGGCGCCCGGCGACAATGTCTATCTGGTCCAGAGCGCTTCCCAGGAGTCGGTGGCCGACTTTGGGCTGAGCGGCAAGGCCACAAGGGTCTCTTTAGGGGCAGCGCCAGGCGGTCCCGATACTTCGGAGGTTTCGGATTATCTGTTGCGCAATACCGCTATACACACGGCCAGCGAGCTCCTGCCACTGGCCCCGCTACCCATTGACGAACTCGAAGCCAGCAGCGAGACTCTGGAGTTGGAAGAGATTGCCCCTGATCTTCTACCCGGGCACACCATCATTGTCAGCGGCATTCGCACCGGCGACTACGAAGGTGTCCACGGCGCCGAGGCCGTTGGCCTGGCGGATGTGGTCCAGGGAGCCTACACCCTGCTGATTTTTGACGGTCCCCTGACCTTCGGCTACAAACGCGCTACCGTCAAGATCTACGCCAACGTGGTCGATGCCAGCCACGGCGAGACGGTGGAGAAGGAGGTGCTGGGAAGCGGCGACGCCGCAGCGGCCCACCAGACGTTTAAACTCAAAAAACCCCCGTTGACCTATGTTTCCGCGCCGGTGCCTAGTGGCGGTGAGAGCACCCTGGAGGTTCGTGTCAACGATATCCTCTGGCATGAAAACGACAATCCGTTGCTGCTCGGGCCCGAGGACCGTGCCTATGGATTGCGTCTCGATAACGAAGGCCATACCTATGTGAATTTTGGTGACGGGATCCGAGGGGCCCGCCTGCCCAGCGGGGCGGAGAACATCAGCGCCCGCTACCGCTCCGGTATCGGTTCGCCCGGGCTGGTGGATGCCGGGCGCATAAGCCTGCTGCCTGTGAAACCGCTGGGTGTGCGCGGTGTGACCAATCCGCTGGCCAGCGGGGGCGCCCAGGACCCGGAACAATTGGACGACGCCCGCCAAAACGCGCCGCTCACCGTGTTGACCCTGGATCGAATCGTCTCTTTACAGGATTTTGAGGATTTTGCCCGTGCCTTCGGCGGTATCGGCAAGGCCCAGGCCGCCTGGGTATGGAGCCATGGACGACGTATTGTGCATATCACCGTGGCCGGTCCCAATGGAAATGATGTCCCCGACGAAACGTTGGTGGACCTGACCGAGGCCATGAACGACGCGCGCGTGCCCCACCAGCCCAGTGAGGTCGCACCCTTTGACAAGCTTTTCTTTACCTTGACGGCCAAGATCAAACGGCATCCTGATTATGATCGCGATAAACTCTTTGATCAGGTGGAGCAGGCCCTGCGGAACGCCTTTGCCTTTGAGGTGCGCGGCTTCGGCCAACGGGTGGCCAATAGTGAAGTCCAGGCCGTCATCCAGGCCGTGGACGGTGTGGAGGCCTTGGATCTGGACAGCCTTTCCTATGTCACCACCGGCCCTGAAAACCATCCGGATGCCTTTGGTCTGCCCGCTTTTCAGGCACGCTATGATCCGGACGCGGAGGAAATTCTGCCGGCCCAGCTGCTGCTCTTGACGGCCACCCCCCTGGCACTGGAGGAGATGCTATGAGCCGTTACGATGCCGATCGACTCTATGATCTTCTACCGGCAGTCTATCGCAAACGGGATGCCCAACAGGGCTACCCGTTAAGGGATCTGATCGCTATTCTGGCCGGGCAGGCAACGATTGTCGAAGATGATATCTGGCGGCTGTACGATAACCTTTTCATCGAAACGTGTGATGACTGGGTGGTTCCCTACATCGGGGATCTCATTGGCGCGCGGCCGGTCCATCCGGTTTTGGATACCGCTCGATCCCAGGTGGCCCACGAGATCGGCAATCGGCGCAAAAAGGGCACCGCGGCGGTGCTGGAACAATTGGCCCGCGATGTGACCGGTTGGCCGGCACGGGTGGTGGAGTTTTTCGAACTGCTGGGATGGACCCAGTATTTGAATCATTTGCGGCCGCACAGTCTGGCATCACCGGACCTGCGCGATGCCAATGCCTTGGAACTCCTGGACGGACCCTTTGATGGGGCCGCCCACACTGTGGATGTGAGACGCATTGCCTCACGCCGGGGCCGTCACAACATCAAAAATATCGGTTTGTACGTCTGGCGGATTTTAGCCCTGCCCAATCTGCTGGCTGTGCCCGGACTGGTCGATGACGTCCAGGCCCACTACACATTCAGTCCCTTTGAAAATCCCATTGCGCTTTTTCATCACCCCTTGACTGAAACGGGGCCGCATCACATCGCCGAAGAGCTCAATGTTCCCGCCCCCATTCGCCCCCGGGCCTTGCACGCTGACTTGGAGGCGTTAAGCGGCAGTTATTACGGTGCAGGGCGAAGCATTGCCATCATGGTGCCGGACGGGGACGGCTGGGCAGCACTGCCTGCCGATAACATGGTGGCCTGCGACCTGGCGGACTGGAATCGTCCTTTGGCGCCCAACACCATTGCCATCGACGCCCGTCGGGGTCGCCTGCGCTGGGAAGATCCCGGTGCACGTCCCGAGGTATTCCGTGTCAGCTATTACAGCGGTTTGGCCGATCTTTTAGGTGGTGGGCAGTATGAACGGGGAATGGAAATCACCGGAGACCGCACCGCCATTGTCGGTGATCCCGATGACCCCTTGGTAAACGCGGTTATTTTATCCATTCAAGGCGATCCCGGCGATAACACGGCCATCTTCGATAACCTAGCCGATGCCCTGGTTGACGCTCAGAGCGATTGGAATCCGGGAGAGGCGCGGATCATCGAAATCCTTGACAGCGCCGTCTACACCGATGCCCTGCCGGCTGTCAGCATTCCCGAAAACGGCAGTCTCGTGATTCGCTCCGCTAACGAGCAGCGGGCGGTGATCCGTTTGCCCGCCGCATGGAGTGTCAGCGGTGCCGCTGGCAGCGCCTTTGAACTCAACGGCATTTGGATATCCGGACAATCCGTGTCCGTTGGCGGAGAGCTCAACCGTCTCGCTGTGGGACATTGCACGTTTTTGCCGGGACGCGAACTTGATCCGACCGGTGATCCGGTTACGCCGGGAGCGGTAAGCCTCGTGGTCGAAAGCGATACAGCAGAAGTTTTCATCACCGCGTCCATCTTGGGGGGTATTGCCGCGGCCACAGCGGCCACCGTGGAGATATCCGATACCATTATCGACGCCCATGATCCGACCAATGCGGCGTACACGGCTCCAGCCGGGGAACCTTTTGGCGGGGCCGTGACCATGGCCCGTACTACGGTAATCGGTACTATCGACACCCGTGAAATGACCCTGGGCGAGAACAGCCTTTTTCTGGGGATGGTTACAGCTGAGCGGCGGCAGCAGGGCTGCGTGCGCTACAGCTGGGTGCTGCCGGCATCCCGCGTTCCACGCCGGTACCACTGTCAGCCTGATGTGCCCGAAGATGCCGACCCGGACGAGGTGCAGCGATTGACCGCCAAACTGGCGCCGCGCTTTGTCAGTCTTGCATACGGCGAGGCGGCATACTGTCAACTCGACTGGCGTGGGCCCACCGAGATCCTTCAGGGGGCAGAAGACGAGTCGGAGATGGGTGTGTTTTCACGTCTGAAGCACCCCCAGCGAGAAGCCGGACTGCGCCTGCGGTTGAGCGAGTACTTGCCGGTGGGGCTCGAGGCCGGCATTTTATTCGTGACCTAACCGCTCCATTGGCCCCCATGAATAGGGAATCGTTCCTTTGGAATCTATGATCAACCCAAACGCGTGAAAAGCGGGTTATTATTCTAGCCCTAACGATGAGGTGTAGACCATGAAAGGCGACTTCTCTCGAAACGTTTCCGAATCCGCCAGTCGATACAGCAGCGTCCGCATGCAACAGGGCCGCGTGCAGCTCGATGCCGATTGGAATGAACAGGTGGAAATCTCCGAGCGTCTGCGGCGAGCGGCATTGGGTGATATCATCGGCCACTGCTGTGTACCGCAATCGGAGCCCCTGAGCTTCCGGGCCGGCTTTACCCCTGAAGGCCCATTCGGCCTCCGGCGGGGCCGGATCTGGATCGACGGGCTGCTGTGCCAGAGTGAAGCGCCCTACATTCCCGATCTACCGGAAACCGATGGGCGCTACGCCGTGTATATGGAGGTGCGGCAGCGCCACGTCACCATCGTCGAAGACCCCGACATCGGAGAGGTCGCCTTGGGCGGCGCGGACACCACCACCCGAACCGAGACCATCTGGCGGGTGGGTTTTGATCCTGTTGCGGCCGGCGCCGACTGCAGCAGCGCTTGGAATCCGCCGGACCAGACCACCGGTGAGTTAACAGCCGGAACAGCGGCGGACCCCAACGAGGGCCCCTGTGTCGTGCCCACCGGTTCCGGGTACACGCGCCTGGAAAATCAACTCTACCGGGTGGAAGTGCACCATTCCGGTACGGTCGGCAGCGCTGATCCGCCAACCTTCAAATGGTCCCGGGAAAACGCATGGCCCCTGGTGCGGTGGCTGGAAACCGACGGGGACGAACTGGTGGTTACGGACCTGGGGCGGGATGAGGTCGTGGGGCTCTATGACAATCGCTGGATCGAACTGGAGCATGACCAAACCGACTTTAGCGGCGAACCCGGCCCGCTGGTAGAGGTCATCGAACGTACCCCGGATGCCGACGGACGGTATCGTCTGCGCATCGATGCCCATGGCCAGAGCGTACCGGATGCCCAAACCCTCTCCCAGCCCAAGATTCGACGCTGGGACCAGGATGACGGCAGCGATCCAAACAGCGGTGCTATCGAAATCGTGGCCGGTACGCCCGTTCCCTTGGAGGGAGGAATTGAAGTCACCTTCGCGGACGGGTTTTACCGTGCCGGCGACCACTGGTTCATTCCGGCGCGCACGTTTGGCGGAGAAGAGATCGGTACCATCATCTGGCCTGTGGATGAGGTCAGCGGCCTGCATGTGGCGCAGCCACCGCATGGGGTGGAGCGTCGCTATTGTCGTATCGCCTACGTGAATGTCGTCGGCGGTGAAGTGGATCCCGAATCAATTGAAGATTGCCGCCACCATTTTCCCTCCCTCTGCGGATTGCAGGATAGAGAGGGTGAAAGCTGCTGCACCGTGGTGGTCCAGCCCGGGGAAGATATCCAGGCGGCCATCGACATCCTGCCGCCCATCGGGGGATGCGTCTGTCTGAAGACGGGACTGCACCTTATCGATGATGCGTTGCGCATCGAATCTTCCAATGTTCACCTGCATGGCGAGACGCCGGGAACCCGCATCCGACGGACCACCGATGGTGTGACCGCGCTGATGGTGAGGCACCCAGCCGGGCTTTTGCTCTCCGACATATCCATCACCAATATCCAGTTCGAGTTCGATAACAGCGAGATCGACGGCAGTTCAATGTCCTCCTTGCTTATGCTGGACCGCTGCGAGGATCTGGTCGTCCGTGACTGTCGCTTTATCTACCAGCGTCCAGAAATTCTGATGGGTGTGATCATCGGACGCTGTGAACGCGTCTGCATCGAACGCTGTGAATTCCGGATGGTACTTATCGGAATTTGGGTCTATGCCGACTCCACAGCACTTTGCATCAAAGAAGTCCGTTTTGCTGTGGCGCGGGGAGAAACAGGGGATGAGGGCCTCGTTGCCATCTATCTGGAAGATGCGTTTGGGCCCTCTCAAATCAAGGATAATCGGATCACCGGATATATCTTTGGGATTGCCCTGAACAGCAATTTCTTCCTACCCGATGCCTACCCCAGTTCCGGAGCCGCAGGGAGTACGATTTGTCGCAATCGGATCTTTCGGACCGATTCGGTCCTGGAAGAGGCGGATACGAAGGCCTTTGCCATTGATGTGGCGGCTGCGGATTGTTTGATTGCCGAGAACACCATCAACTTTGCCGATCCGCTTTATGGGGGCATCCGCGTTACCGGAAACAGACACCGGGTGACGGACAATATCATCCGCTTTAATGGGAGAGAATTGACTGACGCTCCGGCCCAAGGCATCCTGGCCGGTTTTCTCGCCGAAACTAGCGACCGCGTTGTATCGGACGGTTGCATCATCGGCAACCGTCTTTACGGCCCCCAGAATGCCATCATCGTTTACCGCAATGAAGGTGAGGACATCTCTGATAACCGCATTAGCAGCACCGTTGACCAGGTGGGATTTGGCATATTCCTGGCCGAAGCGGATCGCGCCCGGGTCAACCAAAACCGGATCGAAAATGCGTTTTTAGGTCTTTCGGCCACCCAGGGCAGCGGGAATCGTTTCGACGGAAACGACCTGCGTCGCGGGGCCGCCGGTATGACGATGCAATCCCAAAACGATTGTGCGTTTCGCATGAATCACGTGGAGGAGATGCGCAATTGGGGTTTTATCGGATTGCAGTTCATTTCCAAAACCGCCCTCGCTGAAAACCGTTTCATCGCCTGCGGTTTTGAACAGGTCCCGGCCATTGGCGTTGCCCTTGCCAATGTTTTCGGAGAACTCGTTGTGGAGTCTTGTCAGATATTGAACACCGGTATAAGCCCGGATGGCGCGACGGTCAGTCAACCCCACTGGGCCCTGTTCGGCGTCAATATTCTCGATTGCAGGATTCAGAGTAATCTAATCAACATCGCTGATCCGGCTCTGCTCAATACCCAATTGGAAGATCGCAGCCTATGGCTGAGGGGTTTGCTTGATCTGCCGCCGCTAAGCGATAATATACCGCCCATAACGTCCGGTTTCAGTGCCCGCGTACTGGACAACAAATTTGTGGGCACCGGCCGGCTGGCCATGATCGAAATCCCCCAATTGCCTCTGGCCGAAAGGACTTTCGCACGGTTCAACCGCGTATCGATCCAAAACAATGTTGTGACCCACTTTTCCCCCATACCGGATAGATTACAGGCTACAGTGAAACTCGCTGCCCGTTATGCCATTGTCATGGGCAATCATATCGCAGCCTTTACCCAGCAACCCTCTGTCGATTTTCAGGATACGCCAGGGATCTTCATGGGCAATATCACCCACGGCGGAGCCGTCAATTTCACCGATTTCCCCAATCCTGAAACGGATTATAACCTTTAATACGTTCATCATTTCGAAAGGAGGTGGCAGCCGTGACGATTGTCAAGCTACTGGCCGAGCAAAGAGAGCGGTTCAATAAAGCCAAGGAAGAGTTGGAAGCGGCACGTATCAAACCGCCCGACACCAAGCTTCCCTTGAAGCTGACGAAAGAAACCCTTCAGCGTTTCAAGTCGCGGATCGCTGACCTGGAAAAGGAAAAACGTGCCGCCGTCAAAGCATTCGACTTAAAAATCAAGACCGGGCAAGCCGAGATCAAACGTTTGGAGAAAGAGCTTAAGCAACAGACCGACGACAGAAAACGCAAACGTACGGTCACTCGAAGGAAAACAAAACAAACCGCTAGCAAGAAAACATCAAAAAGCTAAGCGAAGAACCAGTGAGTGCTCGGCATCGCCTGCCGGGCTCTCTGGGAAATGCGGCTGAGAATTTCATCTCAGCCGCATTTTTTGTTTACTGACACACAGCTCTCCCGCAAAGCGACCGGATGGGGACCAGTCAAGTGTGTCGTGCTGCTACTGTTGCCTACCTCTCGCTTATGGGTGATCCGGGATCTCTGATCGGTATTCGGCAGCTATTGTTCGGCGAATTGTAAATAGGAGAAGAATTTGGATCTTGCAGTTGCTATAAAAGACCAGATGGGTGAATATCATCTTTATTTTGAACGCATCAATTTTAATACTTATTTGAGGGATCGGAGAATATATCCCAAGACCAGTTCTTTGATATTCCAAGTTGATTTACCCTGCCTGAACGCTTGAAGCTGATGCATCTGAACGGTTAATTACCATTAGAAGCTATCTCAAAAAAAATCTAAGTGCCCCTGGCGGTGTTCCCAGCGCTGCTGGATCAGAATCGATCATAAATGAATTGCGGTGCATTGTGAACCGGCTCTTGCCAGAACCGTAGGGTCCCTGCCCTACGAACCTGCATGCATACTGCGTGTATGCTCCGCTTTCTCGCCGTTTCACGCCTTGCCAGGAACCCCCATCTTTAATTTTAAATCAGCCTCTAAACATTTAAAAAACCTCAATCTTCTTTACAATCTGTTTATCGCGTCGGATGTTTACAAGGTACCAAGATTGATAAAATTAATTTGGTTTCGATAACTTATCAGGGATAGCTTCGTTCTTCTGCTCGATCCTGCCACAAGGACCACGATCAGCACCGAGGCTACGATGGCGCCGTTTAACAGGCTGTTGAAAAACGTCATGAGCGCAGGCCAGACAAGGCCAAACCTGACGAAAAAGCGCCGTTTATGTTCAATAAATGAGCATTTTGAGGAGTATTTTACACCGTATGGGCAAGCGCAATTGTTTTGCAACAGCCTTGATAAAACGCGGCAGGCGAGTTCGTCAGTTGCTTGTCAGCTCCTTGTATTTCTGCTCCAGCCGACGGTAGCGCATTTCCATGCGGCTTGACCTTTTGGCCAATTGTTCATTTTCTTCGATGAGCAATTCGACTTTCTTTTCCAGGGCGGCGCATTTTTTATCCGCTTTCGGGGGCAGCACATCCGGTTTGTCAGCCTTCGGCGCGACAACCACGGGTTTGACGGCGGCATGCTTGGCCGTGGGTTTAGCGATCTTGGGGGCCTTGGGCAATTTCGGTTTGGCGCCGCCTGGCGGCCGGGGGGGGCGGAAGGTCTTGCGTTTGGTGGTTCGTTGGCCCTGATCGGCCTTGCCGCCGGTTTCCACGACCACCTCGACCACCTTGCCGGTGGCATCCAACTGGCGCTTGGTATCGAGGGCCACCTGAATCTGGTCTTCGGAAAAATGCAAGGCCTTCTGCACGGCATTGCGGGTCGACGAATCCAGCCCGTCGCCGGCAAGCTGCAGAAAGGCGAACAGGTTCTGGGCCGCATCCAGATAGTTGCCCTTTTCGTAAGACTGCTTGCCCTTCTGGTAGTAGCTGTCGGTCGGTCCGGCCATCACCGGGATTTGAATCGGCATTGCCAGCCAGAAGCATAACCACAGAAAGGCAACGCCCCCGCAATGCATTTTCTTCCACATGACGCCCTCCTCTGCGCTCAAGGCAGTTTGGGTTTGACGGCCGTTTCGCCGCTCGTCGCCGGGCTTTCGGCCTGGGTCGTGATGGTCCGCTCGGTCACGCGCGTGCCAAAGGGCTTGTCCTTGATCACCCCGATGGCGATCAGAATGGTGGCCATCAGAATGAAGAAAATCCCCGGGGAGGCACTCACCAGATCGGCCTTGCTCCCTTTGAACTCGGTGCTGAACTTGAAATCGCCGCTGACCCCTTTGATCAGCAGATCGTGGCC
>JASJED010000061.1 GCA_030065585.1 Desulfobacterales bacterium | reverse complement strand
CCCTTGGTAATCGGGGCATCCAGGTTGGCGAAGGCAAAGCCCATCATGGGCCCGCCGGAAACGATCCGGGCCGCATCGGATTTAAGCCCTCCGCAAAAATCGATCAGTTCCCGGTAGCTGATCCCGATCGGTACCAGCAGATTCTTGGGCTGCCGGATACCGGCGCCGGTGACGCTCACCACCCGGTGGGTCAGGGGTTTGCCGCGCAGCACGGCCCGCGCAATGGCCGCCGCAGTGCCCACGTTGCTGACCGCCACACCGATGTCCAAGGGCAGACCGCCCATGGGGGTCTCCCGTTTGAGCACCGCCATGATGAGCTGTTTTTCGCTGCCCTGAGGGTATTTGGTTTTGAGCACCGCGATTTGAATGCCGGTTCCGGCGGCGGCTTGGCGCAGCACTTCGATAGCCTGCGGTTTGTTGTTCTCCACCCCGATGATGATCGTGCGGGCGCCGGCCGCCCGGCCCACCAGCAGCGATCCGGCCACCACAGCCCGGGGGGCCTCGAGCATGACGCGGTAGTCGGGCGTCAGAAACGGTTCGCATTCACAGCCATTGATCAAGACCGTATCGATGGGTTTTTCGTCGTTACGCGTGTATTTGACGTGGGTTGGAAAAGCGGCACCGCCCAGACCGACGATGCCGGCGGCGGCGATGGCATCGGTGATTTCCTGGGCGTCGCGCTGGTCGATGCCTTCATAAGGCCACTCGCCGCCCAGGACATCATCGAAAAGCGCCTGCCCCTCGAGCTGTTCACCGTCGGCCTTGATGGGCAAGACCTGTACGTGCCGCGCGTTGGGCAGCGTGGCCACCGCCGTTTTGAGCACCTTGCCGGCGATCGGCGCATGCAGGGGCGCCGATACGAACCCCCCGCCCTTGCTGATCATATCCCCCATGGTCAAAGCATCTTTGACCTTGACCACCGGCACACTGGGCGCCCCCACGTGCTGCAGCAAAGGCAGTTGCACCTTGGCCGGCGTCGGGACGACTTCGATGGGCAGATCTTCGGAAAAGTGCTTGTGTTCGGGTGGATGCACACCATGTGCAAAGGTGCCGAGGCCCGGTCTTTCGGTAGTGGTTGCCGCCATGGATTCTCCTGACGCCGCCGGCACTGCATGCAAAAACGCGAAGCGCCGCAGCGGAATCGAATTTTGATCAAAAGAGTTCGTGTATAGAAAAGGGGGTGTGATGTCAAGGCTGAAAGCGCCGCAATCACGAGGGCCTCCGCCCAGGCTGCTTGGCCGTGAGACAGCGGGTCGGCGCTGTGGAGCGAACCACCCGCACGTGCGATCGACGCACGAGGACAAGATTCCGGATCCCAACCGTGTGCGAAAGGGTGGGATCGCCCTTAGTACTCCATGTCGAACTCCTGAAAGTCGAACCAGAACCCGGTCTGGCTGATATAGTCGAGTTCGGCCTGGACCGCGACGATATGGCCGTCTTCGATCTCCAGGAAGCGCGCGAACATGTCACGGGCCGCACCGTCCATCTCCGCGACCATGCGCCGGTAGAATTCGCTGGTTTCCATCTCGACCTGCAGCGCCTTGCTGAGCATTCGTTTTTCGTCGCCCCGGTCGGGGCGGTCCATCTGGGTGGCGAGGCCTTCAACCGCCGACGGCGGTATTTCGGGAGCCGCCACCAGCGAGGCCAGAAGTTCCACCGTCAGAGTCCCTTCCTCACGCCACTGGCGGCGTTTGTGCTCCAGATAATCGAGGTGACGCTGTTCATCGTCCGCCAGGGTCTGGAAGACTTTCTGGCCTTTGACATCGGTGGTTTGATCAGCGGCCTCGCGATAGAGGTCCCGGATGCGGGTTTCATAGGCGATGGCCTGAGCGATGGCGTCTTCGAGGTTCATCACACGTCTCCCTTCAACAAATTTAATCGGGCCGTCGGTGACGACCGCGGTAGAGGTTGTCACGCATGGTCGGCGGAGAAGCGGGTGTCACCGCAGAGGCGTCCGCACGATCGGCCCGTGTCGGGCTTGCCTGCCGACACTGGATTGGCATATGTTGCTATGTCAAGGTAAAGCACGTCGGCATCCAGGCCAAGCATTGTTTTGGCCCGCGTAGAAATTATCCTGGCCGAGCCCACCCTCGGGCCGGCACCGAAAGGAGATTCCGCCCCATGCGCGCGCAACGCAACCACACCCGCACGGTGCACCGTGGACGGGTTTTCGAGTTGGCGGTCGACAATGTGACCCTTGAAAATGGTGTTACCGTGGACCTGGAGGTCGTTCGCCATCCCGGTGCCGCGGCCATCGTCGCGCTCACCGACCAGGGCGGCGTGATTCTGATCCGCCAGTTTCGCTATGCCGTGGGCGGCGACATCTGGGAAATACCGGCGGGTACGCTGAATCCGGGTGAAGCGCCGCTGGATTGCGCCCGGCGCGAGCTCGAAGAAGAAACCGGGGTTGCGGCCCAAGAGTGGATCGCTATGGGTGAAATCACCCCCCTGCCGGGGTATTCCGATGAAGTCATTCACCTTTTTCTCGCGCAGCGACTGTCCCCGGGAGGCCAGCAACTCGACGACGACGAACTCCTCGAAGTCCGGGAAGTGGCCCTCGAAACCGCCCTGGAAATGATCGCCAATCGTGAAATCCGCGACGCCAAAACCATTGTCGGTCTCCAGATGGCGGCCGCGGCACCGCCCTCCCCTACCCAACGCGATCGCCCCGCCGGCCATCCATGAGGCCATTACCCCCGCTTGATTTCTGCAACCATCGTTTACGATGCCAGGGGCTTGGGATACCCAACCGGGAGGTGCGGCGATCCACGGTCGCGGACCTGCTTGTTGGGAGCGCGAATGAGAGACGGCCAACAGTGCCCATCCACGATTATGAAAAAGTCGGAAATATGTCCTTGTCAGAAATGTGGATTTCAAAAGAGCGAGAACGCCGGCCTGGGCCAAAAGATGCCGTTTCTGGATAGGCGCTGCTAATCTTGGCGGGCAAGCTCCTGATAAGGAAAATCACGCGGTGATTCCGAAGCTTCATCGCGCGTCCAGGCCGGGGCCTCGCCGGCTTCAAGGGTCGCCAGTTCGTTCAGCGCTTCACGGATATCCTTGGAACCTTCGGTGTAGATCCGGTAAACGGCCTCGTATTCCGACTTGACCTCCTTACGCGCGATCTTTCCGGTGGTGCGTTTCAAGGTCAGGTAAACCAGGTCCCGAATGGATTGCCAACTGTCGCGTCGGGTTTGGTTGCGCAGGGGCGTTAGCCGATCCAGATGGCGCATCTGGTCACGATGGAAGCGGCCGCGCAGCCAGCGCATGCCGGTGGCCAGCCAGAGCACGAAAAGCAGGACCGCACTTCCCCCGCCGACCGCCGCCATCAGATAGGGGTCCGGCCCGATCAGACCGGCGGTGATCACCCCGGCCACGGCCCCGCCCCCCAAAAGGATGCTGAGGATCAGGCTGATCAGCAGGTGGCGCCAGAAGAAACGACGCTTGCGCTTGCTGTAGCTCACCAGGGCCTCCAGCAGATGGGACAACCGCTCCCCGTGGGTTTCGACGAAGGTCGCCAGATTGTCGAGGCGGTAACGCGGGGCCTGCAATACGGCTTCCTTGACCTCCATGCGCTGGTTGTCCAGGTAGTGCAGATAGCGCTGGTCGGTGTTCAATTCCCCGGCGCCCTTTTGCATGACGTGCGGCGAATAGGTCAAACGAATCGGCGGTATGTCCTTGCGGCCCGTCATCTGGGACAGGTTCCAGCACAGGGTGCCATAGACCTGCAGGAGATCGATCAGGGAGGCGCACTCGTCGATGCGGTTAAGCACGAAAAGCACACGGTCTTCGAAGGTCTTGGCCGGCAGGGTGTCGCGCAGACTGGTGTGGGTTTCGCGCACCGTTCCGGCCTTGTGGGGGTCGAAAAGCACCAGCACCAGGTCGGCCATCTGGGCCAGATCGCCAATGATTTCCTGGTAGTCGTAGCCGCGGTCGCGCTCCGTAATGCTGTCCAGCATGCCGGGGGTATCGATAATCGCCAGGTTTTCGAGGAAGGGCGAATTGATCTTTTTCAAACGAAAATGCGCGATGAAACGCTGTCCGTAGCGCTTGAGGGTCTCAAAGGGGTATTCCGGGTCGTTGAGCAGAAACTTGCCGTCCCGCTCTTCGACCACCCGAACGGTATCATCCGCTTCGCTCTCGCTGTCACCATAGGTGATCACCGTAAAAGAGTCGTCCGTGGGGGCTTGTCCAGTGGACTGGATCTTGGCACCCAGAAAATCATTGATCAGGGTGGACTTGCCCGAGGAATAGTTGCCCAGCACGAGCACCAGCGGCCGCCACTTGATGTTGGACTCCAGGGGCACCTCGCTGTAGCCGTAGCGCAGGGCCACCGGCGTCAGATGCTCCTCGACCAGATCCAGCAGTTCCGATCGCAAGGTTTCGATATAGTTTTCCCGTTGCATAGGTTCTCCGGGGAGACACACACCGCAGGTGGCGGTGTGCGGTCGAAACGATGGCGATGTACTTACTAAAGTTGACGGCAGATAGAAAGCTTTTTTAGCATATCCCCCGCGATACACCCCTTAGGCCGTTTCCGGACCCCGATCGCGGTCAAGTTGGCGGCGGCGTTCGTTAAACGTCTTTAACTTGTGCTGGATGCGTCCGTAGACGCTTTCCGCAGGGTAATTACCGTCGTCGTCCGGCGTGCCGGCCGCCACCCCGGTGAGAAGTTCGACCCCCTCGGTCGCGTGGGCCACCTGGTAGATGTGGAACCGCCCCTGCGCCACCGCTTGGACGACTTCCGTCTTGAGCATCAGGTTCTTGACGTTGGCCCGGGGGATCAGCACACCCTGCTGGCCGTCGAGGCCCCGCTTCCGGCAGACATCGAAATACCCTTCGATCTTTTGATTGACCCCGCCGATGGCCTGGATTTCACCCTTCTGGTTGACCGACCCGGTAACCGCAATTCCCTGGCGGATGGGCAAATTGGCCAGACTCGACAGAATCGCGTAGAGTTCGGTCGAAGATGCGCTGTCGCCGTCGATCGGCCCATAGCTCTGCTCGAAGGCAATACTGATCGCAAGCCCCAGCGGATGATGCTGGGCAAAGGTGCGGCCCAGATAGCCGGAAAGGATCAAAACGCCCTTGTCGTGGGAACTCCCGCTCAACTCGGCCTCGCGCTCGATACTCACGAGCCCGGGTTTGCCCATGAACGTCTCGGCCGTTATGCGGCTCGGCCGACCAAAGGCGATATCCCCCATCTGGTAAACCGCCAGGGCGTTGACCTGACCGACCATGCCGCCGGTCACATCGAGCAGGACGCTTTCGTCCTCGAAGGCGGCGGCCATCTTTTCCTCGTAGAGATTGTAGCGAAAACGACGCTTATGGAGAGCCTTGTGAATGTGGGCCTCCGTTACCGCGGCGGCCTCCATTTGACGCGCCCAGAAATCGGCTTCCTTGAGCACCCCCACGATGGGGCCGAAGCGCAGGGACAACTTCTGCTGGTCGGCGGCGAAGCGCTGACCGTATTCCACCATGGCGGCCACGCCTTCAGGGCTGAAGGGCCGCAGATTTTCCTCGCGCGCCACGCGGGCGATGAAGCGCGCGTACAGACCAATGGTTTCGGCACTCAGATCGACCTCGTTGTCGAAGTCCGCACGGACCTTGAAGATTTTGTCAAACTTGGAATCGAAATTCTGCAATTTTTCGAAAATCGCATAGCCGCCCAAAAGAATCACCTTGACGTCCAGCGGAATGGGTTCGGGGCGCTGGGAGGAAACGCCGTAGCCCATTTCCGAGGCCACATCCTCGATGCTCAGCAGCTTGGACTGCAAGGCGCGTTTGAGCGCCTCCCACACCATGGGATTCATCATCACGGCCTCGATTTCCATCAACAGATAACCGCCGTTGGCCCGCAGCAGGGATCCGGCCTGGACCATGGTAAAATCCGTTTTCAGGGCGCCCAGATAGGCGCGTTTTTCGATCTGCCCGAAAACATTCTGGTAGGTCGGGTTGGGCTCGAAAATGACCGGTGCCCCCTGGACCTGGCGACGATCGGCCAGTACGTTGACGCTGTAGCGCGTGAAACTGAACCCGCCCAAATGGTTGTTGGGTTCTTCGGCGGTTCCCGATCCATTCTCCCGGGTGGGCATGAAGAACTGGATATTCTCAAGCATGTCGGCCTGCACGGCGTCCAGATAGCCCTGAATGGCCTTCCGGCCTTCGAAGGGCTGCCGCAGCACATTCAACCGGTTGCGGATCAGGAAGAGCGCCACCTCCTGCATCAATTTTTCGATCCGCACCTGGTGTTCCTGGGCCAATTGGTTGGTCTGGGTTTCGGTGGCCTCGATTTCAGCCTGAAACGAGCGAATGTTCTCCTTGATTTGGGTTTGCTCTTCGGGGGGCAGGTTTTCGAAATCTTCCTGGGTGATGGGTTGATCATTTTTCAGGGCCAGCGTCTGATAACCGATTTTGGTGCGATTGATCCGCAGCTGCCGCTCGGCGGCCTTGCGGCTCAGGTCCTCGAAGATGTTCTCCTGGGCCGCGCTATACTGGCTTTGCAGCGCCGCCTGACGATCCTGAAATTCCTTGTTGTCGAAGGCCTTGGGAAGCGCCTGACGCACGTCAGTCACCAATTTGCTCATGCGTTTGGAAAACCCGTAGGCGCATCCGGGCGGCACAGCGATGGCCACCGGACGATAGGGATCGCTGAAATTGTTCACCAGAATCCAGTCCGGCGGGCATTCCTCCTTGCGGGCATATTGACGCACGATATCCCCCACGATCGTGCTTTTGCCGGTACCCACCGGGCCGGTCACAAAGATATTGTAGCCCGCGCTCTTCATGTTGAGACCGAAATCGATGGCCTGGACGGCCCGTTCCTGGCCGATGACCGTTTCGAGGGGATCAAGCGCGGAGGTATCTTGAAAATCAAACTGGGCCGGATCACAGTGTTTGAACAGGGCCTCGACAGGGATTTCATATGACGGCGACATGACGGTTATCCTATTCGATGATTTTCAAGGTCCAGCATGGATCGCTGTAAACGTCCTGAAGCTTACGGCTGGCTTTCTCAGGGGTGCGCGCATGCCAGGTCATGGTCAGGGACCCGGTGCTCATGCCGTCGATCCGATAGGTCCATCCCTGCGGTGTTTCCACCAGGTCGAGACGAACGATGCCGCTGTAACGCGGGCCTGATGCGCTGACTTGCGCCTTGCGAATGATCATGGTCGATCTCCCGGCTGGGGTGCTGAATGTAAGCGCCAACCTTGGCATCATTACACCGATGCCCCATCCACTGCAACCCGCGAGCGCGCGGACAACGCTGTCATCCGTTATGGTGCGCGACGCCGCTTCGAAGAGGCCCGCGCTGGGTCCATCACGGATGGGAATGCGCGCCCACCTCGCAGGGCCTGGAAAGCGCGCCCGCGGCCCAGGGAGATATTTCAGCCGGCCGCGACCTTGACGGCCGGGGGATCAATATTATAATTATTATAACTTACACGCATTGTTGCCCGTCTTCAACATCGTGAAAGATAACCAGGACAGACGCCCGTTTGTCGACGGTAAGCAATACAAAGGGAAGGCGACGGCAACACGCGTTTAACCTCTGGTGTGTGCGTGAGGCCGATGCCACGACCGGAGGTTTAGAGTTCAAAGGCAGGGCAATGCCGCCTGCCTTTTTTATTTGGTTGATTTGCAGACGGGGAGCATTAGGTTTTTAAAAAAAAACCGCCGCCACCATATCGAATCGGGCGTGCGGTAGCTTCGATCACTGGGCACCACGAAGGGGAACGCGATGGCCAAAAACACGACCCGCGCATCCGGTCATTATGTCAAACGGCAGACGCTCATGACTTCCATCGTCATCGCCCTGATGGTCGGTTTTTTCGGCGGATTGGTTTTCGGCGTCTACAAATCCGGCTCCGGGTTGCCCGCAGGCGCGGGTGGCGGGTCGTCCCCGGATGGCGGGCGTGCCGCTATGCTGGCCAAGCTCGAAGAACGGGTTCGCAACAACCCTCGAGATACCGAAGCCTGGATCCAGATCGGCCATATCAATTTTGACAACCAGCAGCATGAACGGGCGATCGAAGCCTATGAAAAGGCATTGGCGCTCGAACCCAACAACGCACCTGTCCTTACCGACCTGGGCGTCATGTACCGGCGAAGCAAAAAGCCGCGGGAAGCCGTCAAACGTTTCGATCAGGCGATTGCCGCCGATCCCAAACTTGAACAACCGCGCTTCAACAAGGGCATCGTCCTGATGCACGACCTCGATGACCGTGAAGGGGCCATCAAAGCCTGGGAGGGGTTGCTGGAAGTCAACCCGCTGGCGAAAGCGCCCAACGGTCAAACCATCGATGAGATGGTGAATCAATTCAAAGTGCAACCTTGAGGCCCAGGGCACAGGTTCGCTGCCCGAACGGCCATCGGAGCCAGCGCTGTCCATCTAGCCCCCATGCCGGTGGCCGATACGCTTTCAGGACTTGTGGCAGGCGAGGTTCTTATCGCGGCAGGTCATGAGTTTGCGAATGTGTTCCTCTTCATCCGCAATGATGCGGCCCAGTTGGCGACGTTCGCTTTCGTTGCCGATGAGAGTATGGAAAAGACGATAGAATTCCAGGGTGTCCAGTTCGAATTCGATCATCACCCGGAGCAGTTGATTGACATCGGCGATTTGGCTGAAATCCACGTCTTCCAGAGAAAAGCCGCGATCGCCGACAATGCTCTCCAGCATCAAACGGCCCAGCTCCTCCAAAAGGATGTTGTCTTCCTCCCCGACCAAGCTGAGACGCTGATCCTCAAAATAGTCGGCATGCTGGGCCTCCTGATCAGCCATCCAAACGAGCATTTCCGCCAGCTCGGGGTCTTCGGTCCGGGCCAGGGCCTGACGGTAGACCTTTTCGCCGTTGCGTTCGATCTTGGCGGCCATATCCAGTACGTCGCGTAGCGAAAACATGGGTGATCGGTTCCTCCGGAAATTGGCGGTGGTCGGGCTTTGGTGGTTTCTTTTTACATCTGGGTCGTTGTGGATCGCTTATCCTGACGGGGCCGCGGCCTCGCCGCGGATGAGGCCCGTATCCATGGGCGGAGACCTGAGGTTTGAGGTTTGACAACCGGCCACCGCTTCCTTATCGTAAATTAGCGATTAAGGGAAACGTACTGAAATGTCAAGCGTAAATACTTTCCAACCGTCTCCGCAAGAAATCGCGCCCCTCTCGAAGGAGGCCGTCGCCCGTCTCTGCAAGGCCCTGGGACATCCCGCCCGGATGGCGATCATCGAAATTCTCAAAACCGACAACCAGTGCCTCTGCGGCCGCATCGTCAAACAGTTGCCGCTGGCCCAGTCCACCGTCAGCCAGCACCTCAAATACCTCAAAGATTGCGGCCTGATCACCGGCCACGTGGACCACGGCGCACGCGGTTATTGTCTGAACCGCCCCCTGATGGCCGCACTGCAGCGCAGCCTGTCCGAACTGCTTAAATTCTGACCCGTAAGGTGAAAGATGCGCATGGGTTTCGGCACCACGACAACGTTAAGCCGCCGGTGTTGCGCAGCCGCCCTCGTGGCGCTCGCAAGCGTCCAATTACTGGCCGCTTCGTCGGTCGCCGGCAGGGAGGGCCAGGAATGCCGTAAAGTCCTGCGCGTTTATGACGGTGATACGGTTCTGGTGTCCGAAAAATCCGGCAAAGGGCTGATACGCCTGCTGGGAATCGACGCCCCGGAGACATCCAAGTCCCCGGGGCAAGCCGGGCAACCCTTCAGCGCCCGTTCCCGACGCTATCTCGCCCGCCGCGTTTTAAACCGTTGCGTTCAACTCGAGGTCTACGGCGTCGATCGTTATGGTCGCCGTCTGGCCGTCATTCATCTGGAGGGTGTCAATATCAACCTGGAAATGGTTGCGCGGGGGTTGGCCGAGGTCTACCGCGGGCGGACGCCCCGGGGATTTGACCGCCGGCCCTATCGTCTGGCCGCCGAAACGGCGCGTCGTGAGAGCCGGGGCATGTGGATCCAGGGCGACGCCTATCGTTCGCCCATGGAATGGAAGCACGGTCCATAAAAAAACACGGCCCACCGACCCGGGCTTTCCGATTCTTCCACGATCGGAGGCGGGTGGCGGTCGAAGCTCAGGTCAGCTTGCCGCTGCGCTGAAAAAGGGCGACACTCGCCGCCAGAATACGAATTGCACCGCGCTCACGCGCGTAGGCCAACTGGCCGGTTTCAAGAAGGCTGTAGACCACTTTGCGGCCCACCCCGAGGTGGCGGGCGACTTCCGGCACAGACATGAATTCGTCGGTATTGTAATGGTCGCGTGGCGACATCGGCATTCTCCTGTCAAGCCTTTACCTTAGAGCAAAGCCCACCGCACGCAGAGGAATCCGATCCTGGTGGCGGGCCAATTTGCTCTCAGATCAAGCCCATGGGGTCCGAAGACACGGTTGCTGGGTTCGTCAACCGTCATGTTTCCGATGGTTAAACGTTAAGCGTAATTGATAAGACGCGTTGACCGGGATGCAAGGTCGGTTGACGGCGGGTGGCGCTTAGGCGGGCCGACGCCAGCGCCGCCAAAACCCCCAGTCGACGATGTAGTCCGCCAGATCAACCGCCTCGACGGTGACGGAATGGAGGGGATAGTTGCGCACGGAAATCCCGGCGCGGTGAACGCTTTCAAGATCGCTGGAGACGAGCGGATGCCAGGCGGCCAGGGGACGCCCTTCGGCCAGCCGCCGATAGGCGCAGGTGCTTGGCAACCAGCGGCAGGCGACCACTTGCCAGGCGTTGAGCTGCTGGCAGGCGGGCACCGCCAGTGTGCGCTGGCGGTATTGACGGCATGTGCCCTGGTTAACGTCGAGCAGCTGACAGGGTACCGAGGTATAGAAGACCCTGCCGGTCTTGCGGTCCGTCAACTTTTCCAGACAGCAGCGTCCGCAACGGTCACAGAGCGCTTCCCACTGGGGACGGGTGAGCGCATCCAGAGGGCGGTCTTCCCAGAACATGGCCGTACCGGATCCCTTTCAATAGCCCAGTGCTTGGGCCACCAGGACGACGGTGATGTCCGTCAGCATGGGGGGACGGTGAAGGATCGTGGTGACACGACAGATGCGCTGGGGCGCACGGCAGTCGGCACAGCGACCGCTCTCGGCACAGGGCGTCTCCATTCCCAGGCTTTTGGCCCGCATGGGCGCGGCGACTTCGCGTACACGCTGCAGGGCCGTCGGCAGATCCGGGGTGATCTTGTTGACGCCGGCCACCAGAACGACTTTGCGGGGACCGAAGACCATGGCCGCAACCCGGTTGCCGATCCCATCCACATTGACGATTTCCCCCGCTTCCGAGATGGCATTGGCACTGCACAGAAAACAATCGCAGCGCCCCTGCTTGAGCCGCAGATCCTGCATGTCTTCGGCGCTCAACGCCGGTTGCCAGTGATCGTAAAGGGTCTTGCCCATGATCCGCAGTTCTTCGACCACGCCGATGGCCCGCACGCTCTCCGATCCGCCGATACCAAAGGTTTCGTCATCGGATATCAGGGACAACACCTGGTGGTTGGCGGCCTTAGCGCTCGTCGCCAGGTGTGCGTCAAACCCGTTGCGCTTCAGGTTTTTAAGGCAGCGTTCGATGCGCTTGCGCTCCAGCCAGCGGTGATAGCGATCTTCCAATGGGCATTTCCTTGTCTTGGTTCCCAATCTGCGGCCAGCGCGCAAAAAAAGGTAAGCCTCCACATCAATGGGCCGGCCGCGGCCAAAAGTTGCGCCCTGCTTTAGGGGTCCCGCCGCTTAAAGTCAAGCAGTTTCGCCCTCCCGCCCGTTAGTGAACAAGTTGACAGCCTTTAGGTGATGGTTCATACTGCCTGCGCCGCTTCAGGGCGGCTTGGATCCTCGCCATTTGGTCCACAAGGAGGACGGTTTCGGAAAAAGTCCGCTAGCTGTGTTACGCTTCAGCCCTCGTCATTGCGACGTACCGTCAGTAAGCCGCATTCCTCGGACTTCGCAAGCCTTGCGCTCGCCCTTTTTCCGAAACAGCCTGATAAGGATGACATCATGAAGCGACATCGGGGCGGTTTATTCATGGGCACGCGGCGCTTTCTGGCGATTAGCCGCGTGCTCGTAAAATTCGGCCTGGCGGATCTGGGCGCCCGGCTGTTTTCCCGCAACGGCAAGGAAGCGACACCGCCACCAACCGCCGGAGGCGAGGCGACCTTGCGGATCCCGTCGCCGGCGCGTCTGCGCAGCGCCCTCGAAGAACTCGGGCCCAGCTTCATCAAACTCGGGCAGTTGATGAGCACCCGGGCCGATGTCTTCCCCCCGGAGTACATCGAAGCGTTCCGTAAACTGCAGGACAGTGTCCCCCCGTTTCCTTTTCGTCAGGCCCGCCGTCTGGTCGAAAAAGAACTCAAACGGCCGCTGGCCGAGGTTTTTGCCGATTTCGACCCCCAGCCGGTGGGCGCGGCCTCGGTGGCCCAGGTCCACCGCGCCCGGCTCTACAGCGGCGAACAGGTGGCCGTCAAAATCGTCCGCCCGGGCATCGACCGCATCATTCAGGAAGATATCCGCTTGATGTACTATTTCGCCGCCAAGCTCGAGAAGATCTTCGATGTTGCCCGACTCCTGGGGGCCGTCAATCTGGTGCGCGAATTCGAGCGCACCATTTTCCGCGAGCTGGATATGTATATCGAAGCCGGCAGCATCGAGAAATTCAGGGGCTATTTCCAGGATTCGCAAGAGATCCATATCCCCGGCGTCCACTGGGACTATACCACCCGGAACATCATGGTGCTGGAGTATATCGAAGGCGTCAAGATGGACAATGTCGCCGGCATCACGGCCTATGGCATCGATCCGCGCGAGATCGCCATGATCGGTCTGCGGTCTTTCTCGCGCCAGTTGATGGAATTCGGCTTTTTCCACGCCGATCCCCATCCGGCCAACACCATCGTCATGCCTGACGGCCGCGTCGGTCTGGTGGACTTCGGGATTACCGGCTATATCGACGATGAAATGATGCGCCAGATCGCCCACCTGTTCCTCGGGTATGCCGAACACGATTACGACATGGTCATGGAAGCCCTGGAAAACGCCGGTCTGGTGAACCCCAAGACCATCGACCTGGACAGCTTCCGACGTGATCTCAAGGACATCAGCGAACCCTTTTACGGCCGGGCGCTCCAGACCATTGCGGTTCGTGAAGTCTACGACCAGGTCATTGCCCTGGTCCTCAAGCACCACATCCGCATGCCCCGCAATCTTCTGCTGCTCTTCAAGACCTTTGTGCAGGCGGAAGCATTGGGGAAAATTCTCAACAGTGACGCCAATATTCTGGAAGTCACCCGCCCCTATGCGGTCAAGCTTCTGCAGCAAGGCTACGACACCACCAAGCTGCTGCGCAATCTGGGCCGCGAAACCCGCAACATGGGGCAGGTTATGCGGCGCGTCCCGCAGTACGTCAACGATATCCTGCGCCAGGCGGCCCACGGCGAATACCAGCTCGAGTTTCGTCACCGGGGGTTTGAAAACTTCGACCGCAAGATCGAAAGCGGCATCAATCGGCTGACCGTAGGGGCCATCATTTCCGCCTCCACGATTGCCGCCGCCCTGATCCTCAACTCCGATAAGACGATCCTGGAATTCCCCCTGGATTTCGTTGGTCTGGGCCAATACACGCTTTCGGTGACCTCGCTGTTGGGCATCGCGGGCTACAGCATCGCCACGATACTGGGGATCTGGTTGATTCTTTCAATTTTTCGCTCGGGCCGGCTCTAACCGCCGGAAAATCTTATCGCCGCCAACCTTCTAAATAATTCCCCTCCCCCACCGTCCATATTTGGCATCGGCCCAATAATCCTTAAGGTCTGGACCATAGAATTTCCGGCCGCAGGACGAGCAGTTGGGCAATCGAAGCGTCCGTGATCAGCGATCATCCCGTTCACCGTTTTCCTCAAGATGCCTGGGCGGCCTCTCTGGGTGAAGGCACCCAGGACATTCAGAAATTGATCATTGCCCGGTATCTGTTCGGCGGGAGAAACGATCAGCGCACGCCTGATTATGTCGAGAATGGGTTCGATAGATGGCCGCCGGCAAGCTCGGCAGACTGATCCGCAAACCGATCGCTCCGCATCTGGGGATGTCGTGACGAAACGCACGACGTGGCCTTATTGCCCCCGGCGGCGCAAGGCCAGCATGGTGATATCGTCAAACTGTTCGGCCGCGCCCGTATGCGCTTGAACCTGCTCGGCAATCAGGGTGGTCAGTTCGGCCGCCGTATCGAAGGTCTTGCCGAAAAGGGCGATCAGGCGCTCGGCACCGAACATTTCGCCCGCGTGCGACGTCGCTTCGGGGACCCCATCGGTGTAGCCCAGCAGAATTTCTCCGGGCTTGATCTGCGCGCGGGCGATACGAAAGCTGGCATCGGCCGTGAGGCCCACGGCCGGCCCGGTGGGATTCAGCTGCTGCCGAGCACCCCCCTCGGCCGCCAGCACGATGAGCGGGTCGTGACCGGCATTGATGTAGGACAGAACGCCGGTCTGAGGATCCAGAACGCCGAAGAACAGCGTGGCGAACATGCCCAGATCGCCGTGGTTGCGGGCCACGTAATTGTTGGTATGCACGACGGCCTGCAAGGCCTCGCGATCCGCCACCGGTAGATCGTGATCCTGGGCGTGCGCTGCGTTGCGTGCATCATCGATATTCAAGGAACTGATGTGGCAGGCACCGGTATTGACCTCGAACTGCCCGGAAAAAATCCGGATCAGGCTGCGGAACAGGGCCATGAAAAGCGCCGCACCGACCCCCTTGTCGCAGACATCGGCAATCACGATTCCGACTTTTTGCTCCGGGAGATGGAAGACATCGTAGTAATCGCCGGCCACCTGGCGGGCCGGCTGGAAATAGGCCGCCAGTTCCCAACCGGTGAGTTCCGGGAAATCGCTCGGTAGAAAATTCTTCTGGATTTCACGCCCTTTCTCCAATTCACTGTTGAGGGCCCGCGAATATTCCTCGAGTTGCCGGAAGGTTTGCTTGAGTTCGTTCTGGGCCTGTTTGCGGTGGCTGATGGCGTCCGTAATCTGCGCGAACATCTCCCCAAAGGCGCCGATTACGTCTCCCAATTCGTCTTCACGCCGCAGCGCGGCGGATTGAAAACGCGGTGACGGCTGGTCGTTGCTGACGGCGTCACCGGCGGCTTCCAGGTCACGCCGCAGTTTGAGAATCGGCGTCAGCACAATGGGGCCCAAGGCGATCATGGCCCCGGCCGTGACAAACAAAGAAATAATCACCACGAGACCGGCGATCCGCAGAAAGAAAGCATACAGCGCGTCACGCACCGAGCTGGTGTCATGGCGCAGCACCAGATAGTAATGGCCGTTTTGCCAGGCGCCGCCACTGGCCACATCGTAGTGACTGCCGATGCGGTCCAAACGGGTGTAGCGCCCCTCCGCGATAATATTCTGAAAGGTCAGTGCCGGACGCTGGCCCGCAACACCGATCTCGGTGCCGTCGCCACGGAAGAGCAACATCCCCACGATCACGTCGTCCCTCAACACGCGCTGGGCCGTCTCAAAGAATTGCCGCTCACTCATTTCAGGCGGCATCGTCTGCATCAATACCGCTATCTTCGTGGCGGACAGCTCTTTGATCTGGTCAAGCAACTCACGCTCCCGGTTGCGCAAGGACGGAAAAAAGATAATTGCTTCGATGGCAATCACGCTAACGAAGATCCAGAAGGCGATGCGCCGCGATAGGCGGGCGGTAAACATTCGCACCGGCCGCTTCAGGGCCCCCTTCAAGGGAAGGCTCAAATCGACCGATGGCGACACCTGATCGCGCTCGGATGAATCGGTGATCAAATCGGAGCCGAGAGTTTCTTTCATCTGTTGCTTATCCAGAAGCTATGGTTGCCGAGGCCGTCACAACGATTGGCAGCGCCGGCCGCCCCCGCCGGGTGAGATAATCATGGTGCCTTGGTCGCGGATCAGGAATTTTTCCTTACACCTTCCATTCGGATGGCTTCCGGCCATCGGATGCGCTTGGGCATCCGATGATGGTTCCGCGTCGCCGCACCATCAATCCGCCGATGCCAAACCCAACCGCGGCAGCAGCTGCCGATCGCGGTTTTGATGGTGGTTCCAGTAGTCCAGCATCATGAGATGGGTGCGCTCGGCGCGCGTCACCATCAACGCGCCGGTGCGCAGACGCCCGTGCTCCTCCCAGGCCTCGATACGGTGGGGAAAGGCCTGCTCGAACCAGATGGTCAGGCGGCGCGCGACCGACGGCAGATCGACCTCGTATTGCAGCAGGGGCTGTCCATTTTTTCCCGGGCGCTCGGCGGAACGAAGGCGCGCCTGGGCGGCCAGCGGCTGCGGGGGACGGTGGGCCATCCTTAAAAACACCGTGCCGGGCAGTATCTCCAAGGCCCCCCGGGGAAGGTCTGCCGGGGCGATGCGAATCATATTCCAGAGCGCGTCTTCCGTGATAACGCGCCCCAAACGGTCGTCGCGGTCGCCGTCCGACTCGAAATAAGATCGCAACCCATAACGATAGCCCTGATCATCCAAATTCAGCTGCATAAAAACATGCCCGCACCACTCCTGGACCGAAGTGCTGATTTTGAGCGGCAGACGGGCTTGCTGATTGGCACCGACCGGGGTAAATACGGAAGTCATGACGGAGTAGGGATAGATTCCGGTGTAAAACTTGCGGACCGCGTTGAGTTTCAATACCGGGATATTCCGTGCGTCGAAGCGGTCGGCCTTGATCTGGGTATCACGGTTCAAGGATTCGGTGACGAAGACCAGGACGGCATCGCCGTCGTGGTATTCGCCGTAGCGCGCCTGGCGTAGCGCAAACCGCGACAGCTCGGCGCCGTTCGGGTACCAGTAGGCCTTGAATGCCTCTGCTTGGGGGTTGGCGATGGGCACCGCCGGCGTGCCTGCCAAGGCGACCGGCACGAACGACAGTGCGACCAGCAGAAATATGTATAGAGCGTGCATGGCGTTCTCCTTGAAAACCCGTAAAACTTGCCGCGCATTTGACATCGAGGCCCTAACGGGCCAGAATTTACATGGATTAACTGACAGCCCCGTAGAAAGTGCGGCATTGGCGTTACGCTTGATCCCTCGTCATGGCCGCTTAGGTAAGGTTTCATCAATCGAAATTCGCATGCCGTATCGCGAACGTTTTTCGAAACCGTCCAAGTCATGACTTTCTACGAAACCATCAATAACAATACGTCCACCTATCAGGCGATTGATGGACCCTAAACTAAGTTTAAACCTGGGAGAAGCAACCAAGATCATGGAAAAATCAAATCCGGATCACCATGACCAGCCCGACGCGTTAAACTCCGGCCAGCCCATGGAACTTCATTTCACCCCCACGAACGGACCGGCCGACGAGGCCATCGCGGCCCTGATCGACATGGTCGGCGGTATTCGTCGCCCCGGCATCGTACGCGAGCTGATCTTGGCCTCGCTCAAGGCCGGCCAGGAGGACGACCAGAAGGCCGACCTCAAACTGATGAACACAACCCTCAAGGAAATGCGCTTCACAGCCAAGATCTTCGGTCCTTACCGGTCGATTCGCAAGGTATCGGTTTTTGGTTCGGCGCGCACCCCCCGAGGCGCGGAATGCTACGGCATGGCCCAGGAACTGGGCCGTCGGCTGGCATCCCGCGGCTATATGGTCATAACCGGCGGCGGACCGGGTATCATGCAGGCCGTCAACGAAGGCGCCGGACCGGAGCATTCCTTTGGCATCAATATCCGCCTGCCCTTTGAGCAGAAACCCAACCCGGTCGTGGACGGCAATCCCCGCAGCATTAACTATAAATACTTCTTCAACCGCAAGGTGGCCTTCCTCAAAGAAGCCGATGCCGTCGTGCTCTTTCCCGGCGGATTCGGCACCTTGGACGAGGCCATGGAAACCCTAACCCTGGCCCAGACCGGCAAGCACAACCCTCTGCCGGTGGTGATGATCGAACCCCCCGGTCAAGACTACTGGAAGACATGGTCAGGATTTCTGATGGATCAACTGGCAGGCGGTGCCTATATCGACAAGGAAGATTTGGCGCTGTTCGCGATAACGGACTCCGTCGAACAGGCGGTGGCGATGATCGAGGCGTTCTACCGCCGCTATCACAGCCTAAGGTTCGTCGGGGATCTGCTGGTGATCCGCATGCGCTCGGCGCTGCCGGATGCAGCCTTTGATCGCTTAAAGGAAGACTTCGCTGATTTGCTCAGCCCCGGTGGTCAATTCGCCGCGATCACGGCCCTGCCGCAGGAGTCCGACGAGCCGGCGCTCGCCGATCTGCCGCGCTTGGCATTCGACTTCAATCGCACCCAATTTGCGCGTCTCCGGACCCTGATCGATTTTATCAACGCGCAGTGACGGGCAGGTATCTAGGGCTCAACGATCGTCAGCCGCACCCGGCGGTTCTTGGCCTGCACTTCTTCGCCCTCACCCCGGGCCAGCGGTCGTTGACTGCCGTAGCTTACGGCGGTCAGGCGTTCGCGGGCCACACCCTGGTGCAGTAGAAACCCTTTAACTTCCCCTGCACGCCGAAGCCCGAGGGCCATATTGTCTTCGGCGCGGCCCCCTTCACTGCAATGCCCTTCGATAACGACGGTCACGTCGGGGTGCGCCTGCAGCCAATCCGCCTTCCAGCTCAAGAGTGCACGGGCCTGTTCGTCCAGCTGGAATTTGTTCTTGGCGAAGAAGATATCTTCGTAGATGAATCGGTTGCGCTCGATTTCATACTGTCGCCGGGCGTCCTGGTCCTTTTCCGGCATCGGTTGTAGGGCGCCGGTTGCGGCGGATGGAGGCGATGTTGTCGTTTCCTCCGGAGGCGCAGTCGAAGAAGTTGTCGCACAGGATATCAGCAGCATCCCGATGAGCATCAAACCACCACCCCGTGTGAAAAGGGTCTTTCGCATGGGCTCCCCCTTTAGAGGCCTTGATCAATGTCGGTCAGCAGGCGGTCGCGAAACGGGCGACCATCTGCCGGGAACACATGAGCGACGATCACCGTCGCGCGCCTTCCCTCTCGTTTCGGCCAGAGCACTTCTTCTCTTCCATCATCTTTTCTTCATATGCTTAAATTCGGTGTCCGTCAACCTCAAAGCCCGGTCGCCCGTCATCCCGATGACAACCGGCGGTTGCCGCCGGTCGACGGTAGACCCATGCTGATCCCCTCCGGCCGATGGCGGCTTGAAGCCGCAAGCCTTCTTTCGCCCTTGTGGCCAGCCCCAAAATCCCCTATGAAATTGATCATCGCGGGAGAAGTTCTGGGTGCCGGCAGGAATCCGGAAGCAGCCTACCGCATCAGCTATTTGAGCGCGTGTGGCTTGGCGCTTGCAGAGACCATCCTGCTGGCCCTCTTGATTTTCCGCTGGTCGCCCAAATCCTCGGCAAACGCGGCATAACCGCCGGACACCTCCGGTCGTCGCCCGCTTTGCGCACGATTATCCGAGGCAAGCAAGCGTGCTTGGCGTCAGACTGCGCCCGCGGATGCCGCCGAGCGATCCAGTTCGATATGAAACAGGGTGGCGCCGACGGGCCCAAAGGATAGCAGCAGCAGATTGACCAGCGGCACGAGAAACAGGAGCCCGAAACCCAGGTGGAACAGCAAATGACGGCGGAAAATTTGGAAACGCTGCTTAAAAGGGATCATGCGCCGGGCGGGCACCAGATCGGTGTAGTCCCAGGCCAGGAAGAGAACCGCCGCTATGGGGGATAGGAAGGTCACGGCAGGACCCAAAGGGGTCAGCCACCCCAGCAGCATAAGAATCAAAACAATGCCAAGCGGGATGACCACCCGGGGAATTTCCTGGCGCACCAGAAAGCCGAGATGTTTGAAAAAGGGCATGGCGGGCGAAGCCAATTCCCTTCCGGTGATCATTTTTTCGGTGATGCGCGACATGGTATCCATGATGACGACACCGAACAGAATCTGGGCGATGATGTACCCCAACACCGTGGTAACCCCCAGCAGGAGCAGCGCCATTAGCCCGGAGACCAGATACCAGAGCCAGACGAGCCAGGCGCTGGCGGGCTTGGCCCAGATCAGCGCGATGATATCTTGGTGATAGGCTCCGAAAAAGACGACGGCCCCGACAAAAATCAGCAGCACCACCGCGAAGCGGATCAGGCCCAGCAGCAGCAGTCGGGGGGTCCGCAGTCCCAGTAGGAAACCACGCAAATTGAGCAATACACCTTGAATGAATGCCATCCGCCTCAGCCTTTGAGCCAATGCTTGATTTTGGATTTAACCGCGGCGATCAACGGTTTCTGAATCGCTACCCGCAGATAAAGGTCGCCCGCGGAGGCGCCGCCGCGGCCTGCCTCGCCTAGACCGGCAAGCCGGATACGCTGGCCTTCACGGACATCCGGCGGTATTTTGACCACCAGTTTCTTGTCCTGCTGGCGGTAGTAGTAGGCGTACGGCCCCCCCCGGCGGGCTTCCTCGGCGGAGAGGCGAATCGTCGCTTCCACATCCCGTCCCGGCTGCGGCAATTGGGCCCCGATCAATTTCTCGACCATACGGCGGCCGAGACGGCCGAAACCGGGCCCCGGACCACGCCCGCGGTGTAGACGTGGCTTGGGCGGGCGGCCGCCGGTAAACACGAAGCCCTTGAAAAACATGCCGGGCCGCTTGACTTCGAACGACCGGTAACCCGGACCATAAAATTCTTTGAAGACCTCTTCGTAGTGGCGAAATCCGTGAAGCCGGGTCAGCTCTTCGAAGATGCGGAAAATATCCGAGCCGGCAAATATGTCCTGTTCGGAATAGGTCTGACGGAACTGTCGATGGGCCGATGCGCCGTAGCGCGTCCGAATCGTGTCGTATTCACGTCGTTTGGCGGCATCCGCCAGCACGGCATAGGCCTCGTTGACAGCTTTCATCTGATCGACGGCTTGGGGGTTATCCTTGTTGCGGTCCGGATGGTATTTAAAGGCCAATTCCCGGTAGGCATTTTTAATTGTCTTGGTGTCGGCCGTCGCCGCAACCCCCAATATCTGGTAATAATCCTTGGTATTCATGGCAGTTCGATTTTCCTGGCAACCGCTATCGCGGCAAGCACCGACACGTGAATTCGTGTCCGGGGCCCGAGCGCATGAAGATGGTGCGCCATTCTATACCAGGTTGTGGCGCGACAAGCAAAAGATCCTCCGTACCGCATCCGTCAAAGCTGGCTCGCAATGATTCGCGTCCGGCCGTCTTTTGGACATCAGTCAGGGCAAAATCAGGGTTAACCGGTGCAGGCGGTGCCGGACCGCCCTCAGCTGGGATCTTGAAAATCTTTGAGGCGAATAACCTTGTCCCCGCTGCGATGGGGAACCGATCGATTGGCCCAGGCGCCGCGAACCTTGGCCCGGCGCAACTCGCCAATCAGTTTCTGGAGTTTGGGATTTTCCTCGATCGCCACCTGGATGTCTTTTTTCAACCGTTCCCATTCCTGCGCAAGATCCAGGGTATCCAGCGTCAAACCCAGAATACGGCAAACAACGTTGGTGGTTGCGGCAATCAGGCCGGGGTGGGAAGTACCTTCCAGATAATAGGGGCAATGGGTCCAGAGACTGCTGGCCTTGATCCCGCCTTCACAAGCCTTCAGATGGAGGATCGAGTGAATGGCGCTGGGCCCCTGGTAGGTCACCGGGCGAATGCCCAACGCCGCCAGTTCCTCCAGATGCGCGGCGCTGCCGGCAAACCCTGAGACCAGGGCATCGGTGTGCAGCACCCCGTCGTACAAACTGCCCAGGGAAATGAATTCGGAAGCATTAGTGATGCGGGCCACATTAATGAGTTGCTCGGCAAAGGCTTCCCAGCTCAGATGCGGTTCTTCGGTTACGATGAGTACGAGATCCCGCTCATGACCGGGCTGTTTGACGGCGAACAGCCCTCCACGCGAAAATTGAACGGACGCCATCAGCCCATCCTGGATGTTTACGGTGGGGCGACTTTCGTCGAAGCGAAAGAATTTGTCCATCCGCAGGGTACCGAAAAGGCTGGCTCCCATCCGGCGAACCAGGTAGGCGGCCGTTCCTTTGGCAACATTCAGCGCATTGCCCCAACCGCCCAAACCGACGACCATTGCGGGCTTGCGCAGTACCGGCCATTCACGGATCTCGAAACCGGATGTGTCCATTAGTTAACCTCATACCGGCATTGGCCAATGTCAATCAACCCACGGAGTCAGGTGTTTTTGAAAAATGTCAGCTCCCAGGCGTCACGCTGGGTGTCGTGCCGGATGATCCAGATGCCGCCGTCGCCGGTCTGTACTTTGAAATAGCGGTGGCTGGGTGCCAGCCAGCGGTCCAGGACCTTCAACACCTCCAGACGTCGCCCGCCGACCCGAAGGCTGCGGGGGGTTTCTTCGTCGCGATAGCCAGCGTAACATTCGACCTCAATTTGCATGGTATTCCGCCCTGGTAAACGCCGGTTGGGCTTGCCGGGCCGGAAAGGGCGGTGAGGGTCGCGCGCCCACCTCCGGTCCGGCCGCGTATAAAGGCCTCTTGAGCAGCGGCCTATCCAATCATACGCCATCCACCGGTCGTTGTTAAGCGGGCTTTGCGGAAACCGTCTTGCATCCGATGGATGAATCGGCTAGATTCCCCTAACGGTAAACAAAACGGCGGCATCCTGTTCGCCAGCTGCGGGCCCAACGTCAGGCCGCGCTTGCCGCTGGCAGGCAATGGAGATCGATATAACTCATGGCGGGGAATCTAAAAAAGCACCGATTCGAGCTGAACCGGCCGGGCGGTGGCCCATACGCGGCAAATCCCAGGGTGTCGCTGTGCGGTGCGGCCCTCCGCAGCCTTACGCGAACCGCCCTTTCGCTCCTGTGCTTGACGGCATTGCTCCCCGCCGCCCAGGCCGCCGCCGGGGTCAGCGTGTTCGATCAAGTGACGACAGCGAACAAGCCCTTTTACCTGAAACTACGCACCCATCGCGGCCTCTTGGCCATGGGCGGTGTCCGGGGCACATTCTGGATCGACGCCCAAAAGGTCGGAGATGTGCTAACCGGGGCGGATGGCTATGGTTTCCTCCAATATACGGCAACGACGGCCGGTGATTTTACGATTACAGCTCGAACGGAGGCGGGCCAGGCCGAGGGGCGCCTCATGGTCATCGCGCCATCCGCCCCCACCGTCCTTTTCGAAGTGGAAGCGCTTGCCTGGCGCGCGCTGGTCAGCCAACGCGATGCGGTCGCCCAGCGCGTCATGCAGCAGATGGCCGAGAGCTATACGATCGTCTACCTGTGCGGTATGATTGGAAAAACAGCGGCGCGCGAATTGATCCGCACCAAAAACTTTCCGGAGAGCGCCGTTTTGGTGGGCAAGGATCGCGATCAATTCGCCCGACTCGAGCGGCGCGGGGTCCGGCTTTACGCCGTCGTGGGCTCGCCGGCCGTGGTCAGCGCCGCAAAGAAGCATTGCGCGCGGCGTTTTAGTTTTGAAGCGCAGGCCGACGCCCGCTTTGTCAAAAACTGGGAGGATTTGTTGGATCAATTTGACCAACAGGCGGAGCAACAATGAAACGCTGGCGCTGCATCATCTGCGGCTATATCCACGACGGCCCGGCCCCGCCTTACCGCTGCCCGGTTTGTGGTGCACCCGCCGAAATGTTTGAGGCACTCACCTCACCGGAACGCCCCTGACCCCCTGCCCGGCAACAGGTTATTCGTGCGCATCGGCAAGCAGACAGCGTCGAAATGGCGAACCGTCGAACCCGCCGTTCAACCCTTACAAGGCGCAGAGGATCAATCTCCCTCGAAAAATAAGGCAGGATTGTTGGATCTATCGGGGATAGGAGCATGCCTGCGCGCCGACACGCATCATGCGGCAGAGGGCGTCGAAACGCAGGGGTTGGATGCGATAGACGTCCCGTCCGGCGTCAAAGGCATGAAACCGGTCGGCCTCCGTACTGTAACCGCTGGTCAGAACGACTTCGCAGTGATTTCCCCTTAGCTGCGGTCCCGCCAAACTGATCTCCCCGTGGCCCCCGGGATTGATATTGCTGAGAATCAATCGGGCGCCGCAGTCCAAATGCAGGAAATACAGGGCCTGCCCAAGATCATTGAATGTCGAGAGACGGCAGTTGGGTTGACTGAGGAAATGCTCTTGCAGCACCTCGCGCATCACCCAGTCGTCTTCGACAATCAGGATATGGGTCTTTTGCGGGTAAGGAATGATTTGTGCCATGGTCGCATCCTGAAGGGTTGGGCCGGACCACGAATAATGCTGAACAGCCTGAATCGCGAACTCGTTCGATTAGTTTGCAAAAACCATGCAACCACATATTGGGATTATATCGGTTTGAAACCACAAGATATGGACAAAAATGGCTGTATTTTTTTTCTTAATGGGTAATTAATTTCTAATATTAGGAATAACTATTATTAAGTGTGAGACTATTGTCATCAGAGGATGAGATGGCCCGTATCGACGGCCACATTTTTAGGATACAGACTTTCGACCCTACCGGAGGCAGCGTGCCAGCAACCGATGCCCAAGGGGTGGCCCTGGTAGCGGACCAAGGCATAACCACCTGATTTCAATTTATTTTGATCGTCCGCCAGCGAAAAATGACGACGGGCCAGATAGGCTTCCAATTGATCAGGGCGAAGATCAAGTCGATTGCGGGTGGCCGAACGACCGATGAGCATGGCCGCCGCCGTGGTCAATTTAGGGTAGCGGTTGCCCACCCGAATGAACGGCAGGCCCATGGACGGTTTGGTAACGACCGGCGGGCGGTGATCGGGCGTCGTCGCCCATATTTCACGTCTGTTGCGGCGCATCACCAGCAATCCGGTGAAGGCATCGACCGGTAACCCGAAGCGTCGCCGGATCTCGACCAATACCGGATCGGCGGCGTCCAGCCGGCGCCACCCGTCGCTGGAGACGGCGCTCGGCGCCGCATGGCCGAGGCGGGGTGTGCGGGCCGAATGGGGCGAAGTCGCCGCCGTCTTTTCCATCAGGGCCACAAAAAAACCGCCCGTATCGTTGTGATGGGGCCAGATGCGCATGCTGTTGACCAGGTCGCGATGGAAGCGGGCGTCCTGCCATCGGGTAAGGCCCGGCGCGGAATGCAAATGCGGCAGGTGCGTCGGGAGCAGGCGCACCGCATCGGGCCATTCCTTCATCACCGCGTCGATCACGGCCTCATTTTCCTCGGGGGCATAGGTGCAGGTGCTATAGACGATGCGCCCGCCCTGGGCGCAGCGTCGAATGGCCTGCCGCAGCAGCAGTTTCTGTTTGGCGGCTTTCTGACGATAGGGCGGATCTTCGCGCCAACACCGCTCGGGATGGCGGCGCGAAGTCCCCTCGCAGGTGCAGGGCGCATCCACCAGCACGGCATCGAACACGCCGGCGCGCCGCGGGTAGTTGACACCGTCCAGGCATGTCAAAGACACGTTCAGCAGCCCCAGTCGATCCAGGATCATTCGCGTGGCCCGCTGGCGCTGGCCGACAATATCGTTGGATACGACCGTCCCCCGGTTTTTCAAGGCCATGGCCATCTGGGCGGTCTTGTTGCCGGGCGCCGCACAGAGGTCCAGAATTCGCTCACCCGGCTGCGGATTCAAGACCAGGACCGGAATCATGGAACTGGCTTCCTGAACCTGGAAGAGCCCGGCGCGATAGGCCCAGTGGCGGCCCAATCCTTCGGCGGCACCGGTCAGGCGCAGGGCCGGGGCATGCCAGGGAAGTCGATGGACTTCGAATCCGGACTGGACGAGCATTCGCCGCAACGCATCGACTTCACAGCGCAATTCGTTGACCCATAGAAATCGATCAAGGGACCGTGACGTTACCAGGTCAAATGCTCGGGGGTCATCGATAATGGGGTGGTAACGCGCCAGTAAATTATTCATTTTTTACTTTAAATTTTATTATTTATATATTTGTTATATTTATTAATTAAATATATTAATAATTACACGGGGGCCCCACGGCCGCCAGATCGAAGGGTCGGTCGGACCAAAAAAAACCGTGGTAACGGTGCCGAGCAATCCGGCCAGATGGGCGGGACCGCTGTCGTTGGCGAAAACGGCTTCCGCGCGCTGCAAAAGGACCGCCAGCTGTTTCAGCTCGGGATTCAGTAAGCATTTGTAGGTGTCAGGGTAATGGCGGATCAACCCTTTTTCTATTTCAACCTCACCGGCGATAAAGATCGGTTGAACGCCCCGACGGGCCATTTTCCGGGCGGCTGTTAGGAAAAGTGCCATCGGCGCCCGTTTGGCTTCCGCCCCCGCACCAGGAGCCAGGATGGCAAATGGCGCCGTGTGCGCCGGCCGCGCATCGCCTGGACATTGCATGGGCGCCGTGGAGAGCTCGGCGATCTGCGGAAAACAGGCCCTCAGACACCGATGCAGATGAACCGCCGTGTGCCGAACGGGATGCGTCGCGCGTGATGGTCGCAAGGTGATCTTGGCCGGTCGGGCGATGTCGATCAGATGCCGGACGACCTTGCCGTCCAGCGGTATGAAGGTCAGCACCTGCGTCCCATGCATCATCTTGAATTCGGTTTCCGAGGGCGCGAACAGATTCAATCGATCGATGGCGATCACTTCATCGGCCACCCCGAAATAGGCGAGCAGATCGATGGCGGGAGCGCTGCCCACGACGGTAATCCAGAGCCCAGGGTGTGATTCGCGCAAGGCCCGCAATCCCGGCGCCAGCAGCAGGGTGTCACCCAAGGCGCCCGGTTTGATGACAACGAGTTTAGACTTCGGCAGGGGCATGGCGTGTCATTCCCAGATTTCGCATCGTGCAGCGCAGGCCTTTATAGCCGCTCTGTCCGTTGACGTAAACAGCGGGGCCGCGAACATCGAACACCCCCCCGATCTGCGGAACCATCACAGCCCCCTTTCGTCGGTTCATCAACCGTGCTATAGACAACGCCCGAGCCGCCGTCCGCCGAAGCATCCGTTTTAGCTGCCAGGCGCGGACGGGAGGTTCGCCGACCTTGACGTCCGCCCGCATCCGTTAACCAAACTGCCCGGAGAATCATGATGAATGTCACGGCCAATATCCTGATTACCGGCCCTCCCGGTATTGGGAAGACCACACTGGTCCGCAACATCTGCAACGCCTATGCGGATCAGCGCATCGCCGGGTTTTACACGGAAGAAATTCGCCAGGCGGGCAAGCGCCAGGGGTTCACGTTGGTAGGCCTCAACGGCGAGCGGGCCGTTTTGGCGCATATCGACATCCGCAGCCCTTTTCGGGTGGGCAAATACGGCGTGGACATCGATGTTCTGGATCGCTTCATTCCGAAGCTGGACTGGCTGAAGCCGTCAACGCATCTGATCGTGATCGACGAAATCGGCAAGATGGAATGCTTTTCGGCGGCTTTCCGGCATGTGGTCCAGAAGGCCCTGGCCTCGGAAACCCCGGTGGTCGCCACCGTGGCCCAACGCGGCGGTGGCTTCATCACCGAGGTCAAGGCACGCTGGGATGTCACCTTGCTGGAGATGGCATGGGAAAACCGCGAGCATCTGCTGCCGCAGATTCTGGGGCAATTGCCGTGAGGATCCTTGAGCACCGTCGGCGCTTCATTGCGACAAGATCCCGCGCGTCCCTGAGCCAGCAAACCAACCGAACCGGCCCTAACGATTGCGCCGCCGGCAGCCGACGGCCCAATCGCGCCCTGCTAAAAGGACAACCGGCCTTTGAGTTTAAAGCGCATTACCGATGATTTGGTTCACAGCCTGGACGGCCTGGTATTTGCGACCCCGGTGACGCACGTCTACAATCCACTGCAATACGCCCGTCCAACCTACGATCGATACCTGCGCCGCTTCGGACGCCGCCCCAAACAGGTGCTGCTGGTGGGTATGAACCCCGGCCCCTGGGGTATGGCCCAGACCGGGATTCCCTTTGGTGAAGTCACCTATGTCCGGGATTGGATGGGTCTTGGCGGGCCGGTGGGTCGGCCGGCCCATGAGCACCCCCGGCGGCCCGTGCGGGGTTTCGCCTGTCCGCGCAGCGAGGTCAGCGGCCGCCGTTTGTGGGGCTGGGCCGCGGAAACCTTTGAAACGCCGCAGGCTTTTTTCAAACGTTTTTTCGTGGCCAACTACTGCCCGCTGATGTTCATGGAAAACGGGGGCCGCAACCGCACCCCGGACAAACTGCCGGTGGCTGAGAAACGCCCCTTGCTGGCCGTTTGTGACCAGGCCCTGCGACGAACCCTGCAACACTTCCAACCCCAATTGGCTATCGGGATCGGGGCCTTTGCCGCCCAGCGCGTGGCCGTCGCCGCGGATGATCTGGGAATCGCTACCGGCCAACTGACCCACCCGAGTCCGGCCAATCCCAAGGCCAACCGTGGCTGGGCCGCCCTGATCACCGCCGAGCTTCGTCAAATGGGTGTTTCATTCTGAAAAGATCGCCGTATAGGTGCCCATGAGTTGCATCCCCCCGCCGGGCATGCGTCAATACGTTCCCGCAACGAAATCGATGCGATGCCCGGATGTCGACCGTCAAGATCTTCCGCCCGCCGATGCGAGCATCGCCGCCATGCGATCCCGGCTGCGCACCAGATCATCGCGGTTATGGGTGAAAATCTCAAGCGTTAGGCCTTCTTGATAGCCGATCTGGTTCAGGGCTGCCGCGACCGCCGGAAAGTCAATTTGGCCTTCCCCCACCGGCAGGTGGTCGTCCCGGCAGCCAAGGTTGTCGCTGACATGGACGTGCCGCAACCGCCCCTTAAACCGTCGGATAAAAGTCAGAATGCGCATCATACCGTCCGGTCCGATATTGGCATGACCGATGTCCAGGGTCAGACCCAGCTGAGGATGGCAAGCGAAACATCGATCCCAGTCATCCATAGCGCCAAAGGGGGTCAACTGGGGAAACAGATTTTCAAGACACAGATCGATCCCCTCATGCGCGGCGCAGCGGACGGCTTCGGCCAGACTTTCACGCGCATAGCCCTCGTAGAGCGCCGGCACGTTGCACGCCATCCCGTTCATGTAGCTCGGGTGCAGAACGGCCCGTCGGGCACCCAGCCGGGCGGCCACTTCGATGGAGGCCCGGATTTCACGCCGTGAGGCGCTGCGGATACTCGCGGTCAGATCGGCAGTGGAAACGAAGGTCGGCAGATGGCAGATCAACCCCATCTGGTGACGGGCGAGGCCTTCTTGAATGGCCTCGGATTGGGCCCGCAGGTTTTCATGATGGGCTTCGGGGGGATCCATGGCCAGTTCGATATAGTCGAAACCCATGGCGCCGAAGGTGTCAATTTCTTCCCGAACCGGGCGAATGGGATAGTTCATGGCCCCAAATTGCATGGACCGTCTCCTTCAGCCACCGGTCATGTATTGCGGCGTTAACTCACGTTCGACCACATCCAAGGTTTCGAGGCCGGGCGCCGTAAACCCCAACACCTGCCTCAGAAAGCTCATCACGATCCGGTAGGTGGCCCCCCATAAAATTTCGATCCCCTGATCGGTCGCCAAACGAAAAGCCGGAAAATCGAGCCGGCCACCGCCAGCTTCGTGCGTGTGGCGCCAGGGCATCGAAAGACGATAGCAGATATAGTGGCCCGGATTTAACAATGACCGCAGCGGAATTTTCACCACCCTTTCGACTTCCCAGTTGGGATGGAAGTGCCGCTGGCGGTTTACCCAAACCACGAGGGGATGAATTACCCGGCGAAACATGACCAGATGCTCGGAAGGCAGGCACCCCATGAAACGCACGGTCAGCGGATTCAGGCGCATTTCCTCCAGCCCCTCGCGCAGGGCGGTGGCCAGGAGAAGGTGGAGGCGGCGCAGTTCACGCGGGTGATCATACCGCCAGCGGGTATAGTGGCGCCAGCTTCTCAAGGGCGAACCCGGCAGGCGGAGCAGCTGCGCCATGAAGGCGTCGACGCGCGGTTCGACACCACCGCCCGGACAACAAATGTCGCCAGGCTGTCGCACCCGCTGGGAACGCTTGTTCAAGATCAGGCAGGGTTCGGGCGAATTGGCCGAACGCGAAGGTTCCAAGCCGATTGGCAGGAGCACCACGGATAAACCCTTCAGGTCCCCAAGATCAACAGCCCGCACGGCCTCCAGCACCTTGGCCGATGCCAGGGTCCGGCCAAGATGCTCGCGAAAAACGGCCGGCGACTTAAGCCGCGCGTTGTTTTGCGGTGTGGGTGTAGGGACGAACATAGACTTGTTTCTGTGCGATTTATCCCCAGTTGGTTGTCTTCTCTGCAATCGGGTCGTGGATGGGCCGCCGAAGCCGCAAAGCGGACCCGGTCGATCGCGAGGCGACCGCTGCCCCGGAAAAGCAAAAGGATTTCCGGCCTACCAGCACGGTCTTAACGAGCGCGACCGCATCCGGCAAGAGCGATCGCTCTTTACACGCGGGGTCAGACGGTGAAATACCAATCGCATTATAGAGCTTCGGGCGCCTGTTGTCATCAGGAAGCCCGACGCGTGGCGTTGACATGGCCTGTGGTATTGACAAAAGCGCCTCGCCAATATAAATAAAGACCGGTTGGTACTTTCTGTATTTAAGGATAAACCCATGGCCGACAAGGGCGAACGCACCCGCCAGCGCATCATTGAGGAAGCCCTGCCCCTTTTTTCGGTCAAGGGCTACTTCAACACCTCCATCAGCGATATCCTGGCGGCGACGCAATTGACCAAAGGCGGTCTTTACTGCCACTTCCAGAGCAAAGAAGACATCTGGTATGCCGTCTACGACGAAGCCGTCCGCGTCTGGCGCCAGACGGTTTTCAAGGATCTGCGTTCGGTGGCCGATCCGCTCGAGCGCATCGCCAAAACCTGCGACCATGTCCTGCGCCGCTATTTGGAGGGGGAAATTTTCGATGGCGGCTGTTTTTTCGTCAACATGCTGGTCGAGCTATCGGGACAATCCGCCACCATGAGCCGGCATATTCTCAAGGGGTTTGTGGGGTTTGCCAAACTCTTCCAGAACTGGCTCAAGGAAGCCGATTACCGCGGCCAGCTGCGTTCCGATCTGGACTTCAAGGAGGTGGCCAATTTTATCGTGATTACTTTAAACGGTGCGGCCACCCTTTTCGCCGCCAGCCGTGACAAGGCGGTTCTGCGACGAACCAACCGCCAGTTGCAGATCTATCTGGCACTTTTGAAATCTGAAGCCTGAGCTAAAAAATTTTATCTTTCAATAATACCGACCGGTCTTTTTTTAAGGAGCTGCCATGAATTTCCAGAATCTGCTGGCCCGACGAACACAACGCATGCATGTCAACGCCATCCGCGAAATCCTGAAAGTGGCCTCCCAGCCCGGCATGATATCGTTGGCCGGAGGCATTCCCGCCCCGGAGAGTTTCCCCCTGGAACTCATTGCCGAGTTGAATGGCCGGGTCCTGGCCACCTATGCGGCGGATGCGCTCCAATACGGTCTGACCGAAGGGTTTCCCCCGCTTCGCGAAGCACTGGCGGCGCGTCTGTCGACCCGGGGCATTCCGGTTGGCGCCGAAGAGGTTTTGATCACGAGCGGCTCCCAGGGCGTTCTGGATGGCATCGGCAAGACCTTGATTTCGCCGCGGGACCAGATTGCCGTGGAGTCCCCGACCTATTTGGGCGCCTTGCAGGCCTTTACCCCCTATGAGCCGGAATACCTGCCGCTCGTCTGCGACGACGATGGTCTGATACCGGATTCGCTGGAAGAGGTTCTCAAGCACCGGGCCGTCAAGTTTGTCTACCTGGTGCCCAATTTTCAAAATCCCACCGGTCGCACGCTTTCCATGCCGCGGCGCCGGACCGTGGCCAAGATCATCCAAAACTACGGTACCCTCCTGGTCGAGGACGACCCCTACGGTGATCTGCGCTACGAGGGCGCAGCCCTGCCCTCGCTTAAGTCACTGGCGCCGGAGAATGTGATCTACATCGGTACCCTTTCCAAGGTTTTCGCCCCGGGTTTGCGTCTGGGCTACTGTGTGGCCCCGCTTCCAATTCAAAACTGGCTTGTGCTGGTGAAGCAGGGTGTGGATCTGCATACCGGGACCTACGGCCAGGCCCTGGCGGCCGAATACATTGCCGGCGGCTATCTCGACCGCCACCTGCCCCGGATCATCGATCTCTACCGCCCCCGCAAAGCGGCCATCATCGATGCATTGGCGCACGCTTTCCCCGATGATTTCCGCTGGTCGCGCCCTGAAGGCGGCATGTTCGTCTGGGTGGAGGGCCCCGAAGGGATGGACATGCTGCGGATTTACACCCACGCCGTGGAAAATGGCGTGGCCTATGTACCGGGTCAGTTTTTCTTTGTGGATCAAGACCAGGGCCGCCATACCCTGCGCCTCAATTTCACCATGGCCGACGGCCCCACCCTGGAAAGGGCCATCGCCCTGCTCGCCAATGTCATGCGACGCCATGGATGATACCCGTTGGCAGGATCTCTTGCGATGGCGTCAAAACCGGGCGAGCGCCAGCACTTGGTCTGCGACCGTCGCAACCTAACTGATAGGAGCGCTTCCGCTCCCCGGACCTACCCTGCCGCGGAATTTCACAACGAATTTAATTTCAAAACGCGGTGTTTAACAAACCGCTGCGACTTGGCGGCCGATGACGAAGCCGTTCTGAGTTATCAGGCGTAGCACACGCTACGTCGAGGATTGACAGGAGGCGAGAACGCCGCCCGGGGACCGCAAGATGCCCCTTCAGACAGGCCTCGCGGGTTAGGGGGCTTCGAAGGGCTGCAATATCCGCCCCGTGGCCACATTCAAATTCTTCCAGGTCTGGCGCAGTCCCACCCGCGCCAGGGCCAGCTGGCTGGTGGCCTGATTCAGATCACGCTGGGCCTCGTTGAGCCGCACCAGGGAAGCCTGCCCAGCGTTGTACTCCTTGTCCACCAGGTCTCGATTGCGCTTGACCAATTCGGCGTTGTTCTGTTGCAGGAGCAGTTCGCGCTGGGCGGTCACCACGTTGGCAATGGCCTCGCGCACGTCGGAGGCCACGCCAATGCGGGTGGCGTCCAAATTGTCCTCGGCTTCGTTTTTAATGTATTTGGCTTCGGCCAGCCGGGAGCGGCGCTCACCACCGGTAAACAGCGGGTAGCTTAAAAACAAGCCCACCGTGCTGCCGAAATCATCTTTTTCATAATCCACGGAATTCTTCTGTTCGCCGTCCACCGAGGCCCGGAATTCGAGCGCCGGCCAATACCGAGCCCGGGCGATGCCCACCCCAGCGTCTGCCTGGTTGACGATGGACTGATCACGTTGAATATCGGTGCGGTGCTCCAGGGCGTAATCGATATTTTCCGTATCCGGGGGCATGGCCAGATCCTTGTCGGTTTCCGGCTTGAGCGGCGATAACTTCAAAGAATCCGGCAAACCCGCATCGGGAATACCCATCAGCGCGGCCAGCCCGATCATGGCCAGACGGTAGTCCCGCTCGAAACCGTTGCGCGCCGAGCGGGCCGCGTTGACCTGGACCTCGAAATTGAGCACGTCGCTCAATGATCCGGTGCCCACCCGCATGCGGGCCCGGGCTTCTTCGAGCTGGCGGGTGTTGAATTCTTCGTCGGCATCGGCGATGCGGATGTTTTCCATGGCCAACTGGGCGACATAGTAGTTGTCGGCGATCGACGATAGCAGCAAACGCCGGGCTTCCTTGAGCGATGCCAGGTTTTCTTCTTCGCCGAAGCGCGCCCGGGCATTGTCGTAGTGACGGCGGAAGCCGTCGAAAACGGTCCAGGTGGTGATCATTTCGACACGATAGATATTCGTGGAATCATCGTCGCTCCCCGCGCGGACCGTCTCACCACCCGTAATGACCCTCTGCTTTCGTTGGTTGTTGGAAATTTCCTCACGCCGCCATGAACCTTCCGTATCGACGGTCGGCCAATAAGCGGCCTGGGCCTGGCGCACCCGCTCACGGGCCTGGTTGACCCTTTCCGAAGCCGCCCGCAAATTGGGGTTTTGTAAAAGACCGATGCGCTGGGCCGTTTCGATGTCCAAGATCTCGATGGCATCCCAGTCGATCCGTGCGGCGTTGTCCGCCATGACGCCATTTTCGGCACGAACGTTGCCAAGCGTCAGTCCCATCCACAGCAGTGCGCAAGTGGCAGCGCACCCGATGTTTTTCAGCGTGTGCATTGTTTGCATTGCAACTCCCTGGCCTTTGCTCAATTCAACCGTGTCAACACCGCCGCCGATGCCATGTCGGCCGCCTCGCCGCCCGTTTCCGCTTGGGGCCTACGTTTGGTGGCCGGCTCCACCTGCTCCCGGGTGGGCCAGTGGTGATGGCGCAGTTTATACACCAACCGGCGCAGGTCGTTCAAGATCACCAGCAGGCTGGGGATCAGCACTAAAGTCAGCACGGTGGCAAAAGCCACACCGGCGGCCAGCGCCAGGGCCATGGGGATCAGAAACTTAGCCTGCAGATCGGTTTCCAGAATCATGGGGGCCAACCCCCCAACTGTGCTGAAAGAGGTCAGAATGATGGCCCGGAAGCGTCGTCGCCCGCCATTGATGATGGCCTCGAAAAAGCGCTGCCGCTGCGCCAGGTTTTCATTGATCCGTTCGATCAGCACGATGGCATCGTTGACCACGACACCCGTGAGGGCGACCATCCCGAAAATACTCATCAGCGAGAGATCATAATTGAGGAGGAAGTGTCCGACCACCGCGCCGATGATGCCGAATGGTACGGTGAAAAGAATGATAAAGGGCTGGGCGTAGGAACGGAAAATGGTGGCGACGATGATGAAGATTCCCAGCACCGCCAAGGGAAATCCGATCTTGAGGCTGGTGAAGGACTCCTTCATTTTTTTCTTTTCGCCCTTCTGGGCAATCAACAGACCGGGGTATTGACGCTCCAGCTGGGGAAAAAAATTGGCGGCCAATTCGTTGAAGATTTCATTGGCGTTGGCCTTGTTGGTATCCACGTCGGCGCTGACCGCCACACGCCGCATGCCATCCGTTCGCGTGATGGTCGAATAGCCCGGCGTGAATTGGACGTCTGCCACCGAAAGCAGGGGCACTTCCCGCCCCTCGTGGGTGCGGATGCGAATATTCTCAATATCCGAGATTCTGCGCCGCTCGTCGGCCGCATAGCGCACCTTGACACGGATGTCATCCCGCCCCCGCTGCAGCCGCAGGGCTTCGTCACCGTAAAAGCCCGCATAGACCTGGCGGGCCAGGTCGTCGACCGTCAGCCCCAGGGAACGGGCTTGCGGCTTGAGTCGTAGACGCATTTCATTCTTGCCCGGCGAAAAATCCGAGCGGATCTGGAAAACCCCGTCGAATTTTCGCAGACGCGCCATGAGATCTTCGGAAGCCGCCAGGATTTCAGGCATATTCCGGCCCTGAATCCAGATTTCGATGGGGGCACCCGGTGGACCGGCTTCCATGCCGGTGAAGGTCAGGGCCTTGACACCGGGAATGACGCCGACGGCTTTTTCCCAGGCCACCATCAGATCACGGGAATGGGTACCACGTTCCTCCGAGTCCAGCAGAATTGCCTGCACCGACCCGAGGTGAGGACCGCTCTTGGGCCAGTCTTCCAGGGTCTGTCCCACCAAGGCCAAACGGTGTTTCACCAGCGGCAAACCGGTTTTGGTGGGATATTGGTTTTCAAGATCGATCAGGGCCTCTTCCACCTGGCGCAGGGCGCGTCGCGTGACATCCGGCGGCGTGCCGTTGGGATATTCCACCGTGGCGGTCATGACGAACCCGTCCAACTCGGGAAACACTTCGAATTTAAGGATGCCCCCCATGACTAGCCCCAACGCCACCATAAGGATGCTGACGGCGGAGCACAGGGAAACGTAGCGCCAGTTGATGGCCACCCGCAGAAACGGCGTGTAGATTCGTTCCACAAACCATTCCATGCCCCGGCTGGTGGTCCGTTGTACCACCTCCAGGCGCCTCAAGAGCCGGTCCGAATTGCTTGGCGGGCGATTGGGATCGGGCAGATGGCTGAGGTGGGCCGGCAGCAGAAAAAGACATTCCAACAGCGAGACCACCAGGCAGGCGATTACGACCATCGGCAGGATGGCAATGAATTTACCCATGATCCCACTGATATAGGCCAGGGGTAAAAAGGCCACTACCGAGGTCACCACGGCGGCCAACACCGGAAGGCCCACTTCGCTGACGCCATCCACCGCCGCCTGCAACGGCGGTTTTCCCGACTTGCGGTGATGATAGATCGCCTCACCAACGATAATGGCGTCATCCACCACGATCCCCAGCACCATGATAAAACCGAAGAGTGATACCATATTGATGGTGCCGCCGATGGCCCACAGGATGGCCATGGCACCGGCGATGGAAATGGGAATGCCCATGCCGCTCCAGAAACTGAGCCGGACGTTCAAGAACATCCACAGCAAAATAAACACGATCAGCAACCCGATGATGCCGTTTTTGAGCAGCAGATTGATGCGGGCCCGCAGCATATCGGTGTTGTCGTATAATACTTTGAGATTGGCTCCCGGCGGGATCTGCTGTGCTTTCTGCGCCACGTAGCGGTTCACGGCGCGGGAGATCACCAGGGCGTCTTCCTCCTTGGTCTTGTAGACAATCATGGTGACCGCGGGCGCGCCATTGATGGTGGCCTGGATGGGGTCCTCGGTAAAACCGTCCACGATGCGTGCCAGTCGGTCGAGCGTGATGATATCGCCTTCGGGCGTGGCCAGTACGACGATCGAGGCCAGCTCCTTGCCGGTGTATTTGCGGCCCATGGTCCGCACCCGGATTTCTTCCCCCTCGGTGCGAAGCGTGCCGCCGGCCAGGTTGAGATTGCTCTGGCGAACCGCCGCGGTCACCTGATCAAAGCTCAGCCCATACTCCCGCAAGCGTTGTTCGCTGACCTCGATCGCGATCTCGTATTCTCGGATACCGTAGAGGGTCACCTGGGAGATTTCGGGCAACTGCTGCAGGTCGTCCTTGACTTCTTCGGCCCATTCCTTGAGGCGCCGCTCGTTCATGTCGCCCGATAGATAGAGCAGCATGACCGGATCCTTGAGCATCAACTCGCTGATCACCGGCTCCTCGGCGTCTTGAGGAAACGTCGAAATCGCGTCCACCTTGCTGCGGACGTCGGCCAGCACCTGGGCCACATCGTAATTTTCCCGAACTTCGATGGTGGCGCTGGCCCGATTTTCACGCGATTTGGTGGTATACTGCTTGATGCCCTCCTCGGCTTCGATGGCTTCTTCGATCTTGCGGCTGATCCCCTCTTCCACCTCTTCGGGATCCGCACCGGGGTAGTCCACGGCAATCGTGATCATATCCAGCGAAAACTCGGGAAAGGTTTCCCGGATCATGGACACGGCCGCCATGCCACCGGTCAAAAAAATCATCACCAGCACGATGTTGGCAAAGACAGTGTTGCGCGCAAAGGCCTTTAAGAGCGATCTCATAGGGAACCTAATCGGGGCTTTGACAACCTAGCGCGTTGAAATCTCGGGCGCCAAGATCTCAGGACGGCTTTTCATCGCTTGACACCTTCGCATCCGCCGCCTCGCTGATTTTCAAGAGGGTATTTTCGAGTGGATCGACCAGCCGTGTGACAATAATTTGCTCGCCGTCTTGCAAGCCTTCAGCTATATAAGCCCGATCTCCTTGGATGCGGGCCACCCGGACCGGTACGGTTTTCAACCGCTGATCGCGGGCCACATAGACGGTATTCTCGAAACTGACGGCCCAGCGCGGCAGCGCGATCACCTGACGCATGGACTTGCCCGGAATTTCAACCAGACAAAACATCCCCTCCACCAGGGGCATCTGCGCCGGTGCGCCGGAAACAGCCTCTGCCGCACTGATACGCACCGCGACGGTTAGCGTGCGGGTCTCCTTGTTGAAAGCCACCACCCGATGCAGGGTTCCTTCCCAGTGCTGGCCGTCCAGGGCTTCGGTCCATGTGATCCGGCTGGTGACAGGCTCCAGATCACCGAACCATGCACCGCTGGGCGGCAGTGAACCGGCCTCGAAACGCAACCATTGACGTGCGTCGCGGCTATCGATGGGGATATGGATTTCGAGGATGGCGTCATCGGCCAGGGTAACGGCGGCCACACCCGCGGTGACATACTGGCCTTGCTCGATTGACACGCTGCGCACGCGTCCGCTAAACGGCGCGGAAACCACACATCGCTCCAGGCGTATGGCGGCGATTTCCAGCCGGGCTTGGGCCGCTTTGAGGCTGTTCTGGGCCTCGCGGATTTGAATCGGGTAGAGTGTCACCGCCTGATCCATCTGATCGGCCTGATCCCGTGCTGTATTGGCCGCCCGTTCGGCGGCGTCGACACCGGAGCGCGTGCCGACACGATCTTGTTCGAATAGATTCTTGAGTCGGTCGAACTCGTCTTCAGCCAGCCCCTGACTGCGGCGCAAAGTTTTGAGGCGCTCCTGATCGATGGCGGCCTGCTTGCGCAGTCGTAAAATCGTATTGCGCCATTGCTGCACCGCAGCGCTCGCTTCGCTGTGGTCCGCGCGATAGTCGCGATCGTCGATTCGGAACAGCACCTCCCCCCGGGGAATGATTTCGCCGGCCTCAAGCTGCGGATGACTCATGACGATCCGGCCTGACACTTCAGGTGAAATGGTGACCATGTCCAAGGGCCGGGCTTCGCCATACCCGCTGATGATAACCGGCACATCCCGAGAGCGCGCTGGCCACACTTCCACGTGCAGGGGGCGCTCGTCCAGGCGCGCTTCGGCCGGCGGCTTTTTCATGGACGCCAGGGCCAGCATGGCGCCGACCCCGGTCAGCAGAACGATGGCACAGATAATCAGCCGATGAATGGCCTTAGGCTTTTTGGCAATTGAATGGCTATTCTTCATGATGACATGCGTCCATCATTTTAATTGGGTATTTTAGAGCGAACAGCCGTTTCTTCGGCGTCCAGCACCTGCTTGACCCTTTCCAGCACTTCGCACCACATGCGCGCGGTTTCTTCACCGGTTTTGGCGACCAGCCGTTCAAAGGCCGCCAGGAGCACCGCATTGACCCGTTCGAAATCTTCCTGCACGGCCGGTGCGATGCGGACTTCCATGCGTCGACGGTCGCGGGCGCTGGGGGAGCGCGTAAGCGCCCCCTTTTCCACCATCCGTTCGACCATGGCCGAAGCCGACGGCGCCGAGACCCCCATGAGCGCGGCCAGCTCCGAAATCGAGACTTTTTCACGCTTCTGAATCAGCATGAGCGCATGCATCTGGTTGACCGAGAGCTCACCACAGACACTGCGGCTACCCTCCGCGGCGAGCAATTGGGCCACATTGCGGTCCACGAAATCACGGATCGACCGGCCGGTGGTGAAAATATAGCGCGCCTGCTCCGTCAGTGTGTCTCTGGCCATTAACCGATGTCCCTCTATATTTACGTGTCGTTTATTTTTAATATCACTAAAATTAATGTTAATTAAATATTAGATTATCTAAATAATATTCCCTGCTCAGTCTGTCAACCCCTGAGGAAGCTTTCGACATCCTTGCCACGCCGTGCAGGCACCGAGCGCTTTGGATCGCGCGCGTGGATAATGGCACTTTAAACTAGCCCCGGCGCAGAGAGAATCGGATAACGAAGGATAGAAAGGCAATAGTGGTGGCGATGGGTCCAGGTGCGCCCACGACCGTGATACCGGAAAAGTCGATTGGGCAGGATCAGTCTACGAATTCAGACGACATAGACGACATAAAGGTGGCCAAGGTGGATAAGCCGACCGGCATGACCACCGATCGGCCGAGCGCCTCCAGGCAAACGAAATGCAGCGTGTCGCCCTGACGCTTTTTGTCTTTGCCCAGCGC
>JASJED010000065.1 GCA_030065585.1 Desulfobacterales bacterium | reverse complement strand
TCGGCCAGCCCGGCGTGGTCGGCATCGGCGCTGGATTTCTTCTTGCACCCCAGATAGCAGCCCTTGCAGGGGTTGCGCCGGCCAACCGCCGTTGCTTCGATGGCGTCGTGCTGGATGGCAGCTTCGAAATCTCCATCGTCGAGCTGGGCCCGGTTGAAATTGTTGACCGGCAGGTTGCCGATGTCCTGGTTGAGGGCCATCAGTCCGAAAGTCCCGTAAGTCCGCAGCACTCCCAGAAACCCGTTCGGATTGCGGGCGAGGGCCCCGGCAAATGTCTTCCCGCCGCTTTGGTTGATGGTGCGCACGGTGGCGGCGTCCGCGAAGTGCACTTCCCGGTCTCCTCCGATACACACGGCCTTGAGATTCTTGGCGCCCATCACCGCGCCCAGGCCGCCCCGGCCGGCATAGTGGTCCGGCTCGAACATGATGTTGGCATGGCGCACCCGGTTTTCGCCGGCCGGTCCAATGGTGGCGATGGTGGCATTCTTACCGCCGTGCGCCGTTTTGAGCCGCTCGAAGGCCTGGTACCGGTCCAGGCCCCAGAGTGCCGCGGCATCCCGGAAGGCCACCTGCGCATTGTGGATGTCGAGATAGACCGGTCGGGCGGCGGCGCCGGTGATCACCAGGGCATCGAAACCGGCCCGTTTCATGTCCGGTCCGAACTCGCCGCCCGCCTGGGAGGCAAAGATGCCGGGCGTTTCCGGCGAGAGAGCCACCACGTTGACCCGTGTGGAACCGCAGACCCGGGCTCCGGCCAGCGGGCCGGTGGCGAAAACCATGGGATTGGCGGCGTCCAGCGCCGTCAACGGGTTTCCTTGGATAACCGCCTCCTCGAATAGTTTGGCGGCCAGAAAGGCGCCGCCCAGATATTGCCGATAGAAATCTTGATCTTTGATCAACACCGCGGTGGTTTGGGTCGTGAGATCGATCTTTAGAATCCGGCCCATGAATCCATGCATCGTTATTCTCCTGATAAGAACAGTCAATCGTGCGCTCAAGCCTTGCCGGCCAGGGCCACCAGCCGGTCGAACAAACCCTGCGGAGTGGCGTCCTCGGCCCCGGAGAGCTCGGGATACCACTGTACCGCCAGCAGTTTCGGGTTCCCGTCCAGTTCCATGGCCTCGATGACGCCGTCTTCGGCCCAGGCCACCGGACGCAGGCCCGTGCCCAGCTGGTCCACGGCCTGGTGGTGCCAGGAAACGATGGTCACCCGGTCGGTGCCCATGGCCTGAACGTATTCGGCTGGAATATTGAAGCCGTCGGCGTGGGCAATGCCGTAAGTGCTCAGCCCGATAAACGGTCGGCTGAGGTTCCCGGCGCCGGCCGGGACCGGCACAGTGTCTGGGGCGGTCATGCGCATCAGCCGATCCGGCCCTTAACGGCATTTTGCAACAGGGTGGTCAAATTCGCCTCGGTCAGCGGTATCGGATTGCCGCCGGCCGACGGGTCGACGGCGGCCATCCGCGCCAGTTGTCCGATTTGATCTTCGCGGACGCCCAGGGCGGCCAGATCGTCGGGAATGCCGATGGCCGCCCGCAGGCGCCTAATCCAGTCGACAACCGCCTGAAACGAAGGATCGGGGAGATCCAGATAGCGGGCCAAGGCTGTCATCTGCTCCTCGATGACGGACCGGTTGAAGACCAGCACATAGGGCATGACCACAGCGTTGGTCAGACCATGGTGGGTGTTCAACACGGCCCCGCAGGGATGACTCAGGGCGTGCATGGCCCCGAGCCCCTTCTGGAAAGCGGCGGCACCCATGGTGGCGGCCGCCATCAAATGGGCGCGGGCTTTCAGATGGTCACCCTCGCGGCAGGCCGTCGGCAGCCAGTCTTTGATCAGGCGGATGCCTTCCAAGGCGATGCCCTGGGCCAGGGGATGATAGAACGGGCTGCAGAAGGCTTCCAGGTTGTGGGAAAGCGCATCCATGCCCACCGCCGCGGTAATGTCCGGCGGCAACCCCAGGGTCAGTTCCGGATCGGCGATCACCTGCGCCGGGAGCATGCGCGGGTGGAAGATAATCTTCTTGGTGTGATCGCGTTCGTCCGTGATCACCGCAGCGCGCCCGACCTCGGACCCCGTGCCGGAAGTGGTCGGCACCGCCACCACCGGCGCCATGCCGTCCACGTCGACCCGGGTGTACCAGTCCTCGCGGTCTTCGAAATCCCAGATGGGTCGCGTCTGCCCGACCATCAGCGCCACGGCCTTGCCCACGTCAAGCGCGCTGCCGCCGCCAAAGGCAATGACCCCGTCATGCCCACCGGCGCGGAAGGCGGCCACGCCGTCATCGACATTCTTGGCCACGGGATTGCCCTGAAGATCGGCAAACACCTCGCAGCCCAGACCGGCGGTCCGGCAGCCGGCGGCCGCATCCGCGATCAGGGGCAGCGCGGCCAGCCCGGGGTCGGTCACGAGCAGCGGGCGTGTCATGCCCAATTCCCGGCAGACTTCCGGCAGTTCGCTGATCCGCCCGGCCCCGAAGCGGATGGCCGTGGGGTAGTTCCAGTTTCCGTTGAGTTCCATCTCGACGGCCATAGTCATTAACCTCTCGTATATTTGAAATATTTTTTTACGAATACGGTCATCACAGCCCAAACCTGACAACGCGAAATGAGGATTTTTCGTTCTGAGCAAGGCCGCACAAGGGTTTACGGTGAGGCGTACCCTTGTACGCCGCAGCCGCAAACCCGCGGAGAACGCCGCTCAGGACGAAAAAGACCATTTCGCGCCGATGGTCAGATGATTTCAAAATAGCGCTCCAACTCCCAATCGGTGATATGCTTGCGAAATTCGCGTTCTTCCCATTCGCGGCTGGCGGCATAATGGTCGACAAACGCATCGCCGAACCAGTCGCGGGCAACCCCGGAGGCCTTCAGGCGCTGGGCAGCACAATACAGGGTGCGCGGGAATTGAAGCCCCTCGGGAAAATCCTGGTCATAGGCATTGCCGCTGACCGGTTCCGGGAGCGGGACGCGGTTTTCGATCCCCCACAGCCCGGAGGCCAGGGCGGCGGCCAGGACCACGTAGGGGTTGGCGTCGGCGGCGGCCACGCGATACTCCACCCGCTGCGCCTTGGCACCGCCGGGAATCACCCGCAGGGCGCAGGTGCGGTTGTCGAGGCCCCAGCTTGCCTCGGTGGGCGCCCAGAATCCCGGGATCAGCCGGGTAAAGCTGTTGACCGTCGGGGCGATCATGGCCAGCAGTTCGGGCATCAGACGCTGCTGGCCGGCCACGAAATGGCGCATGGTCGCGCTCATGGTTTGCGGATCCGCGGGATCGTGAAACACGGCCCGGCCATTGTCATCCTTAAGCGAGATGTGGATGTGACCGCTCTGGCCGGGCCAGTCCGGCGACCATTTGGCCATGAAGGTCGCCAGCAACCCGCAGCGCTGGGCCACGATCTTGGTGAACGTCTTGAACAGGGCCGCCTTGTCCGCGGCGGCCAAACCGTGATCCACGTTGATCGCGGCCTCCAGAACCCCCGGGCCGGTTTCCTCGTGCAGTCCTTCGAGGGCGAAATCCATGGCTTCGCAGGTCGCCAGCAGCTTCTGGTAGAATTCACTGTGAACGGAATTGCGCAGCACCGAATAGCCGAAAAAGCCGGGCGCCAGGGGTTTGAGATCACGGTAGCCCTTGGCACGGATCGAGTGGGCATTTTCTTCGAAAACAAAAAATTCGTATTCAAATCCGGCCTGTGGATCGAACCCCATCCGTTGGGCGCGCTCCAGAACCCGGCGCAAGGTCCCCCGGGGGCAGATCGCCTCCGCCGCCTCGGCGAACTCGCCCAGGAAAAACAGGGTATTGTCTTCGAAGGGAATCTCGCGAATACTCTCCGGCAGGATGCGCACCGGCGCATCCGGATAACCGGTATGCCAGCCCGTGTAGGTCACATTGTCGTAAAGCTGGTCCTGGAGATCCCAGCCCAGGACCACGTCACAGAAACCAAACCCCTTTTCAAGAGACGAGAGCAGTTTGCCCCGGGACATGTACTTGCCCCGCATGACCCCGTCGACGTCGAAGACACCGACCTTGACATGCGCAGGCTTGCGCTCCGCGACGAGCGCGTGGACATCTTCAGCCGTCTTGATGTCGGTTATTGTCATTACGCCCCTCCTTGACGGGTGCCCGTCCATAAACGGCATCTTTTCCGCCCGGGCCGGTGTTCTCACGATTTTGAAATCCTCGATGTATGCTGACGAGGCCTGGGGTTTAAAAATCAGGGCGGCCTTAACCTGAGCCGAACGCTACCATTTCGGGTTGGGCACTGACCGAACGGCCGGTTTCCGCCTGACCGTGTATTTATACACAAAAAACGAAAAAGGCATAATGATGACGCGATTATTCACTCCATTCGCATGACACGCACCTCAACTACCCCCAGGCGCAGCATCCCCAGTTTGGCGGCGGCCGCATGGGACAGATCGATGACCCGGCCGCGCACGAAGGGCCCACGGTCATTGATGCGCACCGTGACCGTGCGTCCGTCGTCCAGGCGGGTGACGACGACCCTTGTGCCGAAGGGCAGGTGTCGGTGCGCCGCCGTATAGGCCTGTCGGTCGTAACGCTCGCCGTTGGCTGTCAGACGGCCATGGAAACGGTCGGCATAATAGCTGGCCAGTCCGATTTCGACCGCCGCCGGCACCTTCGCTTTGGGGGGTGTCGCCGCGCATCCCGCCAGAAAGGCCAGCCCCGTCAGGCCTACGAGCAGCATCCCGCGAATCCGACGCTCCATGTCGTGGTTGGCTTGAGAAATCCGGTAGGTATTCATGTCCAACGGCATAGCGATAAATGTGCATCTGCGTCAAGCTGGCGTGGATCTTGGCGCTTCTGCTCAGGGCTAAACGGCGCCATCGAAACAATACGTGCCATTCCTAATTGAAAACAGGCAATTCGGTATTAGTATGATAAGCAACGCAAGGTGCGCGGAAAATCTCCGGCCCGCGCGGCCCACCGTGAAATTATGCCTAGGGAGAAAACATGGATTTTGCAAGCTACTACCTGGAACTGTTCGAAATGCTCAACCAGGCCTGCAAGAAGATCGCCTCGGGCCACTATGATCAGGAAGATGCCGAACACCTTTTCGAATTGGCCAAGCGCGAACGCTACCCCAGCCTGCTGGCGGATCTGGCCGAATCCTTCGGCATGATGATGGTCAAGATCGAAGCCCGGGAATTCAAGATGAAACAAATGCTGGAAGAACTGGAACAAGCCAAGACAAAACATGTCGAATAGCTTCCGGCCGTCCGCGCTTAGGCCCACCCTAGCGCCAACCAGCGCCATCACCGACCCCTTCCCGCCTCAGGTGACGGATTTCGCAGGTACAATAATGCGCACGCCCCGATGAAGGTATTTCACTACAGTCAACCGCCGTCGAATCGGCCGTGGGATCAGCCTCCCGGTATTTCCGTGGGTTGGGTGTAGGTGAATCCCTGCGATTCTCAAAGCCCGCCCGCAAAAGGGATGAATTAGTATTTTCATATAATTTCAGTTAATTATTCCATTAGTATATCATGGACGCCTTGGCATTATCTTTGCTTAACAGGGTTGCAACCCGCTGCAGAGGGATTTGGTTTCCGGCTGGCCTCCGCATCCGCAGGGTGCGGGTCGGCAACATTCGCCGGATTTAATTGGTAAGCTATCCATATTTCCAAGGAGGTCTGCAATGAAGAAGGTGACAACGATTGCCCTGGTGGTTCTGATGGTCGCGCTGTCCCTGGTGGGCACGGCCTGTGCGTCTGAGACGCAGGCGCCGAAGGAAGAAGTCGTCCTCAAAGGAACGGTTGACGCCAACAACCGCTTCATCGACGAAAGCGGCCAAACGTACGAAATGGCCGTCAACGATCAAGCGGCCAAAATCATGGACCAACCCGGCCAGAAAGTCGAAATCAAAGGCACCGTGATGGAGAAGGAAGGCGTCAAGACGGTTGTCGTCAAAGAATTCATCGCCCTGCCGTAAGAAACACCGCTGCCGCCCGGGGTGCGAATCCCGGGCGGCAACATCCGCCTTCCCCGCATCGATCGTCGCCCGACGGTCGCATGACGCCCCCGGCCCGCGTCCCCCTCGCCGCATGGCTTTGGGCCGCCTAGCCCGTCTTTTCCTAATATCTTGCCTGCCGGCGAATTTTAGGCTTATATTGGCTCTTCACGCACGCGCCTTTCACAAAAACCGGCCATCGGAATGACCCATGCCGGGAGGTATTCAAGACCGTGAAGATCTTCCACAGCGACGGCTGCCGGCTGGACCTGCCCGCCCGGCACACCTTTCCCATCGAGAAATACCGCCAGTTGCGCGAGCGCATTCAGGCGGCGGGACTGGTCGCTGACGACCGATTGGTGGCGGCACCCGCCGTAGGGGATGCCGACATTCTGCGGGTTCACGATACGGACTACATCGAACGCCTGCAGCAGGGGCGTCTGACCAGCCATGAAATCCGACGGATCGGATTTCCATGGTCGCCTCAACTGGTGCAGCGTGCCAAGCATTCCGCCGGGGCCACCCTGGCCGCCGCCCGGGCCGCCCTGACCGAGGGCCTGGGCATCAATCTCGGGGGCGGCACCCATCACGCCTTTCCCGACCACGGCCAAGGCTACTGCGTGCTCAACGACGTGGCCATCGCCCTGCGCGCCCTCCAGGCCGGGGGCCGGCTACGAACGGCTGTGGTGATCGACGGTGATGTCCATCAGGGCAACGGCACCGCGGCCATCTTCAATCGTGATCCCGGCGTGTTCACTTTTTCGATTCACGGTCGCAACAATTTTCCTTCCCGTAAAGTCCCCGGCGATCTGGATATCGCCCTGGATGATCATACCACGGATGACGATTACCTGGAGGCCTTCGAAGCGGGGCTGGCGCAGGCCCTGTCCGCGGGCGTCTTCGATCTGGCCATCTACCTGGCCGGCGCCGACCCCTACCATGACGATCGTTTCGGACGCCTGGCTTTGAGCATGGACGGCCTGGCCCGCAGGGACCGCCTGGTCCTGGAGCGCTGTCGTCGCTCCGCGCTGCCCACGGTCATTACCATGAGCGGCGGCTATGCACGTCAAATTGCCGATACCGTCGCCATTCATTTCCAGACGGTGGCCATCGCCGCCGAGCTTTTTCCGCCATCACCCTCCCCTGCCATAACTTGAGCTGCCCATGGGTCTTCCCTTGATAGGCGGTCGCCCAAAATTGTGCGTGCACGATGGCGTTAAGAATTCCGCTTGAAATCGGAATTGATTGCCCCCAAAACCGCGTGTGCTCATCTGAATTGGCCTTGTCTGGCCTGCGCGCATGAGGTTTGGCCACAACCGGCCAGCCTCTCCCTTCTAGCCGGGCGCGGCCGGCGGAGGACAACCCAGGAGGACCGCCCGTCGGCAGTCCCCGTGTTAAGTCAGCTCTCCTGAAGGATCGGCGCACCCAGCTCACTGAGGGCGAAATTGTAGAATACGTGGTGGCCATCGTAGTCTAAAACCCGCAGATCATCGCTCTGGCTCAGATCCCCCATGACGACGTTGAATTGCTGTCCGTAACGCTGTTTGACCGTTTCTTCATCGACCTCGTAGGCGATGTATTTCTTGATCCCCTTGGCCGCCAGTTTGGCTTTCAGGTTAGGATCGCCCAAGTGGTCATAGGACGTCAGGAGCAGGATCGGCCCGGTGCCGGTAAAGATGATACCCGCTTTCATAATACCCCCTTTCGCGATTCCGGATGGCATCTCCGGATCCGGCGGATGATCCCAAATCGCATCCGTGCGGCCATCCGACAAACCGCCAGACTGTGGATTGAAGGCGCGGTCCGACATGACGCCGGAGTTTTTTGGAACCGGAGGAAACGAAATGGGCACGCTATCACGAACGCGTTTTCGGGGCGGCGTCGGGGCAGCCAATGGTGGATACTTCGGCGCAGGCTTCACATGTATCTAGCGGAGGCCTCTGTCGGGTCTGAGGTTCAGGAGAGGGGAAAGCGCACGAAAGCTTGGAAGCGGCATGGGCACCGGCGTCGATCAAACCAGCTGTCACTAAAGTATTGTTGGGGGCGGCGTTGTCAAGCCGAATCCCGGGGGGATTATTCGCGGACCGGTGTCGTTCAGGGCGGTGCCAGCAGGCGTTCCAGCCTCCGAATTTTCACAGCCAGACCCACGACCACCAGGATGTCGCCGGCCTCCAGACAGGTCTCGGCGCCAGGGTTGAAAACCATCTGGCCGTCGGCTTTTTTGATCGTGATGATGATAACGTCGAAATCCCTGCGGATGTTGGTATCCATCAGACATGTGTCGATCAGCGGCGACTTGGCGGTAACCCGCAATTCCTCCACCTCGATTTCCTCGGAGTCGTCGGCGAAAGCCATTTCCAGAAATTCAATCACCGTGGGGCGCAGGATGGCGTGAGCCATGCGCCGGGCACCCAGATCGTAAGGTGATACGATTTTGTCGGCCCCTGCCGCCCGCAGGGTTCGCTTGGAAGAATTCAAGATGGCGCGGGCGACGATAAAGATATCCGGATTCATCTCCCGGGCCAGCAGCACCATGAAAACATTGTCGGCATCGGTGCCGACCACGGTCATGAGGCCCCGGGCCCGGGCGATGCCGGCGCGCTTGAGCATGTCTTCATCATTGGCCGGCCCCAAAAGGTATAGCACGCCATCTTCATTCATAATGGGCACCCGGGTCTCTTTCTGCTCGATGACGACCACGTCCAGATATTTCTGGATCAGAAAGCGGGTCAAGGCCCGGCCCATGCGACCGTAGCCGCAAACGATGTAATGATTTTTGAGCCTGTGGATTTGTTGGTCCAATTTACGTCTCCCCAGGACGAGGCGGATGCGTCCCTCGACCAGAAACTGGATGATTGCGCCCACCACATAAAGGAAGTAACCGACCCCCATGAGGATCAGAATTAGGGTGAAGATCCTTCCGGTTGCACTCAACGTATGGGTTTCACCGTAACCCACCGTGGCCAGGGTGATCACCGTCATGTACAGTGAATCCAAAAACCCCCAGCCCTCGATCAGCATGTAGCCCAACGAGCCGACCGCCAGCAAGGCGATCGAAAGACACACCGAAATGATAGCCTGGTGGATGCGCTCCACACGATGCTCCTCTCGCTGTACACAACCGGATAGGGGGAAGGTGCTGATTTCCGGAGTATTCAGCAAGTTTAGGTTCGTTGCAATAGAAATCCTACCTGCAGGTGGTGCTCGGGCCTCTTGCGAGGGGGACGCCCTGCGCCCCCGACCGCTGTTGCCGCCGTTGGCATCAGGCCTTATCATCTTGCGAAATGCTTGCGGTTTATGGCGCGAAACGCCTATTGACGCCTGCGGGCACGCATTCCACAACCCACCTCAAAGGAGGCTTGTCATGCCACCCGAAATCAAACGGATCCTGTATGCCACCGATCTATCCCCCAATGCGGCTTATGCCATGCGCTATGCCAGCAAGATTGCAGGCCAGAACGATGCCCGCATCGTGATCTTGCACGTGATCGAAAAAATGTCGGCCACCTCCCAGGCGCTGCTCTCCTCCTACCTGGATAAAGAGGAGTTGGAAGCCCGCAGCCAGGCCGCGGTCGACTACCAGATCGAACGGATTCGCAAACGCCTCGACCTATTCTGTGAAAAGGAATGCCGCTTCGATCCAGATCTTGTGCGCCGTGTGGAAAAGATCGAGGTCCGTGAAGGTTTTCCGGCGGATGAAATCCTCAAGCTCGCCGATGCCAACGACAGCGATCTGATCGTCATGGGCACCCACGGCAAGGGCCTTCTTGAAAACACCTTCGTGGGCAGCATGGCCCATAGGGTCATGCGCCGCTCGCGCCGGCCGATATTCGTGGTCCCCCTGCCCGCGGACCCCGGCGATATTACGATCGATGAAGCTTCGGCCTGACACCGGCCGCCGCCGTTAACCGGCGGCCGTAGGGTGCCGGCGCCTCACGATTAAATCGACACCCAGGTATGGCTGCGGGCCGCCAGCTGCAGCGCATCGATAACCTGCATGTTGGCCACCGCATCCGATAGCGGCGTGGGCACCGGCGCATCGTCGAGGATCGCCTTGGCCATCAGATCGCCCTGAAGGGTGTACTGGTCGCAGGCCGCCAGGTGTATTTCTTCGATTTGGTTTCCGGATTGGTACCACATCCGGCAGATCTGATCCGGGGGTGCGTTGAAGGGAATTTCGATTTCAATACGCCCGTCTGTTCCCAGGATGTTGACCCGCTGATAAGGAGCCAACTGGGTCCCGCAGGTAAAGGTGGCCGTTCCGGCGCCGAAAATCATGATGCCGGAAACCTGGCGGTCGGTCTGGAATACGGGATCCAGTTCAGTGAATCCGCAGACGCGCAGGGGCTCGGCCTCGAAGAGCCAGCGGGCCAGGGAAACCGCATAACAGCCAATATCCATGAGGGCGCCGCCGCCCAACTCCGGCCGATTGCGGATGTTGTCGGGAACCACGTTGTAATAGGCGAAGAACGACTGGATCGCCCGCAATTCGCCGATCTTCCCGCGGTCGACCAGCAGCTTGGCGCGCTGCCACTGGGGATGGTGACGGTACATGAACCCTTCCATGACCTTCAATGCCGGATGACGCCCGGCCGCATCCAGCAGTTCACGGGCTTCGGCGGCGTTCAATCCCAGGGGTTTCTCGCAGAGCACATGCTTGCCTGCCATCAGGGCCTTGATCGACCAGGCCACGTGCAGGTGGTTGGGCAGGGGCACATAGACCGCCTCGATTTCCTGATCAGCCAGCAATTCCTCATAAGTGCCGTAGGCCCGCGGAATGTTGAGTCGCCCGGCAGCCTCCCGGGCTTTGGCCGGTTCACGCGAGGCGATCGCTTGGAAGTCGCAGAAATCGCTCTTCCGCATGGCAGGAATAACCTTCTCCAGGCCGATTTTGGCGGTGCTCAGGGCACCCCAGCGAACTTTACGCATTAGATGCCTCCCTCAATGCTATCCATCATGATCGTAGGCCAAGTTATCAGCATCGTTGCCCAACGAGCGCGATTGGGCTTTGGGCCAGCCATTCAACGCCTACCGCATGATCCGGTGCTTAATTGCGATGGTCTCCGCAGCGTAGGCGGCTTTGTAGGGGTTCCGGTGTTTAAGAAACATTTCCATGATGGGGGCAAAATCGTTCATGAAGCCTTCGTTGGCCACCACGCCATAAGCGAAGCTGCCCACGATGCGATCGCGTCCAAAGTCCCGCGCCGCCGTCTTGGAATAGGCGTTGTATTTGGAAAGGTCACTGTCCAGGCGCGCCGAGATGGCGCCTTTAAGAGGATTGAAGGTATCACCGCCCTCGCGGGAGCCCAAGACGGCCAGCCAGGCCAAAGCGGCCTCGCGGTTGGGGGCCCCCTGGGGTAGACCGAACGAATCGGCCAGAAACATGAACTGGCCGCCCGTTCCGGGGGAAGCCGACCAGCCGAAATCTCTTCCGGGTCTGAGTTTGTGGGATGTAATCAAATAGCCAGCGACCCAATCGCCCATGATGTAAAAGGCTGCCCGGCCGTTGACCACCATGTCGGTGGCCTGCTGCCAGGAAAGCGAAGACGCATCGTCGTTGGTATATTCCAAAATGCCGGCCAACACCTGCCAGACCGAGATCATCATTTCGCTGGTCCAATCCAGGTTGCCCTTCCACAGCATGTTCCATTGGTCTGGTCCCAGAACCGCCAGGGCCACGGATTCCCATAGGTGGTTAGTCGTCCCGTTCGTGGCCAGGGCCAGTGGTTTGACCCCTTGCGCTCTGAGTTTGGGGGCGATTTTGAAAAAATCCTTCCAGCTGGCGGGCGGGGTCACGCCCCATTTCTTCAAGTTGGCGGGTACATACCACAGCAGGTTGGAGCGATGAATATTGATCGGTACCGACCAGATGCCCTCGTCCGTACCGATCAGTTTGATGAGGTCCGGCGGAAAAGCCTTCATCCAACCCTGGGATTGAAAAAGGGTCGTCAGGTCTTCCATTCGCTCGGCCCGGACCCAGGTGCCGATCAGCTCCTGCCCGGCGTGAACTTGAAAACTGTCCGGCGGATTACCATCCCGCATGCGGGTCTTGAGGACCGCCCTGGCGTTGCGCCCCGCACCGGACGTAACCGCGGCGTTGATCACCTTGACCTGCGCATAGCGCGACTGGAACAATTCGATCAGAGCGTCCAGGGCCGGCCCCTCGTCCCCGACCCACCATGAGAAAATTTCCAGCTCACCCTGGGGCGGATTCTTGGCAGAAACCGGCGAAGAGACGTACGCAAGCAAGATGAAGCCCAGGATCACCGCAACGGCGGTAACTTTGAAGATACCGTTTGGCATGACAGATCTCCCTGATCGGTGAGCTCTGGCGCGAGCAATGCTGAGAAGAGGTTCATGGGCTTGTGCGATTGCGTGTTAAACTTAATGCTTCACAGCGTGCTGGGGCTAAGGGCGCTGTGTTGAGCGGAAAATGGGAGCGGGGCTGCGAAGCCGATCCAAATTTGATCCGGGCGATCGCGTCGGGAAGAGATCTTGCGCAGCACCCAGGTTCATGATGAACGGCACGCCGGGTCGGTCGCCGGCTCAACGTCGTAGAAATTGGCAAGCCTGGAAAGTCTTGTCAATAGCTAAATCGACGGACCTGGCACCACCAGCGGTTCCGGCCCCGCATCAATATCTTCGCTCCCCTTCGGGTGGCAAAGACGCGCGGCGCCCGACCGCCATGCCGCCGTATCCTCGCCGCCTGCGTTTGATTCCAAGGGATGCGGGGCCTTCCGATCGGATGGCGGCATGCTATTATGTTTCGGTCTGGAGCACGCACTCGGCGCGGCGATACCCGGCACACAGAAGAACGGCAATCATAAAAACCTTCTCTCCTGTCCGGTCCCCGTCAAACATGGACACTATTTGACCTGATCGAACGGCTTGCCATCGCTGCTGCCGCCATACCATTTGACCACGCCGTTGGTGGTATCGATCACGGAGATCTCCGTAAACGAACCGCGCGTGGTGCAGCACATCCGGTAGCGGCCGATCTGGGACGTATTGGTCCCGTCGGCGCCCGTCAGAAAAACGACGGCCAAGGCCGCAACAGCCCCGAGCAGCAGGTAAATGGCGCGTTCTTTCCAATGGCCTTTGTGCATCATGATCTCCTTATGTCCGGGTTGTTGGGACCGCATGCCGCTTAGCGACTGAAGGCCGCCAGAAAATCGGGCAGAAAGTCCTGCATGCTGCCGAAGGGCGGCGCATCCGCAGGAACGATCCCCGGTGAAAAGCCCATTTGACGAAAGGGCTCCAGAACCTCGGGCTGCCGACTGATGACGTGCATCGGCACCAGAGAGGGCGCGTCGGGTCCGGTAATGTGAGCATTGGGCTGATGATCGCCGAGGATGATGATCAGGGCATCATCATGGGCAAACCGGGTAAGGTAGTGACCCAGCACCGTCAACTCATACTTGATCGCGGTCAGATAGGCCTCGGTGGCCTCGGTCAGGTCCGGCCAGTTGTTGGGAAACACCACGGGCTCCAACTGGTGAAAGACGGATCCGTCGCCGATAAGCTCCCAGTCGGGCAGGTAGACGGGCTGCCGATGAAAGGGTGCGTGGGTGCTCACGAGAACATAGCGGATAAAGAGGGGCCCTTTGTGGCCTGCGATCTCGCGGCGGAAGATGCGATCCAGAACAAACTGGTCGGGCATGGGAGCGAAACCGAAGGCCGGTCCGCGGTAATCGAGATCCCGGGCATGATATTCCCGCTGATAGCCGAAATAGCGGCCTTCGGGCCAGGGCATCGTGGTGCCCGGCATGATCGAGAGGGTCCGGTAGCCGGCCCGCGCGAAATAAGCGGCCAGGGGCGGCACCCGGCTGGCCACCAGATAGGCGTAGCGCAGCTGGTCGGGCAGCCAGACCCCGCTTTCCAGCGTACCGAACGCCAGCCAGGAGGCCCCGCCGAAGGTCGGCGAGCGCAGGTAGCGGGAGTAGACCATGTATCCCTCCCGGGTCAGGTTGGCGGCGAACCGTCGAATGGAAGGCGCAAACGCCTGCCAGTGCGCGGGTTTCTTGAAGAGGGTCTGGCCATAGGACTCGATCAGCAACAGGTAGACATTGCAACCCTGGAGACCGACCAGGGGCGCTTCGTAGGCGGGGATCCGTGCAGCGGCCATCTGAACGGTGGAAAGCCCGCGGCGGCGGATTTCGCGGATGTTGGCCATGAAGGCCATTTCCGCCGCCAGGCGTGGCGTAAAGGCGGTCACCGGCGGGGGCAGGCGGGCGGGATAATGCCCGCTCTGGTAGGCGCCCAGCGCCAGGGCCAGCACCACGCTCAAGCCCCCATAGCCGCGCCGGGCCGCCGGGTGGCGGAAAAAGTCTCCGGCCGTTTGCAGCGACCGCCATAGGGCCCATAGAAGGGCTGCGACCAGAACCGCCGTCAGAGCGGCGTAACAAGCCAACCGCATCAGCGAAAAGGAGTTGGCCAACAGATGCGCGAGCCCCGGCAGATAGCCGATATCCATGTATAGATTGAACGGGCGGTTGAAATAAACCGGCATGATGACATCGCCCAGGCGAAACAGGCGTCCGAAGATCAGCAGAACCATCAAAGGCAGGCAGACCCGGGCACGGACGGCCATACCGCCCCAGGCCAACGCGCAGAGCACCCCCAGAAGCCCCCAGACCTCTAGTGAGGGCCGCAGCAGCTTGAGGGACAGCATCGGTGCGGCGGGAAAGTCGAGGTTGATAAAAAGATTCAGAAAACCCCAGGCCAGGACGAATTGCGCCAGGGCGCGCCGATCGAGTGATGATCGCGGGGGCGGGGTCATGGGGAAATCGCCTCTAAGCCGGGCGACACGGCGCTGCGGCGGGGTTGCCGCGAGGCGGCCAGCGACTCCAGAAAATCCGCCAGACAGGTCATGGTGCCGGCCCAGGTCGGGTGCCGCGCGAACCGCCGGTGCGCAGCCAGGCCCATCTGCCCGAGTTTGGCCCGATCGGCATCCAGGGTGGCCAGAGCCCGAATCACCGCGGCATGATCGCCGCGCCGCACCAGATAGCCGTTGACACCGTCGCTGACCAACTCGCTGGTGGCGCCCTCCCGGGCGCCGATGACCGGCAGCCCGAAAGCCTGGGCCTCCAGGGTGGCCATGCCGAAACCCTCGTAAGCGTAGGGCATGCACAGAAGGTGCGCCCGTTTCAGCTCCGCCGCCAGGGCCGGTCCCTCCCGTCGCCCCATCAGCTTGACCCGGGTGGCCAGTCCCCGCGCCGCGAGCGCCTGGCGCACCCGCCGCACGTAGGCCGGATCCATGTCCCGGCGGCCCACCACCCGCAATTGCCATGCGCGGTGGACCAGTTCTGCCAGGGCGTGGATCAGGGGCAGCAAGCCCTTGCGGGGTATGAGGTTGCCCAGAAACAGGAGTCGCAGCGGGGCGGGCTTTCGGGCGCGTGCGCCAATGGCCGCCGGTGAAAGGGGTGCGCCCAGGCGATCGCCTCCGGGAGGGGCCACCACATGGGGGCGATTGGCGGCGGTCAGCCGCCAGACCGTATCCCGGGTGGTGCGTGAGTTGAAGACAAAGCCGTCCACACCATCCAGGTAGCGTTTTTCCACCAGCCGCAGCAGGCGATTGCACCAGGCGGCGCGGGGCTCGTCGCAATGCACCTGGTGCACCACCGCAACGGCGGGGCCGTGGGCGTTGCCCCGCCGCGCGTTGAGGCGGATTAAGGAAGGATGGCACAATTCGTCCTGGAGCAGCAGGTCCAGCCCGGGCGCGACCTCCGGCAGCTTCCCGTTGAGGGCCAGCCGCCCCGGGTAGTTTGTAACCGGCAGGCACATGACCCGGACCCGGTGCCCCCGTGCCTCGAGCGCCGTCACCATCTGTCGATCGTAGAGGTAGCCCCCGGTAAGGGTGTCGAGGCGTCCGTAAATCATGAGACCGATATTCACCGGAACCGCTCCCGGTAGGACGCCCAGGCGTCCGCGGTTTCCCAGATGCGCACCTCGATCGCGTGGAAGCGATGCGGCCGCAGGCCCGCCGCCAGACGATCGAAGAAGCACCGGCAAAAATGCTCGATACTGGGGTTGCGCCCTGCGAATTCGGGCAGATCGTTGAGCATCCGGTGGCGATAGTGGTCCACGGAGCGCTCCAGCAGATCTTCGAGTTTTTCGAGATCGACGATATAGCCGTGCTGGTCGAGTTCTTCCGACTCCAGGCGCACTTCCACGCGATAGGCATGTACGTGGGGATCGTTTTCCGGCCCCCAGTCCCCGCCCACCAGATAATGGCGCGCCTCGAAGGCGCGGCCCGTGTTCAGAGTGTACATCGCAACCCTCCTTTTCGCCGGCGGATGGTTTTAGTTTAGACCCTCGGCCAAGCCGGCCACCGGGGCCAGAATCGTCCCACCCGGGCACGATACTGCCGGTAGGGCCGGCCGAAGTGTGCCGTGAGCAGCACTTCCTCCTGGGCCGTGCGGCGTTTCTGGTGGCTACCGAAACAAACCAGGCCGCCCAGCACCAACGGACTGGGGCAGGCCAGAAACAACCCCAGGTAAATCAGCCCCAGGCCGCTGATGATGGGGTGCTGCAGCCAGGCGAAGATACCGCCGGTCACCAGCTTCCGGCTCTGTCCCCGGGAATCAAAGGTCGTCTCTCGTCGCAGGGTCGCCACGGCGGCCACGACCACCGCATTGCCCAGCACCAGGCACACCCCACTGGCCGCCGCAAGCCCGCCCGGCAACCGCACGTGCGGCGGCAGAAGATAAAAGCCCCAGGCCGGCCAGACCGCGGCGGCCAGGCTCAGCAGTAAACCGCCCAGGGCACCCAGCGGCAGCAGCAGGTCGACCGCGCGATCGGACCCTGTAATGGGGTTTACCCCGGCGCCCGCCGCGGCCCGGCGGCGCGGCCGCATGCGTAGGGTCGCGACCGGGCTGGGTATCGGCGCGCCCACCAGCAGCGCAGCCTGCAGAACACAGGTTACCCCCACGAGCAGGCGCACGGCCATCGAGACCAAAGGAAACCCCTCCATAAATCAATCCTGTCGCCAATCCGATCCCGGTGAATCCAGTGCGGCACCATAGGTCAGTAGGACCTGCAGCGTTTCCTGGGGCCGGCCGGCAATCTGCTCGAACGCCTGCTGGGCCGCATCGATCCCGAAACGATGGGTGATCAGACGGGAGGGCCGCACCCGGGCCAGCATCGCCAGGGCCGTGTCCAGACGGCGCCGCTTGGACCAGCGCGCGCTGTGGGTGGGATCGATGGTGCTGACCTGGCTTGAAATCAGCCGGATCCGCTGCCGGTGAAAGCGCCCGCCCAGATCGACCGGTGCGGTTTGGGTCCCGTACCAGGACCCCACGACGATGCGGGCCCCGAAACCGGCCCAGGCGATCGCCGTGTCGAGCATTGACGGCTGGCCCGAAAGCTCGAAGACCAGATCGGCCCGGCCGTGGGTGTCGGATTGGCCGAGGGCGGCGGCGGCTTCGCGGGCCAAGTCCGCTTCATCGCCGGCCCAGACGGCGCCGGCCCCCAGTTCGCGTGCGATCCGGCGGCGTGCGGGCCAGCGTTCCAGCGCCACCAGGGCGCCCAGCGGGAAACGCGCCAGCAGCGCCGTCGTGAGCAGGCCGATCACCCCCTGGCCCAGGAGCATGACCTGCTCGCCGATCAGCGGACGCCCGTCCATGACCAGGTTGACGGCCGTCTCCATGGCCGCCAGAAAAACCGCGTCTTCGTCGGGTAGCTCCGGGGGCAGCCGGACCAGCTCCGTCGCCCGGGCGAGATAATGGCTCTGGTGGGGGCGGAAGGCGAAGACCCGCTGTCCGATCCAGTCCGGATCGACTTGCACGCCGGCCGCCACGACCTCGCCAACGCTGCTGTAGCCGTAGGCCAAAGGATATTCAAAACGCTGGCCGGTGTATGATGGTAGCGTTTCGTCCACCCGCACGCCGGACGGCATGCGGTCCTTAAAAATCAGCATCTCGGTTCCGGCGCTGATGGCCGAACAGCGGGTCTGAACCAGCAGCTGGTCCGGACCGTTGGCGGGTAGCGGTTCTTCCCGCAGGTTGCATTTCAGGGGCGCTTCAAAATACAGGCAACGGTTTTTCATGGCGTCTGCCAGACCGGCCGGGCCCACAGAATCAGGTCGTCGCCCAGGCGGGCATAGCGAACACCCGCCAATTGCATGGGGGCCTCGGCACCGTTGGTCGGCGCGGCCAGCACCTGAAGCCCCCCGACCAGTTTCGGGGCGATGGTGACAATCAAAAGATCCACCAGCTGGGCCTGGATAAAACTGGTAATCACACGGGCACCGCCTTCCACCATGAGCCGCTTGATGCCCCGAGCGTGCAGCAGCGCCAGGGTCTGCGGCAAGTCCAGCCGCCCGCTGCGAGCATCCCGCGGACAGGACAGCACTTCGGCGCCGGCTTGGGTGATGTCATCCACCCGGGCCGGGGGGGTGTCGACGGCTCCCACCAGCCAGGAGCGGCGCTGGCGGCTCTGGAGCAAACGGGCGTCCCCCGGCGTGCGCAGGTGCGAGTCCAGCACCACCGGTTGCGGATGGGACCCTTCCACGAGTCGCACGCTGAGTTGCGGATCGTCCGCCAGCACGGTTTCGATACCGACCAGAATGCCGTCATGCAGCGCCCGCAGGGCATGGGTCATGCGCATGGATTCCGGACCGCTCAGCGGCAGGGGGCGGCGGTTGCGCGTGGCAATGCTGCCGTCGATACTTTGGGCGTAGCTGACGGTCACGAAGGGCCGTCCTGAAGGCCGGCAAGTCTCCGTCAGCTGGCCCAGCAGCCCTTCCAGGTCCTTCAGGGCAAACAGGGGCGCGGGGTCAAACATGATCGCTCCCGATCCATCGAATTCGATAAAAAGCGGCGCCGCGGTCAGGTTGCATCGAGCTGCCGCTTCGGTTGCGCGACGGCCATCGGCCGCAGCCAGCGCATCAACAATCCGGCCCCGGCGGCGATCAACACCAGGTCGCGGGCCCGCATGATCAAACAGGCCGCCATGGCCATCGTCGGATCGCCGCCCAGGGCGGCGAAGGCCGTCACCTGGCCGGCTTCCAGAATCCCCCAACCACCGGGAAGGGGCAGCAATAAGGCCAGGCGGGCCGCTACGGCCAGGGTCAGCAGCGCGGGGACCGACAGGGTAACGCCCAGAAAAGTGTAGATCAACCAGAGTTCCGCCAGAAAGGCCCCCCACTGCCCCACGCCGGCCATGGCATACCATCTCAAGTGCCGCGGGGTGAGGATCGGGGCCGCCCGGGATTCGCTGGCCTGCACGAGGTCGATCAACCGCGCAAGCTTGGGCGAGCAACCGGTTCGCCGCCCCCCCCAGGCGACCAGCCGGCTGAGCGGGTGGCGGCCCAAGGCCACGGCCCCCAGCAGCAGACCGGCGCAGATCCCCACGCCGGCCATGATCGTCAGGGCCGGCGTTACAGCTGCGGTTTCAGGCGCCAGGGTCGGCAGCACATAAATTCCGGCGATCGTCAGAAAAAGCAAGTTGCCCCCCAGTTCGATCAGGCGATCGACGGCCACGGCGGCCGAAGCCGCCGCCGGGGCAACCCGTTGGAAGGCGGTCAGACAATACACCTGAAGCGGCTCCCCGCCGAATTGCGGCCCCGGGGTTACATAGCTCAGGGTGTTGGCGCCCATGCGATAGAGAATCAGCGATCCGAAACCGACCGGGAACTGCAACTGATGGAGAATGAAGGACCAGCGCCAGCACATGGCCGCCAGGATAAACAGGTTGAGAATCCCGAAGAGCAGCCCCTCGCACCAGCCCCAGCGTGCGATCGCCGTCCCCACGGCGGTCAGAGAAAGATCGCGCCAGGACCAGGCCAGCAAACCGATGATCGCTGCGACGATCAGGCTGCGCAGGGCGTGCATCTTGAGGGTAGAATGCCGGGCGCGTAATGGCATGCGGATGCGTTCTTCCATGTTGCGGCCTCTGATCCGGGCCCCCTCCTTGGGTGGCGGACCCGGTTAGGTTCGAGCGAAGCGGAAGGCCGGGGGCTAGATTGCCGTATGGATGCCCGTCAGCCACCCTACAGACGGCCTGCGGATTGCCTGAAGATCAAGGCATCTTCCGGCCGCCACAGCGAAGCGTCGCCGGTCCCCGCCATTGTCAGAACAACGGCCCCCACCAGGGTCGCCATCAGGAGGGGGGCCGGCCCGGCCGCTGTGGCCTGGTAGGCCAGTGCCAGGCTCAACAGCAGGGCCGCCAGGCGGCCTGCCAGGCCGCTGATCACCATGAGCCCCAGCCCAATCAACAAGGCGGCGGACAAGGGCGGGGCGACCGGCATGCGGTGGATAAAAATACCGCCGCTCAGTAGCAGGCCGATCCGCAGCAGGGGCGGAACCTTGGCAACGAGGGTGCGCAGCACCATTCGGCAGCGGCGGTCCGCCGTTTCGCCGATAGCTCCCCGGACGATCATCCAATCCCAGACAAATCCCGCGAGCAGGGGAAGCAGAAAGAGAGGGGCGAGCGCTTGGATCACGTTATAGGCGAAGAGCGGAAGCATGGCAATGCCTACGAACCCCATCTGCGCACCGGCCACCAGACGGGCAAACGTTCGGGGGCTGGCCGGGCGGTTCCAATATCCTTGACGGCGCCGATACCAGAGCCCGAAGCGGTAGACATAGAAGGCTGCGCCGGCGGCAAGGTAATAGGGTGGCAAACGCTGGGCGCCCACGGCCACGGTGCAGGCCACCAGGATCCCCAGGGCGTCGGTATGGAGGTCCAGTTTCTGACCCAAGCGGGTTGGGGATCCGTAGCGGCGGGCCCAGTAACCGTCGAGCCCGTCGAGCAGGGCGGCCAGCAGGTAAAGACTACCCGGCCACCAGGCCCGGGTTGCGGCACCCGGGTATTGACCAAGCGGCCCGCTGAACAGAAAGCCGGCCACCAGAGCGATCAATAGCCCCCGCGTCAGGGTCAGGCGATTAGCGCCGCCGATACGGTGGCGGATCACCGGGGATCCCGGCAGACGGTTTTGGGCCAGGTTGCACCACAGACCTCCGTGAATGGCCGTGAGAACGACCAAACAGGGCACCAGCCCGGTCAGCACGCCGGTACCGGGTTCGATCCAAGCGAAGAACAACGTTGCGGCCCCGACATGCCCCAGCGCCTCGCATACGACCCGGCGGCGTAGACCGGCCGGCAGGCCCCGGACGGATATCGTCCTCCGAAGCGGTTTATCGTCGGTGATCCTGATTTCTGGCATGCAGGCAGCTCCGCTAGTGGCTTCCCTTAAATGGTCAACGACGGCATCACCTAAGGCAGGCGAAGGGTGACACGGAAGGCGTGGCGCCTAAAACCACTCCCGCCGTCTTCAGGGATGCACGTCAGGTTTTAAGGGTCGCATTTCACTCTAATATGGGCGCTGAGCAGGGCCCTGTCCAGCAGCGCTCTACGGCGGTGGTTTACACAGATTTGACATCCCCAAGGCTTTTGGTTTAGGGATTGATACTTTTCTGTCGTTGCGCGTTCCACAGACACCCCTATCCGAAAGCGTTGGCAAATGCATGCCCCGTCGGCCCTGATCGTCGAAAACATTCATAAACGCTTTGGGGATCTCGAAGTCCTCAAAGGCCTGTCGGTCGACGCCCAGAAAGGCGACGTCATATCCGTTCTGGGCGCCAGCGGGTCTGGCAAGAGTACGTTTCTGCGCTGCATCAACCTTCTGGAAATCCCGGATCAAGGCAGCATTACCGTGGGCGACGAAACGGTGCGCATGAAAACCAATCGCCGCGGCCGGAGTGTGCCCGCCGACATCCGGCAAGTCGAGCGGATCCGCACCCGGCTAGCCATGGTCTTCCAGCAGTTCAACCTGTGGTCCCATATGACGATCATGGAAAACA
>JASJED010000064.1 GCA_030065585.1 Desulfobacterales bacterium | reverse complement strand
CAGAGGTAGTACTCGATTTCGGTGGGGTCGGGATGATCTTTGAGATATAGGTCGTGGGCCACCTGGTGGATGAATCCGGTGGGGCCGTCCCAGTTGTCTTCGGGCTGGGGTTCGGAAAGCGCCACATAGTAAGAAAAATTGCGGTAGCGCGCCTCGAGGTCCTTGAATTCCTTGTCGTAGAACATTTCCTGAGCCGAACGCGCGCCGTACCAGAAGGTCACCCGGCGATCGGTGTTCTCGTCCAGGAGCTGGTTGAAGATATGGCTGCGCATGGGGGCCATACCGGCTCCGCCGCCCAGGAAGCACATCTCGCGCTGGGTTTCCTTGACGAAGAAGTCGCCGTAGGGGCCACTCAATCCCACGCGGTCACCCGGTTTGAGGTTGAAGACGAAAGAGGAGCCCACGCCCGGCGGCAGGTCCATCTGTCCGGGCGGCGGGGTGGCAATCCGGATCGTGAAACGCAAAAGGTCTTTTTCGGACGGCGCGCTGGCCAGGGAGTAGGCCCGGTTGACCGGTTTATCCGATCCGGCCTCGAGCTTGAGCAGGTCGAATTTTTTCCAGGCCGCGCGATAGGTGTCGGCCACCTGAAAATCGTTGAAGGCGGCCTGGTACTCGGGAATATCGATCTGCATGTAGGCCCCGGCCGTAAAATCCACGCTCTGGCCCTCATCCAGCTTGAGCACCAGTTCCTTGATAAAGGTCGCCACATTGTCGTTGGAGACCACGGTGGCGTCATATTTCTGGATATTGAAAATTTCTTCGGGAATCTGGATGCGCAGGTCCTGCTTGACCTTGAGCTGGCAGGCCAGACGCACGTTGCCAAGCCGTTCCTTGCGACTGACCAGGGACAGCTCGGTGGGCAGAATGTCGCCGCCGCCTTCCATCACCTGGCATTTGCAGGTGCCGCAGGTACCCTGCCCGCCGCAGGCGCAGGGAATCAGGATGTCGTTGTCGAGGAGCGAAGCCAGTAGACTTTGCCCCAGTGGGGCCGTCAGCGCTTGTTCATCGTCCTCGTTAACGACGATCTGGCGGTCGCCCTTGATCACCACCTTGGCTTCCACCAGGAGCAGCACCCCGACGAGCAGCAGGATGACGGACAAAAACACAGTCAGACTGATGAGATAGATCAGCACGCAGGCCCCCTACCAGGCTGTTGAAAAACGATTGCGCTTGACAATACGGCGTTAGAATCCTCCGCAAAATGCTCATTTAGGGCAGATAATCTGCGCATTATCGTCGGATTTTGTTTTGTCTTACCCGCGCTCATAACGTTTTCAAAAGCCTGTTACAGCGTGATGCCGGAAAACAGCATGAAGGCCATGGCCATCAAGCCGGTGATAATCATGTTGAGGCCGAAGCCCTGAAGGCCCTCGGGCACGTCCGCGTAGCGCAGCTTCCATTTGATCGTCGCCATCGAAATGATGGCCAGGGCCCAGCCGACTCCGGATCCGATCCCATAGACCACGGTCTCGCCGAAGGTGTAATTGCGCTCCACCATGAAAAGCGACGCTCCCAGGATGGCACAGTTGACCGTGATAAGCGGCAGGAAAACACCTAACGCATTGTAGAGCGCCTGGGAATAACGATCGATCACCATTTCGACCAACTGCACGATCCCGGCGATAACGGCGATGAACAGGATCAGCTTGAGGAAGCTGAGATCCACTTCGGCGAGCCCGGCCCAGGCCAGCGCGCCGGGCGCCAGCATGAAGCTGTAGATCATCCAGTTGACCGGCGTGGTGATGGTCAACACGAAGATCACCGCTACGCCCAGCCCCAGCGAGGTTGTGATGTTCTTGGAGACCGCCAGAAACGAGCACATGCCCAGGAAATAGGCCAGAAGGATATTGCCGACGAAAACCGAGTTGACGAAGATGCTGAGAAGATTTTCCATAAACGTCGGACCTAGTCCTTGAGAAGGGAGTGCTCGAGCCAGACGAAGAGCCCGATGACGATAAAAGCGCCCGGCGCCAGGAGCATCAGTCCCATGTCCGTGTAGCCCAAATCGTAGGCCAACTGGGGCACGACCTGAAAACCCAGAATTTTGCCCGACCCCAGCAGTTCACGAAAAAAGGCGACCCCGATCAGGATCGAGCCGTACCCCAAGCCGTTGGCCACGCCGTCGAGGAACGAACGCCCCGGCGGGTTGGCCATAGCATAGGTCTCCGCCCGCCCCATGACGATGCAGTTGGTGATGATCAGGCCCACGAAGACCGAAAGTTGTTTGCTGATATTGAAGAGAAAGGCTTTGAGCACCTCGTCAGCGATGATCACCAGGGTGGCGATCACGGCCACCTCGACGATGATGCGGATATTGCGCGGAATGGCATTGCGCATCATCGAAATGATCAGATTGGAGAAGGCCACCACGAAAGTCAGTGCCAGCGCCATCACGATGGCCGTGTTCATCTGCACGGTGACCGCCAGCGCGGAGCAGATGCCCAGCACCTGCTTGGAAATGGGGTTGGTTTTCCAGAGGGCGTCGGCAACCATGCGGTAGCCCTGGGTACTGGTCAGTTTGGCGGTGGCCGTGGTCATGTTCAGGAAATCTCCGGAAGTTCGATGCGGCCTTCGTCGCGGAAGCGGCGGGATACCGGCTCATAGGCTTTGAGAATGTCTTTCAGCCCTTCGCTCAGATAACGGCCGGTCAAGGTGGCGCCGCTGATGCCGTCCACATAGTGATCTTTACGCTCGGGGGCGATGACCTCCGCCACTTTGCCTTTGGCGATGCCCACCGAGGTCAAGTTACCCTGCGCGTCCACGATCTGTCTGCCCACGAAGTTCTGCTGGAACCAGGGTTTTTCGATTTCCCCGCCCAGCCCCGGGGTCTCGGAATGCTGGTAGACCGAAAATCCGGTCACCGTCCGGCCGTCGTTGTCGATGGCCAAATAGCCGTAGATCCGGCCCCAGAGACCGCGGCTGTCCACGGGCACAATATAGGATTGCACCTGGCCATCCCGGGTGTAGAGAAACAATGGCAGGCCCGAGGCGGCGTCGGCGTCCAGCACCTGCCCGTTCGCATCGACGCGAATGTCTTTGATGGCGGCTGCAAACAGCTCCTTGATTTCATCGGTCCCGTATTTACGCTCCGGTTCGAGGGCCCCCACAGATTTGAGGACGTTCCGCTGGCGGTCGACCAGGGCGTTTTCCTGCTGAAAAGCCTTGAGACCGGATGAGGCTGCCGTGAGCAGCAAACTGCAGACTATGCCGATGACGGCGGCGAAAAGCAGGGATTTCATGGCATCAGACATTGGGCACCCTTCGCCGTGTTCGGATCTTGATTTCGATATAGTCCAGGAGCGGGTTGAAGCAATTCATGAACAGGATGGCCAGACCGACACCTTCGGGGAAAGCAGGGTTGAAAACCCGTATGAGCACTGTCAGCAAACCACACATAAAACCATAGAACCATTTGACACCCTTCATATGGGTTCCGGAAACCGGGTCCGTCGTCATGTAAACCAACGCGAACGCCGATCCTCCGATGAGCAGATGATAATACGGTTTGAGGGAAAGGAAAGGCATGCTTTCGGGGCCGGCAATGAAATTGAGAAAATAGGCCGTGGCCAGGACCCCCAGCACCCCGCCCAGGATGGTGCGCCAGCTGGCGATGCCCAAAACGATCATGAAGATCGCGCCCAGGATGCTCAAAAAGGTGGTGGTGCCCCCGACACTTCCGGGGTAGAAGCCGAAAAAAAGTTCGAGCGGGCTGTAGCCCAAGGCCTCCAGGGCCGCCTCGACGGTTTGACCGTCCGGTGTCGCGGCCGCGACCGAAAGCGGCGTGGCGGCCGTGTAGCCGTCCACGTAACGCTCGGCCCCACCAACCAGCACCGACCAGACATTGTCGCCCGAAAGACTGACGGGATAGGCGAAATAGAGAAAGGCCCGCGCGGTCAACGCCGGGTTGAGGAAATTGCGGCCGGTGCCGCCAAAAATTTCCTTCCCGATCACGATGCCGAAAGAGATGCCCAGGGCCACCTGCCATAAAGGCGTGGCCGGCGGCAGGGTCAGCGGGAAAAGCATGCAGGTGACAAACAAACCTTCGCTGATTTCGTGCTTGCGGATGGTGGCAAACAGGATTTCCCAGAAAAAGCCCACCACGTAAGTCACAATCACCATGGGCATCACCAGCCAGAGGCCGGTGAGCACCACCGGCACAGGCGCCAGCGAGAGCCCGGAAGCCATCCGCGCAAAGTAACCGGCATTGTAGATCCCGAAGCACAGGTGGGGGATCAGGGCGACGATGACCAGAAACATGTAGCGTTTGACGTCGAGGCTGTCGCGTACGGCCGGCAGGCGGCGGGTGCGCTCCAGGGGCGCAAAGAAAACCGTCTCGATGGACTCGTAGAAGGCGTAAAGTTTCTCATACTTACCACCCGGACTGACGTGGGGGTGGAGTCCATCGAAAAAACGGCGCACGGGATTCATTAGGAGACCTGCTCTTTATGGTAGTCAAACTTGGTCTGGCAGAAAGTTTCCACCAGTTCGATCTTGGAAGGGCAGACGTAAGAGCAGAGGCCGCATTCGACGCAATCCAAAAGACCGTGAGCCAGATACTCTTCCACCTCTTCGGCCAAAATGCTCTTTAAGGTCATCTGGGGCAAGATGTCCACCGGACAGACATCCGAACAATAGCCGCAGGCGATGCAAGCCCGGCGGCCGCCGTTGATGTTCGTGTCCATGATCATGGGGGCGCCTTTGATGGACGAAGCAAAGGTTCGCGATCGGGTGGGCTTGTTGAAACCGGGTCGAAAAAGGGTCACGAATTCCCGCTCGGTGGCTTCCGGCAACACGACCACGGAAGTCTCGTAAAGACCGATGTGGCCATTGGGCTCCCCCGTATAGCCGCGCAGGACCCCGCCGACCACGTAACGGGGTTCGGGGCAGGTGGGGGCGCTCAGCACGAGATGTTGCAACGGCGCCCCCAAACGTGAGCGGACGTGCTGTCGTTCAGCCGCAGCGCTGCCGGCAACGACATAGAGGCGTTCGGTGGGGTAACGGCCCTCGCTGAGAAACCGGGCCAGCACCAGCAGATCCTGCCCGTGGATAAACCAGGTGCGGTTTTCGTCCGGGCGGCGGCGGATGTGATAGAGGAGCACGCCGGGGTCATCGGCCGGGTAATGACCGGCGATTGTGTGGGTGAGCTCGGCCTTGAACGTTCGGCACAGGTTTGAAAATCGTGGATCGGTGTAGACCAAAACCTTGTCGCTCAACCGTTTCAGAGCATTGAGCCCGTATTGGATCAACGGACGTGTTTCGTCGTTCAGATAAGATTCGGGATTGGGCTGAAATGGTTCGCGGCCGTCCAGACCGACCATGATCGCCGGCGGTTCGACATCCGGGTCGGCGATCTTACGATAGGGCAGCTCTCTTAAGTAAGGCCAGACGCCACCCGCCAGCAGCCGGTTCACCAGGTCTTCCCGTGATATCCCCTCCAGTTCGTCCGCCGTAAGGATCGGGAAGATCGCGTACGTCTCTTCGCTGTCAAGCTGAATGACGATTTCACGGATCACCCGGCGGGGTCCGAATACGATGTCCACCACCTTGCCCCCGCCCGGTGAGACGAAACCGACACGCGGGTCGGTTTTGTCCTCGTAGAGCACGCTGCCCACCTGGACGGGATCGCCGACCTTAACCCGCAAGCGGGGTTTGATGTAGGGAATTCGTTCGGGCAGGACCGCAACGGTGGCGGGTGCCGACAGCGAAACCAGGTCGTCGCTGGGCGCCCCTTGTAGTTTCAGGTCGTAGCCTTTGCGGTTCTGGATGATTTTCATGCGTTTCAGATGCTGTCGGGGAAAGTTGAGGGCCACGGTCACAATTTCGATCCTACTAACACCTTTGCCCCCCCATTTCAACCGGTGTCGGTGGCCTGGCGGCGGATTCACGGGCGGTCGCCGGCCGGCCGGCCGCGATCAAACGATCGCCCGTCAAACACCGCAAAGCGGCTATCCATGGGCATTTGCTCTTGACTTTTAAGCCCACAAATCTCATTGTAATCATGTCAGCAGCGAGGACATTTAAGCCATCGGCACATGCCGCAAGTCATCGCCCAGGGGGGAGGAAAAAATGGAACCGATCGTTAGACGGCAGGTCTGTAAATGCGAAAACTGTGGGAATGAGGCTGAAATGGTGGTCACCTGTTCCCTACCGGAAAATACGCCCGAAGCGGCGGCACCCCAATCTTCCTCACCGCGCTCGGCCGCTCCGGCCCCGAAGGTCAAGGGGCAGGCCACCTGCACCCACTGCGGCAACGAAGCGGACATGTGGATCGATCTGTAGCGACGATCCGCCGGTCCACCGACCCCTCGAAGAGCCCCACGCCAACCCCAGCAGGGAGAACGCCATGGAAGAATGCACCCCCACTCTTAACACCGGCCTGCGCGGCGTTACCGTTGCCAGCACGAAAATCAGTGATGTCAAGGGCGCCGAAGGCAAGTTGATCTACCGTGGGTTTCTGGTCAAAGACCTGGCCGAGAACGCCACCTATGAGGAGGTTGCCCACCTGCTGCTCTACGAGCACTTGCCCGGCGAAGACGAACTGACGGCCTTCAAGGCCATGCTGGCCGAAGCACGGGCGATTCCCGCTAATGTCTTGCAGATCATGAAGAACTGCCCGGCCGACTCGCATCCCATGGATATTCTCCAAGGGGTCACTTCCCTGCTGGCCAGCTATGACCCGGACCTGGCCGAACGCGAACGCGGGGCCAGCCTGCGCAAGGCCATCCGTCTGATTGCCAAATTTCCGACCATCATGGCCGCCTGGGACCGCATCCGCAACGGCCGGGAGCCGGTGGCCCCCAGGACCGATATCAGCCATGCCGCCAATTTTCTGTACATGCTCAACGGGGAGCCGCCGGATGACGAACTGGCCCATTTCTTCGATGTCGGCCTGGTGCTGCATGCCGAGCATTCCTTCAATGCCTCCACCTTTTCGGCCCGCCAGGTGGCCTCGACGCGGGCCCACATTTACAGTGCCGTGACCGCGGCCCTGGGATCGCTGTCCGGCGAGTTGCACGGTGGCGCCAACGTGCGGGTCATGGAGATGCTGCAGCAAATCGGTTCGGTGGACAAGATCGAAGCCTATGTCCAGCAAGAACTGAAGGCCGGGCGCCTGATCTTCGGCCTGGGGCACGCCGTTTACCAGACCGATGATCCCCGGGCCCATATTCTGGCGCCCATGTCCAAAAAGATGGGCGAGCGCATCGGCGAGCCCCAGTGGTACGAAATCTCCCGTGTTCTCGAAAAAACCGGCAAAGCCGTTTTCAAAGAGAAGAAAGGGATCGATATCTACGTTAACGTCGATTTCTACAGCGCCTCGCTCTATTACGCCATGGGCATCCCGATCGACCTGTTCACGCCCCTGTTCGCCCTCTCGCGCGTAGCCGGCTGGACCGCCCATGTGATTGAGGAGCAGTATGCCGACGCGGCGCCCAAACAGGCGCTCTACCGGCCGGCGTCGGACTACGTGGGGGATTACTGCGGACCGGATGTATGCGTTTTTGTGCCCATGGATGATCGCTGAGAACCATCTGGGATAAGTGGTAATCCTTTATGGCGGTGCCACTGGCCGCCCGGCTCGCAGTCTATCACGCGGGGAGAGGGCCGAGCTATCGACCGCAAGCCTGGGAATGGATCGCACCGGCCAAACCGTGAGTTGAACCACAAGATTGAAGGAGGCCCCCACATTGCCCAAGGAACGCAACCTGCGCATGACGCGTCAGCGACAGAGTATTCTGGAAGAGCTGCGTAAAACCGACGCCCACCCCAGTGCCGATGAAATTTTCGGGCGTGTGCGTCAACAAATGCCGCGTATCAGTCTGGGTACCGTCTATCGCAACCTCGAAATCCTCTCCGCGCAGGGAGAAATCCAAACCATCGAAATGGCCGGCAGTCTCAAACGCTTCGACGCGATTGCCACGAACCACTATCACATCCGCTGCGTCAACTGCGACCGTCTGGTCGATGCCCCTCTCGAAGTCAGCAATGCCCTCGAAAACGCCGTCCAGGCGCACACCGACTTTCAGATCCTCGATCATAAAGTCGAATTTGAGGGGCTGTGCCCCGAGTGCCGCCGCGCGAAGCCGGGGGCGTATCCCGACAGCGTCTAAGCTTGACGGTCTCGTAAAAAGTCCGATATCTGCGTTACGCTTCACGCCTCGTCATTGCAGCGTACCGTAAGTACGCTTCATTCCTCGGCATTCGCAAGCCTTGATCTCGAACTTTTTACGAAACCGTCTGTAACATGACTTTTTACGAGTCCATCAAGCTTGCGGCGGCGGGACATGCTTTTCCGCCTCGATCCGGTTTGCCAGCACCCCAAACGGTGTTTAATATCAACCTGTTAAAAGAGTGCGCCGGCAACCCCCCCGCTCAGTTGCTGGTATGAAGTTTAATCCCCCCCAAACCACCCGGTAAGCCCATCGGCATTGGGTTACCGAAAGCAATGGAGGGTCTGACATGCAGATTCTGGTTACCGGTGCCACCGGGTTCGTTGGCTCTCATCTGGTGGACATTTTACTGGAGCGCGGCCACGAAGTAACCGCCCTGGGCCGTTCCCGACGTCACCCACGTGAAGACCATCCCCAACTGAACTATATTTCTACCGACACCACCCTGCCCGGGGCCTGGCAGGAGGCCGTGGCCGCCAGCGACGCCTGCATCAACCTGGCCGGGGCCAGCATTTTTCAGCGCTGGACGGCGCGCACCAAGGCCGTCATTCGCGATAGCCGCATTCTGACCACCCGCAACCTCGTGGCGGCCATTCCGAATGATGGTCCCCGCTTTCTGTTCAGCGCCTCGGGGATCGGATACTACGGTGACCGTGGGGAGGAAACCCTCACCGAAAGCGCGGAGGCCGGCAGCGATTTTCTGGCACGTCTGGGGATCGAATGGGAAGCCGAAGCCGAGGCCGCCGGCCGCAAAGGCGTCCGTGTGGTCTGCGGACGCCTGGGGGTTGTCCTGCATCAAGATGGCGGCGCCATGGCCAAGATGATACCGGCCTTCAAATTGGGTCTGGGTGGCCCGCTGGGCAGCGGCCGCCAATGGTTTCCGTGGATTCATCTGAACGACCTGGTGGATGCTATTTTGTTTCTGATGGACGACCCCGGCAGTGAGGGCGCCTTCAACTTCTGTGCTCCGGAACCGGTCACCAACCGCATGTTGGCCCAGGCCCTGGGACGCGCGCTTAACCGGCCGGCCTTCATGCCCGCACCGACGCTCTTCATGAAGGCCGCCCTGGGCGAATTCAGCTCGGTGCTGCTGGGAAGCCAGAAGGCCACCCCCGAACGGCTGCGCCAAAGCGGTTTCGAGTTTCGCTATCCAACCCTGCCGCAGGCGCTGGAAGCCATTCTGGGATAACCCCCGAAAAATGGACGGCCAACCCAGTGCCCCCCGCAATCAACGCCGCCAATTGAATCGATGATCGAGAAAGGAAAATGCATGACGCTAGCCGATTTGGATCCCACCAGCCGCCAGTTTCTCGAGACCCTCTATGCCCAAACCGGTGCCGACACCGCCATACAAATTTCCATGTACGACCTGGGGGCATCCATGGGCCTGGATCGCGACCAAAGCACCTTCACGGCCGAAGATCTGATGGCGGAGGGCATTATCGAAATTCGCACGCTATCGGGCAACGTCGGGCTCAGCGAGAACGGCAAAGCCCTTTTCCAAGATGAGGACGGCAAAGATGCGGACCGGCCGGACAACCGTCTGGGACATGGCTCACCAATAGACGAACGCCAACGGGCCCTGGTCGACAAGCTTCTGGCGGCACTCAAAGTCGAAATCGGGGAGCCATCCCTGAGCTATGAGGCCCTGGCCGAAATCGTTGCCGACCTGCGCACCGTGGATGCCCAGATGGCTTCACCGCGCCCGAAAACCATGATTATCCGGGTGTGCCTGGAGTCAGTGCGGGATGGCGCCGCCGCCCAATCGGTTCCCCGCTGGCGGACCCTGCTGGACAAACTTCTGGCCTAGTGTCCATCCATAAATGGTAGATTTTGGGTCAGGCCAAGGCCGCAGCACTTTTTAAACCGACGACGGAGTCGTCGTCGCGAAGCGACGCGTAGCCGGGCTACGTCGAGGATTTCAAGAGCGCGAGACCGCCAGCTAGAAATGAGTATGGATCAATTCGGCTTCCTGGGCCGTGGCCGATCGCCAGGCCGTCTTGTAGAGCACGTCGCCGGCCACATTGGCAATCGCTTCGAAACTGGCGACCTGGATCGGGCTGTCCTCGCCGGGGACTTCCTCGACCCACAGTACGCGGTTAAGGTCCAGCCCGAATTCGACACAGATACGTTTGGCCAGATCCGGCAGGCAATTGACCACGGAGGCACCCCGGCCGGTATCATGGATTTTGACGATCACCGGTTTGAGGTAGACCACACCGTCGGCGCGACGGCCCAGATCGACGATCTTGAGATGGTAGCTGCTGGCCCACCAGCTAATGGGCCGCTCCTGGCGAACGGCGTTACCCTTCCAACTGTATTCCCCGTCATAAACGATCATCGTGTCGCACCCCGGTCGTCAGGCTTGGTGTGCAAAAGGCTGTATGGCAACAGGTTTTTAGATTAACACCCTCGAAAAATGGCCACCTGGGCGTCCATTGTCAAACCCCGGGCCGCATGATATGTGAGCCCAGCCTGGTCACCGCCGACGACGACCGATCATCGCCAACCATCATTGACGAAGTAGCAAAAAGTAATAATTCAGACGGTTTCGTAAAAAGTTCGAGATGCGGCATCAATAAGCCCGAGGAATGAGGCGTACTTAAGGTACGCCGCAATGACGAGGGCTGAAGCGTAACGCCGATATCGGGCTTTTTACGAGGCCGTCATCATTACAACGAAAAGACCACCTATGCCTGAGCAAACGCTGAATCTGGCTTCCTGGAACGTAAATGGATTGCGGGCCGTATTCAAAAAGGATTTCACCGCCTCGGTGGCACGGCTGGATGCCGACGTGCTCGGCATCCAGGAAACCAAACTGCAGGGCCATCAACTGACACCTGAAATGACCGATCTGCCGGGATATCAGTCCTACTGGTCCCACGCCCGCACCAAGAAAGGCTACAGCGGCGTGGGCGTGTATTCGCGCCTCGCGCCGCGGGCGGTACGCCATGGCATCGGCATACCGCGGTTTGACGACGAGGGCCGCATTCTGGAGCTGGATTTCGGGTCGTTTCTGTTCTTCAATGTCTACTTCCCCAACGGCCAGATGAGCGAAGCGCGTCTGCAGTACAAACTCGATTTTTATGAAGCTTTTTTCGCTTACACGGATGCCTACGTAAAGCAGGGCCGCCGCGTGGTGATCTGCGGCGACTACAATACGGCCCACAATGAAATCGATTTGAAAAATCCCAAGGCCAACCAGAACACGTCCGGATTTTTGCGCATCGAGCGCGACTGGCTTGACCGCATTATTGCCAATGGCTACGTTGACACCTTCCGGCATTGCCACCCGCATGCGATCAAGTATTCATGGTGGACCTATCGTTTCCGCGCCCGCGAGCGCAATGCCGGTTGGCGGATCGATTATTTTTTCGTCGACCGCGCCATGATCGATGGCGGCCATATCCGGGAGGCCTATATCGACAACGATACCATGGGATCGGATCACTGCCCGGTCGGGCTGAAACTGATTCCGCCGGCGTGAACAGGCCACAAGCGCATATGGATCGGATCACGGCCATTTACGGCAGCCCCCGCCGCGAGGGCAATACCGCCGCCCTGCTCAGCCAGGCGGTGGCCGGCGCGCGTGCCCAGGGGCTGGGGGTCAAGGAGATTTTTCTGCGCGACCTCAAAATGTCGCCCTGCCTGGAGATCTACGGGTGTACCCGCGATGGTGAATGCGCCATCCGTGATGATTTCCAGGCGGTCCGCGATGCGATGCTGGCCGCCGACGGGATCATGCTGGCCTCCCCGATCTTTTTTTATTCCGTCAGTGCCCAGGTCAAGATCCTGATGGACCGCTTCCAGTCCCAGTGGGTCAAGAAACACTGGATCGAAGGGCGGCCCATGGGGCGATCGTTGGCCACGCGCAAGGGGCTTTTCTTGTCGGCCGGCGCCACCCGGGGCCGAAAACTCTTCGATGGGGCGCTTCTCAGCGTGAAGTACTTCTTCGATGTCCTGGACACCGAGCTGTGGGACTACCGGCTCTATCGCCAGCTGGATTTTGCCGATGATATCCAGCGGCATCCCGAATATCTGGCGGAAGCCTTTCAGACCGGTGCAGCGCTGGCCCGTGTGCTGCAGACGGCCACGCCGCCGGCCTGATGGGAACCCTTGCATACGACTGTTGTGATAGGAGGCAACCTTGGAATTTGAACCGATCACGCTCGAAGGTCTGGACGCCTATCAGGCCAAACTGTCCCAGACCCCCAGCGCGGTATCCGATTACAGTTTCGTCAACATCTGGGGATGGGCCCGCGAATACGACCTGGAGTGGGCGTTTGCCCATGAACTGGTATGGATTCGTCAGAATACGCCCCAACGGGTCTACTGGGCCCCGGTGGGGCCCTGGCGCGCGGTGGACTGGCCGGCCGTCTGGCCGCAGCTGGAACCCCAAGCGATCTTCACCCGGGTGCCGGAACCACTGGCGCAGCTATGGCAGCAATGCTGCGCCCCCCAGATTGTTCTCGAAGAAGAGCGGGCCAACTGGGACTACGTCTACAGTGTGGCCGAACTGACCCACCTCAAGGGCAACCGCTTTCACAAAAAGAAGAATCTGCTGAGCCAGTTCAAACGCAAATACAATTTTCGTTTCGTGCCGTTTTCGGAAACCATGATCGACCAGGCCCTGGCCCTCCAGGACGACTGGTGCACCTGGCGCGACTGCGAGTCCACCGATGTGCTGGCGGCGGAGAACCGTGCCATCCAGCGGACGTTTCTGTCCTGGCAGCGCTTTCCCTTTCTCACCGGCGGTGCGCTTCTGATCGAGGAGATGATCGGCGCGTACACGATTGCCGAACCGCTGGATCACGAAACCATCCTGATCCACTTCGAAAAAGGCTGCCCGCTCTACAAAGGCATCTATCAAGCCATCAATCAGATGTTTCTGGAAAGCCTGGGCGATCGCTACACGTTCGTCAACCGGGAGCAGGACCTGGGCGACGAGGGCCTGCGCAAGGCCAAACTCTCCTACCACCCCGTAACCTTCAATCAGAAGTACCGCGTAACCACACGTTAAACGAACCAAAATCATTGCAGGTGATCGAATTGGTTACTTTTCTTTTCGCGTGAAAGAAAAGTAACAACCACCTGAAAAAACACGCCGAAACGGTCGAACCATTATTGACCCGACACAAGAGGCGGAGGGTTTCGACCATACCTAATACAATATGCCAACCCATTTGAGGATCGGCGTGCAAATTCAGGAAGCACTGGTATTTAACCGGATTGGACAGCCTGCTTCCAGAATGGCGACATCTGCCGCAGCCGTTCGATGATCGGCGGCATCTTGTCGATGACGAAGTCGATCTCCTCGGCCGTGGTGTAATGGCTGAGGCTGAAGCGGATGGATCCGTGGGCCGCGGTAAAGGGAATCCCCATGGCGCGCAGCACGTGGGAGGGCTCGAGCGAACCCGAGGTACAGGCCGATCCCGACGAGGCGGCGATGCCGAACTCGTTCATCATCAGCAGGATCGCCTCACCTTCCACATATTCGAAGGCGATACTGGTCGTGTTCGGCAGCCGGTTGGGCCGATCACCGTTGATCATGCACTGCGGCACGGCGGCGAGCAGGGCTTCTTCCAGACGGTCCCGCAGCCCCTGCACCCGGGTGCCGATATCGGCCAGGTTGCCTGCGGCCAGCTCACAAGCCTTGCCCAAACCGATGATACCGGGCACGTTTTCGGTGCCGGCCCGTCGCCCCTGCTCCTGATGCCCGCCGACCATGAGGGGTTTGAACTTGGTGCCCTTGCGAATGACGAGCGCGCCGATGCCCTTGGGGCCGTGCAGCTTGTGGCCGGAGAGCGAGAGCATGTCCATCGGGGTGCGGGCCAGATCGATGGGCACCTTGCCCACGGCCTGGACGGCATCGGTGTGCAACAGGATCCCGCGGTCGTGAAGTTCGGCGGCCACGTCTTCGACGGGAAAGAGCACACCGGTTTCGTTATTGGCCCACATCATGCTGACCACAGCGGTATCGTCCGTGAGGCTGTCCCCAAAGGTCTGCATATCGAGACGCCCCTCGCGGTCGACCGGAATGAAGCTGACCCGGTAGCCGTTTTTCCCGTACTGTTCGAACAGATTCTTGATGGCCGGATGCTCGACCCGGGTCGTGACGATATGCCGCTTGTGGGGATTGGCGGCCAGCGCGGCGTGGATGGCCGTGGCATCGCTTTCGGTGCCGCCGCTGGTCAGGAGAATTTCATCGGGTTGGGCCCCCAGCAGATTGGCGATACGGGCCCGGGCCTCACGGACCTTGAGCCCCAGATTGCCGCCGAAACTGTGCATGCTGGAAGGGTTGCCGTAGAGTTCGCTGAAATAGGGCAGCATTTCCTCCACGACTTCAGGTGCTACGCGTGTGGTGGCATTGTTGTCCAGATAAACGGTCTTCATAAGCGATTCTCCTCCACGACCAGATCATCCGTGACCAGTTCGCGCAGCTTGGCTTCGACATAACTCTTGAGGGTCACCTGCGACTTGCTGCAGCTAGCGCAGGTTCCCCGCAGATTGACGACCACCTGGCTGCCCTCCACATCTACCAGCTCGATGTCACCGCCGTCCTGACGCAGGGTCGGCCGGATTTCGCGCTCAAGGGTCTCCTCGATCAGCTTGATCTTCTGGATGTTGGTCATTTTCTTGGCGCGCGGCTGGATGCTCACCGGCTGGCCGAAGACGTTATCCATGATCTGCTGGATCTTGTCGTGGCAGTTCCCGCAGCCGCCGCCGGCCTTGAGGTAGCCGGTGACATCCTCGATCGATGTCAGGCGATGCTCCCGCACGGTTTTTTCGATTTCGCGGTCCGTAATGCCGAAACATTCACACACGATTTGGCCTTCGACCTGCCGATCCGACTCCCCCCGATACTGGGCGATGGCCTTTTCGAGGGCCTCCTGGCCCATGACGGAGCAGTGCATTTTCTCCTTGGGCAAATCCCCCAGATACGCGGCGATGTCCTCGTTGGTCAGCTTCTCGGCCTCTTCCAGGGTTTTGCCGATGATCAGCTCGGTCAGTGCCGAGGACGAGGCAATCGCGCTGGCACAGCCGAAGGTCTGAAATTTGGCGTCGGCGATGCGCCCGGCGTCATCCAGCTTGAAGTAAAGGGTCAGTGCATCGCCGCAGGCCAGCGAGCCCACCTCGCCCACGCCGTCGGCATTGTGGATCGTCCCCACGTTGCGCGGGTTGAGAAAATGTTCCTTGACCTTGTCGGTATAGTCCCACATGAATTCACCTCCGCCGGATTGAACTTGCGTGCTAAAAACCGCCGGCTGACGCCGATAGCACTATATCAGTCGACCAGAATGGAATATTAAGCATTAACCCCCAAATGCAAAGGGCGCCGGCCAGATTAGGCGATCGGTTCGAAAGCGGCGTCCGCGGCCCTTGCCAAGGGGAAGTGTTAATACTATGTTAACGAGTGTTAAATCTCAGCCTTAACACTTAACAGCCAAAGGGTTTGTCATGGACATAACAAGTTTCTGGGAAACCATCGTCAATACCCTCCACGACGGCCTCCTGGTGGTGGACGCCCGGGGGACCATTCTGAACGTCAATCCGGCGGCCGAAAAGCTGACCGGCTATCGGGCGGAAGAACTGGTGGGCCAGAACTGCCGGATCCTCAACTGCACCGGCTGCCAGATCTATGGCCGCGGTTCGGGTGAGGACTGGTGCAGCCTGTATGTCCGCCAGCGGGTGCGCGCCAAGCGCTGCACGATCACCGACAAAAATGGGCGGGCGCTGAATATCATGAAAAACGCCTCCGTGCTCAAGGACGACAACGGACAGGTGGTGGGTGCCATCGAAACCCTGACCGACATCTCTGAAATCGTGCGCCAGGAGCAGGAAATCATATCCCTGCGCCAGAGCTGTCATCTGGACGACGACTTTCATGGCATCATCGGCCACTCCCCTCCCATGCAGACGCTGTTCGAACTAATCGACAACGTGGCCCGCAGCGATGCCCCGGTGATGATTCACGGACCCAGCGGTACCGGCAAAGAGCTGGCGGCCCGCGCGGTGCATGAGGCCGGACCACGCCGGGGCAAACCGTTCATCAAGGTCAACTGCGCGGCCCTGAATGCCAACCTGCTGGAAAGCGAGCTTTTCGGCCATGTCAAGGGGGCCTACACCGGTGCCGAACGCATGCGCATCGGCCGGTTCGAAGCCGCCGACGAGGGGACCATCTTCCTGGACGAAATCGGGGATATCCCCCTGGCCACCCAGGTCAAACTCCTGCGCGTGCTCGAAGAAAAAGAAATCGAGCGGGTCGGTGACCACAAACCCATCCGCATCGACGTGCGCATCATTTCGGCCACCAACAAACATCTGGAAGACTTGATTGCCCAGGGTGCTTTTCGGGAGGATCTGTTTTTCCGCATCAATGTTTTCCCGTTGAACATGCCGCCCCTGAGCGCCCGCAGTGACGATCTACCGCTTTTGGTGCAGCATTTCATCACCCTCAACAATGCCCGGGGCACGAAACAGATCAACGGCTTGACCCCCGGCGCCATGGACATGCTCCTGGCCTACCCCTGGCCCGGCAATGTGCGCGAACTGCGCAATGCCGTGGAGTACGCCTTTGTCCTCTGCCCGGGGGGCTGGATCGAGCCGGCGCACCTGCCGCCGCGGCTGGCGGCACCCCGAACCACGGCGGCCCGGCCCGTGTTACCCGGCGCGGGCGCCGATGGCCGACGCGACAAACTGCTGGCCGCCCTGCGCGCCTGCGGCGGCAATCAATCCCAGGCCGCCCAGCAGCTCAATGTCAGTCGGGTGACGATCTGGAAATGGATCAAAAAGTACGGCATCGACCTGGCCAACGACGTCTGATGGTTTCGTGAGAAAAGCCTGATTCGTCGTTAAGTGCGGCCCTCGTCGTGGCGACCTGCATAAGGGAAGTTTCGCGCCTTGCGCTTCGCAGGTCGTCCCGCGAACTTCTCACCAAGCCGTCAGGATCATAATTTGGTAAGCGACTTTAAGGTTAGGCCCGAAAGCGCCGACGCCGGCCCACCTGGTTTGACAACCGTTAACCAGGCCCCCATATTGGCCTTGTTCCGGTAACACGCACCCCGAGGTCCGTATCCTCATGGACGACCAACTCAAATTGATGAAGGACGCCTGCACCCGCGAGGCGGAAACACTATCGAGCTATCGTGAACAACTGCCTCGGATCGCGGAAGACATCATTCACATCTGTGATGACGTCAAATGCTTTACCCACGTGGAATACGATCCGATTCCCTCGCGCGATTCGGTGGTGGCGATCATCGACAAGTTCCGCCAGATCGTTTTCCCGGGCTATTTTTCACCCGAAAAACTCGATCCCGTCAATCTGAGCTACAGTTTGGGCCAGGCTGTCTCGCAGCTCTTCGACATGATCTCACGGCAGGTCACCCTGAGCATCAGCCATGATTGTTTTCGCTACAACAAGCCTTGTCAGAGGGGTACCGAACGCGGCTACGAGGTGGCCCTCAAGGTTCTGAGCGCCATCCCTTCGATTCGCAAGACCCTGGCCGACGACGTCCAGGCCTGCTTTGACGGCGATCCGGCCGCCAAGAGTTTCGACGAAATCATCTTCAGCTATCCCGGCATGTATGCCTTGACGGTCTACCGGCTGGCCCACCAGCTCTATCAACTGCAGGTCCCTTTGCTGCCGCGGATCATGACGGAACAGGCCCACAGCCTGACCGGCATCGACATCCACCCCGGCGCCCGCATCGGCTCCCGATTCGTCATCGACCACGGCACCGGTGTCGTGATCGGAGAGACCACCGAAATCGGCGAAAATGTCCGCATCTATCAGGGCGTAACCCTGGGGGCCCTGTCATTGCCGCGCGAGATGGTCAACACGCTGCGCTACAAGAAACGCCACCCGACCATCGGAGACAACGTGATCATTTACTCCGGCGCCACCATTCTGGGCGGCGATACCGTGATCGGCGCCAATTCCACCATCGGCGGCAGCGTCTGGCTCACCGAATCGATCCCGCCCAACACCCGTGTGATGCTGGAAACGCCCAAACTGGTCTTCAACAAGGAAACGCCATGAACCGACACCCCTCCGTCGTGGAAACCATCGGTCGCACCCCGCTGGTCAGGCTGAACCGCATCGCCGCCGATTGCGATGCCGAGATCTACGCCAAACTGGAATTCTTCAATCCCCTGGGCAGCGTCAAAGACCGCATCGCCGGTTCGATGATTGCCGCCGCCGAAGCACAAGGGCAGATCAACAGCGACACCCTGATCGTGGAACCCACCAGCGGCAATACCGGCATTGCCCTGGCCTTTATCTGTGCGGCCCGGGGCTACCGCCTGTGTCTCACGATGCCCGAAACCATGAGCCAGGAACGCCGCAAGCTGTTGACCCATTTGGGCGCCGAATTGGTGCTGACCCCCGGCAGCGAGGGGATGAAGGGTGCCATCGCCCGGGCCCGGGAAATTTTGGAGGCGCGCGACAACAGCTTCATGCCCGACCAGTTCGCCAATCCGGCCAACCCCCAAATTCACCGGGAAACCACTGCCGAAGAAATCTGGACCGACATGAACGGGGACGTGGACATGCTCGTCTCGGGGGTGGGCACCGGTGGAACGCTCACCGGTGTGAGCCAGGTGATGAAAGAGCGCAAACCGGATTTTCTGACCACGGCCGTCGAACCGGCCGACTCGCCGGTACTCTCCGGCGGGGCGCCCGGACCCCATAAGATCCAAGGCATCGGGGCCGGGTTCGTGCCGGATGTTCTCGAACGCGAACTGATCGACACGGTAATTACCGTGACCAACGACGAAGCCTTTGAAACCGGCCGCCGCTTGGCCAAGACGGAAGGCATCCTCGGCGGGATTTCTTCCGGGGCGGCCGTGGCCGCGGCCCTCAAAATGGCGGCGCGCCCCGAAGGCCGCGGGCGCAAGATGGTCGCGATCCTGGCCAGCACCGGAGAGCGCTACATCAGCACGGATTTGTTCCAATAGAAAGCATCTCAACAGCTGGATTTGGTTTCAGCACAAGAGGGCCTTAAGAATAGACTTGGACGTTTTACGAGGCCGTCTTTCTAGATCCTGTCAGCCGCCGATAACCGTGGCCATGAAATCAATCCTCATCGACGCCTCCTCCGCCATCCTGCTCTATAAGTCCGGATGGCTAGAGACTACAGTGGCGCATTACCATCTCAGAACCGGATCGGCCGCGTACCGGGAACTGGCCGTTCCCGGTTATCCCGGTGCCGATAGTTTCCAGCGGATTACCGCCCAGGGAAGGCTGGAAGTGCTGCCGACGAGCGCGAATCTGGCCGAAGACCATAACCTGGCCAGCTTGGGCGCGGGCGAACGGGAATGCATCCAGCATTTCCTAGCCGGCGCCGGGCATTTCATCCTCATGGACGACGGTCGGGGGGCCGCCTATTGCCGCGACCACGGCATTCCCTATGTCAATGCCCTTTTGATGCCCCGCATCCTGGTCCGCGCCGATCCGGAGATCGGCAGGCTGAACGTCCCCCGGGCCATGGCCCAGATCTTTCGCCTGGGCCGCTATGCGCCCTGGATCCTGGATTTTGCCCGTCATTGCAGCGACGAAGCGCTGGCTCCTTTTCGGCCCTAACCGACTTCTGATAAACGATTGGGCTCGATCGGATCATCTCCGGACCGTTGACGCTCCACACCCCGCATGCTATGGGAAACGGCGCGGTCACCATAGCACGGACGGCCGCAAGGAGGCGCCCGGTGGGGGGCACCCCCCACCTGTATCGATGACGACCCTGCGCGGCGGATATCACGATCGGATCACGACCATTGCCTGCCTCGAAAAATCCACCCAACCCCAACGGTGCCAAACGTTTGAAGCTTTTCTGGGCCCTGTCCCGGACCCCCCATGGGCTGATCGATATGACGACCCCTTGCTGGGCAGCCCTCTTATACCTGGGAGCCTACCCGTCCTGGTCGATCATCCTGGTTGGTCTGGTGACGGTCTTTGCCGGCTACACCGCCGTCTACGCCCTGAACGACATCGTGGGCTACCGCTCCGATAAAGCCAAACTCGAGGCCGGCGGTTTTCAGGGGGACGTCCACGCCGATGATTTGGACGCTCTGCTGGTGCGCCACCCCATGGCCCAGGGCGTGCTGTCCTTGCGCGCGGGGGTTCTCTGGGCCGTCGGCTGGGGCATCGTGGCCGCCGCCGGGGCCTACTGGCTGAACCCTGTATGCCTGGTCATTTTCGCCGCCGGCTGCGCCCTCGAAACCCTCTACTGTGTCATGTGGCGCGTGAGCCCCTACCGGGTCTTTGTCAGCGGGGCGGTCAAAAGCACGGGGTCCCTGGCAGCGGTCCTGGCCGTCGACCCACGACCCTCCGTGTTTTTTCTCGTGTTGCTGTTTGTGGTGGTTTTCCTCTGGGAAATCGGCGGCCAGAACGCCCCCAACGACTGGACCGACATCGAAGAAGATCGTCGTTTCGGCGCACGCACGATCCCGGTCATCTTCGGCCTGGACAAAACCCGCGACATCATTCTGGGCGCGCTCTTCCTGGCCGTTGCGGCCAATCTGCTCTTGTTCCGGCTCTCACCGGCGCATTTCGGCGTGCTGCCCCTGAGCGCCTCGGTCGCAGCCGGCGTCGGCCTGCTGCTGTGGCCGGCCTGGCAGTTGCACGGCTCCGCCCGCAAAGCCGATGCCATGCGTCTTTTCAATCTGGCCAGCTACTATCCCCTGGTCCTGTTCGCGATCGTGGCCCCTAGCCTGCTGGTCTAAGCCTCCCTGCGCAGAAATAGCCGGTCTCGGTGAGCTCCCTTCGAAGAATGGCCTGTGGATAACGTCACAGCTGGGAATAAATGCCCTTTGCGGACATCAATGCAAGGCGAACACCGGATGGGTCGGATCTTTCGGATCTTCGCCTGGGTGAGGAGGGTTTAAAGCATCTGTCAGAAAAAGTGCCGCTTGAAAAGCTATTCGGGGTCGGAATCGGTATCGGGATCGACAGGTCCCCGTCTTTTTAGCCAATGCGCAAAATTGTCTTTCGATACCGATCCCGATAGCGATGTTTTTCTGAAAATTTTTGGGACAACTTCCATACCGAAATCCTACCGGTTTGTAGATGCCTTTGTGCGGTACCGGGCCACCGCCAATACATAGAAAGGTCGCCATTCGAAGGTGGCCGCCAGCGTGAAGGCATTCGACGCCAGAGCGGCATGCAGGTCGCTGCTTTCGAAACGATTTTCTTCCGGATGTCGAAGCAGATACCGCGTAAGTTGGTTCTGGTAGAGGGCCGGGTAGAATTCTTCGATATAATAGGTGCCGCCCGGCCTTAGAATCCGGGCCACCTCCGCGAGGGCCTTTTGCCAGTGCGGCACATGGTGCAGAAATCCGAAACCGACCACCGCATCGAATACATCGTCGGCAAAGGGCAGACGGGACGCGTCGGCACACGCCAGCGCGGCCGGATCGTGACCGGTCGTTGGGCGACGCTCTGATGCCGCCGCGAGCATGCGCATGTCCAGATCGACCGCCGTCAAGTGCCGCGGGCGGAAATGGCGTTGAACCCAGTCCAGCGCATGACCCGTACCACAGCCGATTTCCAGCATCCGCGCGGGGGCCGCGATGGAAGGCCGCACCATCCAGCGGATGGCCTGTAGATGCCAGAACCGCCG